>DATLGA010000019.1:0-12141 GCA_035540715.1 Candidatus Limnocylindrales bacterium | reverse complement strand
GGGCGGTGGTGGGCGGGGTGACGTTCGTCGGCGCCGAGCACGGTCAGAGCCGCCAGGCGCTCGCCGACCGGACGCGGTCGGGTTCCCGCCAGCGTGACGGCGAAGTGGGGCATGAACGTGCCGATGGCGACCGTCGCGGCGCCGGCCATCGCGAGGTGGATCGCCGCCCAGGGTGACGCACCCCCGACGACGGCCGCAAGCGCCGCGATGGCGGCCGCGCCGACGAAGAGGCCGGCCGCGGCCAGCCCGGCCGACAGGACGTGCCGCTCGGTCAGGCGCGCAGCCGACCGGCCGGCGGTCGTGCCGCCGGCCGGCATCGGTCCGATCTCGATCAATGGCCGCCCGCCATCTCGGGGCCGCCGTCCCCCGCCTTGAAGAGGCCGAGGGCCCCCTTGCCGACGAAGTTGAAGGCGTGCGTCACGATGGGATAGAGGCCGTCCTCATCGAAGCGCATCTCGACGATGGCCCCCTGCGCCGGCGCCAGATCCACCGCCTGCGACCCCCAGTTGCCCTCGTTGCCCTCGGCAAGGACGATCCCCTCCCTGATGACGGAGTGGAAGATCGTGCCGACGACGTGGAAGCTCGAGTCGATGCTCGGGCCGGCATTGAGCACGTAGGCACGAACCGTCTCGTCCACGCCGACCTCGATGGGATGGTCGGCGTACTGGTTGGCGACTCCGTTGAACACGACGAAGTCGGGGGCCGGCGCGCCCGACGCGGCCTTGGCCAGATCGATCGTCTGGCCCTGCGGGCCGAGATACCACTCGCTCTGGACGAACGCGAACTCGTGGTCGACCGGGGGCAGGCCCTCGGCCGGCTCGACGATGATCATCCCGTACATCCCGTTGGCGATGTGCATGAGCGCCGGCGCGGTCCCGCAGTGGTACATGTAGACGCCCGCGTATTTCGCCTCGAACTCGTAGACGAGCTCCTCGCCGGGGTTGATCGAGCGCATCTCGTCGTTCCATGCGACCAGGCTGGCGTGGAAGTCGATCGAGTGCGGGAAGGTGTTCTCCTCGGGATTCACGAGCGTGATGCGCACGAGATCGCCGACCTTCACCCGGATCACGGGTCCCGGCACCGTGTCGCCGAAGGTCCAGACCGACTGCTCGTAGCCGGCGGCGACCGTCATCAGCCGCTCGGTCATGACCAGCTCGATCTCGTGGACGTCCCGGTCGGATCGCGGCGGCGCGGCCGGGTCGAACAGGTCGTAGGCGGCAGCGTCCGGGTTCTCCTCGACGGTCATCGCGGGTGGGGCCGCGCCGTCGTGGTCGTGTCCGTTTCCGGCGTCACCGGCGGAGACCGGAGCGGGCGCGGCACCGGCGGTGAGGCCATTGAGCACGAGTGCGGTCACGATGGCGAGGCTGATGAACAGAGCGGTCCCGCCGCCCGCCAGGCCGGTGTAGAAGAAGGCGCGTTGCATGTCTGGTCTCCGGATCGAGCGAATCTTTACCAGTGTGGTTATGATTTATCGCTCGGAGAGGTGCCGGATGTCCCGGCCCGACCGGGCACAACGGACCGAACGAGGGGCGTGATGCGGATCGAGCTCACCCGCAAAGGCGATTACGGGGTGCGCACCATGCTCGCCCTGGCGCGGCCGGACGCGGGACAGATGACGGCCGCGCGGCTCGCGGAGGCCACCGGCGTCCCGCCGAGCCTGGTGCCTCGGCTCATGGGCGATCTCGTCCGGGCCGGCCTCGTCGTGAATCGGCGGGGCCGCCTCGGCGGGTACCGCATCGCGCGCCCGCCTGCGGACATCAGCCTCCTCGACGTGGTCGAGGCGATCGAGGGAGACGGCCGTCGCCGTACGTGCGTTCTCCTCGGCGGGCCCTGCCGGCGGGAGGGTCCGTGCGAGGTCCACGACGCGTTCTTCCGAGCACAGGAGGCGCTCTTCGGATCGCTCGCCAGCGTGTCGCTCGACGAGGTGGCGCGCTAGGCTTGCGCCGATGGAGCCGTCCCGTCCCGCCCCCTCACGGAGCCGCCGCCTCGTCGTTCCGGCCCTCCTCGACGCGCTCGAGGCGTGGCAGGCCGAACCCGGCCCCGCCACGGCCGCACCGCTGGCCGCTCGCGTCGCCGACATGGCGCAGCACCTCGACCTGACCGTCGGGGAGGTGCACGCCGAAGCGCCTCCCCTGCCCGAGCTCCACCTCGAGCTCACGCCCCGTCTCGGCGGGCGGCGGCTGGACCTCCATTCGGTCACGGACAACGAGACGGTCGGCTGGATCAGCGTCGACGGCGATCCGGCCGAGGCATCGGCGCTCGTTCACGCCTTCGAGGTCGCGCTGGCGGCGACGCGGGCCTCGGCACGGGCGAACCGGGCCGAGGAGCAGCTGGCCGCCCTGGACCAGGCGGTCCGGGGCATCAGCGGCGTGCTCGACGTCGAACGGGTCCTCCAGCTCATCGCGGATCGGGTCCGAGTGCTCGTGGACGCTCGATACGCCGCGATCGGCATCGTCGACGCGGATGGGGCGATCGAGCGCTTCATCACGAGCGGCATCAGCGACGAGGAGCGTGCCCGGATCGGCCCCCTGCCTCGGGGCCATGGCCTGCTCGGCCTGATCATCCGCGAGAACCGGAGCTATCGGATTCGCGAGATCGCCGACCATCCCGAGAGCTACGGCTTTCCGCCGCACCACCCGCCGATGCACTCGTTCCTCGGCACGCCGATCACGACCCAGTCGGGTACGGTCGGCCGGCTCTACCTGACGAACAAGAGCGGGGCGGCCGAGTTCAGCCAGGAGGACCAGGCGCTGGTCGAGATGTTCGCGCTGCACGCCGGAATCGCGATCGAGAACGCGCGGCTCCACGACCAGGTTCGTCGCCTCGCGATCGTCGACGAGCGGGACCGGATCAGCCGCGACCTGCACGACAGCGTGATCCAGTCGATCTACGCCCAGACGCTCGCCCTCGACGACGTGCCGGACCTGGTCGACGAGGACCCGGCCGAGGCTCGGCAGCGCGTCGACGAGGCGATCGACGCGCTGCACGCCGTGATTCGCGACATCCGCAACTTCATCTTCGGCCTGCGCCCGGTGCTGCTCGAGAGCGGCAGCCTCGTCGACGGCCTCCGCCATCTGGCCACCGAGCTGCACCGCAACGGCGGTGTGCGGGTGGAGGTGGTCGTGGACGACCCGACGGGCGCCGTCGAGCGCCTGCCGATCGAGACGGTCGCGGAGGTCCTCGCGATCACGCGCGAGGCGCTGAGCAACGTCGCCCGCCACGCCGGGGCCAGTACGACCCGCATCGCCCTCGTGACCGACGCCGAGCGGGTGCGACTGGAGATGACCGACGACGGCCGCGGATTCGCCGCGGAGCACGACCCGGACCGCGGCCACCACGGACTGGCGAACATGCGCGCGCGCGCCGAGGCGCTCGGGGGGACCTTCGCGCTGCGCAGCACGCCGGGGCGCGGCACCCGTATCATCATCGCGCTCCGCTCTCGGAGCGACACCGACGGAGGCGACCGATGACCGAGGCCGATTCCCAGCGACCGCTCCGCCTGCTCGTCGTCGACGACCACGAGGTCGTCCGACAGGGACTCGTCGCGCTCCTCGACCGGCGCTCCGGATTCGAGGTCGTGGCCGAGGCCGGCAGCGTGGCCGAGGCGATCAGCCAGGCGGCGAAGTTCCAGCCGGACGTGGTGGTCATGGACGTCCGCCTGCCGGACGGCTCCGGAATCGAGGCGTGCCGCGAGATCCGCTCCACGCGGCCGGAGACACGGGTCGTCATGCTGACCAGCTACCCGGACGAGGAGGCCGTCCTGTCGGCGATCATCGCGGGCGCATCGGGCTATCTCCTCAAGCAGGTGCGGGGCCGGGATCTCGTCGCCGCCATCGAGTCGGTCGGCCGCGGCGACTCGCTGCTCGACCCCGCCGTCACCGAGAAGGTGCTGCAACGCGTCCGCACCGCCGCGAGCGGCGGCGCGAGTGACGAGCTGGCCGATCTGACCGCCCAGGAGCGCAAGATCCTCCTCCTCGTCGCTGAGGGCAAGACGAACAAGGAGATCGCGGCCGAGGTCTTCCTCTCCGACAAGACGGTGAAGAACTACGTCAGCAGCATTCTCTCCAAGCTGAACCTCCAGCGGCGCACCCAGGCGGCCGCGTTCGTCGCTCGCCACCGCCTCGCCGATCCGCCCGGCAGCTGATCGTCACCCGGCGGCGCCGAGCGCCGCCCGATCCAGCTCGCGCAACAACCAGGCCGCGGTCCCGTTCGCCGCCACGTGCAGCAGCACCCGATCCGCCACGCGTCCGATGGCGCCTCCCGGCGGCGCGTAGAGGCCGTCGATCCGCAGCCGGTCGGGCTCGATGGTCAGCCATCCCGAGAACACCGGGAAGAGGGGCGCCGCCGTCGACGCCCGCCAGCTGATCTCGGCCTGCCAGCCACTCGCCGTGCGAAACGCCGGCCCCAGGTCCAGGAACGCGGCCTTGCTGAACGTGATCAGGCCGCTGCCGGCACCACCGACGTGGAGCCGCAGGTCGACGGCGTACCGGCGCAGGCCGGCGACCGCGGGGCGCTCGACGGCTCCGGGCAGCCATGCCGCTCCCTCGTCGAGCAGGGCGGCGACGCGATCCGGGTCGCTGTGGAGCGGCGCCGAGGCGGCGAGCCGGGCGAACGCGTCCAGCGAGGCATCCGGAATGGACATCGCGCGAGCCTCCACTTCTCACTCCTCGACGATGAACGCGGTGACCATGCCGAACATCCCGTCCGGACCCTCCGCGTGCGTCAGCACATGGCAGTGCAGGGCCCAGACCCCCAGCTCGGTCGCCTCGACCAGGACGTCCACGCGCTCGCCGGGCGAGACCAGGACCGTGTCCTCCATGTACGGCTGGGGAAGCGGGTACCCGTCCCGGGCGATCACCATCTGGGGGATGCCGTGCAGGTGCATCGGATGGATCTGCAGCCCCTCGTTCATGTAGCGGATTCGAACCGTCTGGCCGAACTGCGCGACGATCGGCTCGGTGGCCGGGAAGCCCTTGCCGTTGAGGGTGTAGCCGAGAGGCCCGTCGTTGAGGATCATCGTGTAGTCGAGATCGACCTGCGGCTCGTCCGTCGCGTTGGGGTCCGTGATGATGAAGGCCCCCAGCAGGCCCATCGGCACCTGGTGCTCCGCCATGAAGTGGCTGTGATACATGTGGGACCCGGCGTTGCGGATCTCGAACTCGTACACGAACGAGTCGCCCGGCAGCACCGCCTCCTGGCTGATCACCGGCACGCCGTCCATGCTCGGTGGCACGAGCAGACCGTGGAAGTGAATGGTCGTCGGCTCGTCGAGCTCGTTGTTGAGGATGATCCGGACGCGGTCCCCGACCTGTGCCCGCAGCTGCGGTCCGGGAACGGTGCCGTTGTAGGCGTAGGCCCGCACGACCTTGCCCGGCTCGGTCTCCCACTCGATGGCCGATGCGGTGAGCTCCCACTGGAGCGTCCCGTCGTCGAGCAACTGGGGCTCGAGCACCTCGTTCCCCTTGCCGTCGGTGTCGGCCGGGAACAGCGCCGTCCGGGCGGCGTCGATCTCGCGCATCTCCTCGGCGGTGCGCTCCCCCGCTCCGTGCGAGGGCATCGGCTCGGCGGTCGCATCCACCACGACCTCGCCGCGCATCCCTCCATCGGCATGGCCCGGCACGGAGCAGATGAAGCCGAGGCCACCCTCCGGAATCGTGATCTCGCCGGTGGCCGTCTCGTGGCCGTCGGCCGCGATGACCGTCCCGTCGTCGAAGGTGACGTCGTGGAAGATGCCGCCGTCGTTGACGAAGGTGACGGTGTAGGTGCCCGGCTCCGGAACATGGACCATGGCGGGCTCGAAGCCGAGATCGAACCCGGTGATGGTGATCTCGCCGATCGGGCCCTCGGCAACCGGCTCGGAGGCCGGCGTCGGCTCAGGGTCCGGGGCCTTGGACGCCGCGGCCTGGGACATCGAGCTCATGACGAGCGCTGCGACGAGCAGCGTCGCAGCGAAGACCGTGCCCATGCCGGTGAAGGCGCCGAAGTAGAGAAGGCTGCGTGGCATTGGTGCTCCCGTGGTTTCATCGGCCGCGAATCGATCCTTGCGCGGCTTCGGCCCATTCCAGCGGTCGCGACCGCCACGAGGCAGGGCCGGATGGCCCGTCGCCGTGAGGCCATCGGTCCTGCCGAAACGGGACCCGCGGCACGGGTGGGCGGTGGTCCTGAATCCCTACGTTGGAGTCGCACACGAACGGGTCAGCACACCCTCCCGTGGCGGATCGGCCGGCGAGTGGATCGCCGGTCGCTCCGTTCCGGGGCCCATGTGCGCGCCCGTGTGCGCGTCAGCGGTGGCTCACGACCGGAGACCGATACCCATGCGCCGCAACCCGATGCCCCTCGATCTGGTCCAGCTCGACCGCATCGCCATCGTGCCGCGCGCCTCGACGCTGCACTACGGTGGCGACGTCCGCGTCGAGCTGCGAAACAGCCCGTGGTGGGTCTACCTCGCCAGCCGGTCGCTTCCCGATTCCCTGGTCAGCGGGCCGGCCCGCCTGGCCTTCCGCGCATCGACGGCCGGTGGCCGAACGCTCGGCGGCGACGTGACGATCGTCGAGCGCGTCGACGACGCGCGCGGCACGCGACTCATCCTGGGCGGCATCGGGCCCATCGAGCGCACCGTCGCCCGCTGAAACACCGGACGCCTCCTGGCGCCCGCGACGGCTCAGGCCACCCCGAGTGTCGCCCTCCTGCGCTCCCCGGCGCGTGCCGGCACGCCGCCGCGCACGACGAGTACCGACGCATGCGTTCCGAGGAGGACCGAATGCGCGACGCTGCCGCTCAGCAGTCGCTGCAGCGTCCCGAGGCAACGTGACCCCGTCACGACGAGGTCGGCACCGTAGCCCTCGGCCGCGTCGACGATTTCCGATCCGGGATTCCCGGCGCGTGTCACCGCGGCGGCCGACCAACCGAGCTCCGTCATCTCGTCGGCCACCTCCTCCGCAATGCGCCGATGATCCGCCAGGCCGGCATCCGGAAGGTCCGCCGCAGGAACGCCGCCGAGTCGCCCGGTACCCGAAGCGATGCTCAGAACCTCGACGTCGAGGCCGTGGAATGCCGGGCGCCAGCGAGCGAGGATGCGTGGGACGTCGAGGCAGCTGCGTGAGCCGTCGGTCGCCAGCAGCATGCGCCTGATGCGCGGCGAGCGCGCCACCAGGACGGGGCACGGCGCGTGGTCGACCAGGTGCGCCGATACCGACCCGAGGATCGCGCTGGCAGCCGGGCCGCGCCCGCGGTTCCCGACGACGACGAGATCGGACCACCACTCCCGCGCCTGAGCCAGCAGGACGTCCGCCGGCCGGCCGAACTCGACCACCAGCTCGCAGGGCATGGCGCGACGGCGGAACGCCTCCGCCTGCCGATCAAGCTCGAGCCCCAGCGCCGCCGCCCGTGCGACGATTCCGTCGTCAGAGCCGCGGTTGACCGAGAGCGGGCGCTCCGTTGCACCCACGAGGCGTATCTGCGTTCCCTCCGGCCAGCTGCGGTCGGCCACGAGCTCGCAGGCCACCGCGGACGCCGGCGAGCCGTCGACGCCGATGAGGATACGCATGTCCGTGTGACCTCCTGGCTGTTCTGCCGGGCAGCGTGGGCGCTCGCGGGGGCGCGGCCCAGTTCCGGGGGTCCCGATCGGGACGGGCCATTCGGCACCGATCGGGACCTTCGGACCCGCCGATCCGGGCCGGTCGGCCGTGGAGCGCGGCGAACGCAGGCGCGGAGGATGACGACACGCAACTACGGAGGTCGTCATGAAGATCCTGCTCGCCATCGACGGGTCGGCCTGCTCGATCGTCGCGCGGGACCTCGTCGGCTCGCTGCGATGGCCCCCGGCCACCGAGGTGGTCCTGCTTGGCGCCTACGACGTCCCGATCGACTGGACCGGCGGCGTCGGCTCGACCATGGACTGGGTCGGCGACATCGAGGACGCCACGCGCGAGGTGCTCGAGCAGCAGCTGGACGAGCTTGCCGTGCCGCTGGCCGAGGCCGGCCTGGCGACCACCCGGCTGGTGGTCAAGGGCCGCACCGCATCGGTCATCGTCGACGTCGCGCGCGAGCAGCGCGCCGACCTCGTGGTCACCGGCTCGCGCGGGCGAGGCCCGCTGCGCTCGATGCTGCTCGGGTCGGTCGCGGCCGAGGTCGCCGGCGACGCGCCGTGCCCGGTGCTCGTCGCACGATCGCCGGCCGTCTCACGTCTGCTGGTTGCGACCGATGGCTCCCCGGCCGCGCTCGCCATCCCGGACCGGCTGGCAGCCTGGGGTGTCTTCGCCGGCCAGCCCGCCGAAGCGGTCGCCGTGTCGATTCCCGACGGCCCGATCTTCGAGACGGCCGTGTCGCTCTACACGCTGGGCGACAAGCGGCTGGCGTCGCGCCGCCAGGAGCTCCGCGCGACATACGAGCGCGACGCGGAGGAGATGGCGGCTCGGCTGACGGAGTCCGGCATGCCGGCGGTCGCTCACCTGCGCGCCGGTGACCCGGCGCACGAGATCCTCGCCGTCGCCGAGGAACGGGGCGCCGACCTCATCGTCACGGGGACGCGCGGGCTGGGAGGCATCGACCGCCTCCTGCTCGGCAGCGTCGCCCGCAACGTCCTCACCCATGCTCGCTGCTCGGTGCTCGTCATGCGCGAGCCGATCGAGGGGCGCGAGCTCGTCCCGACAGGAGGCACCACCCATGCGAGTCAGTGATGTGATGTCGCGGACGCTGCTGAGCGTTCCGCCCGACATGCCGCTGCGCGATGTCGCGCGGCTGCTCAGCGAGCACCGGATCAGCGGTGCGCCGGTCGTCGAGGACGGCCGGTGCATCGGCGTCGTCTCCGAGGCCGACCTGCTCATCAAGCAGCTCGGCCGGCCCATCAGCCGCCGCCTGCCCATCGAGTGGATCATCGGTGAGCGGCACGACCCCGAGGAGCTCCGGCGCCGCGCGGCGACCACGGCGCGCGAAGCGATGAGCTCGCCGGCGATCGTGATCGAGGCCGACCGGCCGCTTCGGGAGGCCGCGGCGCTCATGGTCGACCGCGGCGTCAACCGGCTCCCCGTCATCGACGCGGGGCGCGTCATCGGGATCCTCACCCGGTCCGACCTCGTGCGGGCGTACCTGCGCCTCGACGACGAGATCCGGCGCGCGGTCCGGGAGGAGATTCTTCGCCACACGATGTGGCTCGACCCGGACCAGCTCCAGGTCACGGTGCGCGAAGGGATCGTGGTCCTGAGCGGCACCGTCGACCGCCGGTCGACGGCCCGCATCATCGAAAAGCTCGTCGGCCTCGTCGACGGAGTGGCGCGCGTCGACTCGACGCTGGCCTGGGAGCTCGACGACGAAAGGATCGAGCCGCCCGGCGAGGAGGAACGAGAACCGGGCGCGTCGTCCGTCGTCCGGCGAGACCACCCCCAGCCGCTGCACCGATGAGGAGGCCACCGATGACCGCTTCGACCATTCCCGATCTCGACCTCCGCGTCGAGGACCTCATGACGATCGACCCGGTGACCGTCTCGGCCGACGCGACGATCGAGGAGGCCGAGGAGCTGCTTCGGCGCAACCGGATCACCGGCCTTCCGGTCGTGGACGTCTCCGGCCGCCTCGTCGGCGTCATCAGCCAGACGGATCTGCTCTATCTCGCAATGCCCAGCGTCCAGGCGCTGATCCGCCATCGCGACAGCGGTATCCGCGTCGGCGAGGTGATGAGCACGCCGCCGGTCACGATCGACGGCGAGCTCCGGATCGGCGCGGCGGCGCGCGTCATGGACGAGGGGCGCCTCCATCGGCTCGTCGCGGTCGATCGGACCGGCCGGCCCATCGGCGTCATCTCGGCGATGGACTTCGTTCGGCTGGCCGCCGAGGGGTGAATGCGAGGCGTCCGTCACCCGCCCACGCGGCCCTCCGGCTCACCTCCACGAGCCGGAAGGCCCTCTAGACTTTCCGCATGCGCATCGTCACCGCCTCCGAAGCCGTCTCGGGAATCGCCTCCGGGCAGCAGGTCTTCGTCCACGGCGGAGCCGCCACCCCCACCCAGCTCCTCCAGGCCCTGGCCGACCGCGCCCCCGAGCTGCGCGACGTCGAGCTGATCCACTTCCATACCGAGGGGCCGGCCCCGCACCTGGTCGCGGGGATGGAGGCGCATCTGCGACACCGCGCGCTCTTCATCGGCGCCAATGCGCGCGAGGCCGTGAACGAAGGTCGGGCGGACTACGTGCCGATCTTCCTCTCGGACGTCCCGGAGCTGTTCAGCACGGGAGTCATCCGGCTCGACGCGGTGCTCATCAACGTCTCGCCTCCCGACGCCCACGGCTACTGCTCGCTCGGGACGAGCATCGACGCCGCGCTGGCGGCGACGCGGACCGCCACCACCGTCATCGCGCAGGTCAATGCGCGCATGCCGCGAACCCTCGGCGATTCGTTCATCCACGTCGATGAGATCGCCCTCGGCGTCGAAGTCGATCAACCGCCGTACGAGCACCCGACCGAGCCGATCGGCGACGTCGAGCGGCGCATCGGCGAGTACGTCGCCGAGCTGATCCCACACGGGGCGACGCTGCAGATGGGCATCGGGTCGATCCCGGCCGCCGTCGCGCTGGCGCTGCGGGACAAGCGCGACCTCGGCGTCCACACCGAGCTGTTCACCGACGTCGTGCTCGACCTCGTCGAGGCCGGCGCGCTGACCGGAGCGGCGAAGGAGATCAACCGCGGCAAGATCGTGTCCGCGTTCATGATGGGCACGCGGCGCCTCTACGACTTCGTCGACGACAATCCGATGGTCGAGATGCGGCCGGTCGACTACACGAACGACACGTCGGTCATCCGACGCTTCCGGCGCATGGCGGCCGTGAACTCGGCGATCGCCGTCGACCTGACCGGCCAGGTGAGCGCGGACTCGATCGGCACGCGCTTCTACTCCGGCGTCGGCGGGCAGATGGACTTCATGCGCGGAGCGGCGCTGGCGCCGGAGGGCCGCGCCATCATCGCCCTGCCGTCGACCGCCGCGGGCGGGACGATCTCACGCATCACGCCGACGCTCGCCGTCGGTGCCGGCGTCGTCACGAGCCGGGCCCATGTCCGCACCGTCGTGACCGAGTACGGCGTCGCGGAGCTGTTCGGCCGGAGCATCCGGGAGCGCGCGTCGGCGCTCATCGCGATCGCCCACCCCGACTTCCGCGACGAGCTTGCGGCCGAGGCACGCCGGCTCTATCACGTCTGAGCCTCCCCACGACCGGTCCCGGTGACCCGACGGGCCGAACGGCCCGGGCAGATGGGTCACCTCGACCCTGTCCCGGTTCGCGCCACACCGGCATCCTCGGGGCTACCACCACAGGAGAACCGATGATGAACGTCCTCGTCAGCGCCGCATCGAAGCATGGCGCGACCCGCGAGATCGGCGAGGCGATTGCCGGGGCCCTCGTGGCCAACGGCCTTGACGTCGAGTTCGTCGAGCCGGAGCGGGTCGACTCGCTCGCGCCCTACGAAGCGGTGATCCTCGGCAGCGGCATCTATGCCGGCCGGTGGCTCGAGCCGGCGCGCCGCTTCGCCGAGCGGTTCCATGCCGAGCTGCGGAGCCGGCCGGTCTGGATCTTCTCCAGCGGACCGATCGGCGAGCCCCTGGCTCCGACCGAGGAGCCAGCCGACGGCCGGCGCCTCATGCGCGAGCTCGACGCGCGCGAGCATCGGGTCTTCCCCGGACGACTGAACAATGCGGACCTCGGCTGGGTGGAGCGGACCATCACCGGGATGCTGAAGGCGCCGAACGGCGACTTCCGTGACTGGGACGCCATCCGGGGCTGGACGGACGAGATCGCCCTCGCGCTCCGTCGCGAGCCGGTGCACGGCTGAGCCGGGACTCCACCCCGCTGAAGCCACGAGAAGGAGGACCACGATGACGGTCACCACCACACCGCCGATGCGCTCCGAGACTGCGGAAGGCGCCACGATGCGCGCCGCCGTGTTCCACGCGCCCGGCGACATCCGCGTCGAGAACGTGCCCCGGCCCCGGGCCGGGCCGGGTGAGGCGATCATCCGCGTGACGCTCACGACGATCTGCGGCACCGACGTGCACATCCTCAAGGGCGAGTACCCGGTCCGGCCCGGCCTCGTGGTCGGCCACGAGCCGGTGGGCGTGATCGAGGAGCTCGGCCCGGGCGTCGTCGGCTACGAGATCGG
>DATLGA010000018.1:0-38459 GCA_035540715.1 Candidatus Limnocylindrales bacterium | reverse complement strand
ACGCTCACCAGACCTAGCAACGAGGACTGCTGCGGCGCCAGCACCGCCACCACGCCGGTCGGCTCGGGGACCGAGAAGTTGAAGTACGGCGCGGCGACCGGGTTCGTGCCCCCGACGACCTGGGCGATCTTGTCGGCCCAGCCGGCGTACCAGACCAGCCGGTCGACGGACAGGTCGACGGCAGCCTCCGCCTGGCGCTTGCTCGCGCCCTCGGAGCGCTGCACCTCGTCGACGAACTGTGCGCGCCGGTCCTCGAGCACCTCGGCGATCCGGTAGACCACCTGGCCGCGGTTGTACGGCGACCGGCTCGACCAGCCCCCGAAGGCCTTGCGTGCTGCCTGGACGGCGTCGCGGGCGTCCTTGCGGGAGCCGGCCGAGGCGTTGGCCCAGAATCGGCCCTTGGCGTCGGTGACGACGTAGGTCCGGCCCGACTCGGAGCGGGGGAACGCCCCACCGACGTACAGCTTGTAGGTCTTGCGCACGTCGATGCGCGCGTCAGCAGGAGGATTCATCGCAGGTAGGCCTCCAGACCGTGGCGGCCGCCCTCGCGGCCGTATCCGGACTCCTTGTAGCCGCCGAACGGGCTGGTCGGGTCGAATCGGTTGAACGTGTTGGCCCACACGACGCCGGCGCGCATCGCGGCGACCATCTTGAAGATGCGACTGCCCTTCTCGGTCCACACGCCGGCCGAGAGGCCGTAGGGGGTGTTGTTCGCCTTTTCGATCGCCTCCTCCGGCGTGCGGAATGTCAGGACGCTCAGCACCGGGCCGAAGATCTCCTCCTGCGCGATTCGATGGCTCTGGCTGACACCGGTGAACAGCGTCGGCACGAAGAAGAACCCACGGGCGGGCAGCTGGCAGTCGGGCTGGAAGATCTCGGCACCCTCCTCGATCCCCGACTCGACGAGCTCCTGCACCTTGGCGAGCTGCCCGGCGGAGTTGATCGCCCCGACGTCGGTGTTCTTGTCGAGCGGGTCGCCGACGCGCAGGGTCCCGAGCCGGCTCTTCAGCTTGTCGATGAGCGGCTCGTAGACGCTCTCCTGGACGAAGAGGCGGCTGCCGGCGCAGCAGACCTCGCCCTGGTTGAAGTAGATGCCGTTGACGATTCCCTCGATCGCCTGGTCGAGCGGTGCGTCGTCGAACACGATGTTCGCCGCCTTGCCACCGAGCTCGAGCGTGACCTTCTTGCCGGTGCCGGCCACGGCTCGCGCGATCATCTTGCCGACGGCGGTCGAGCCGGTGAACGCGACCTTGTCGACCTCGGGGTGCCGGACGAGCTCCATGCCGATCTCGCCAGGCCCCGTGATGATGTTCACGACGCCCGGCGGCAGATCGGCCTGGCGAACCACATCGGCGAAGAGGTAGGCGGTCAGCGGCGTCGTCGAGGCCGGCTTCAGGACGACCGTGTTCCCGGCGGCCAGCGCCGGGGCGATCTTCCAGGCCAGCATGAGCAGCGGGAAGTTCCAGGGGATGACCTGCGCGGCCACGCCGAGCGAGCGCGGGTCGCGATGCGGGAAGGCATACTCGAGCTTGTCGGCCCAGCCGGCGTAGTAGAAGAAGTGCGCGGCAGCCAGGGGGACGTCGACGTCGCGCGACTCCTTGATCGGCTTCCCGGAGTTCATGCTCTCGACGACGGCGAACTCCCGGCTCCGCTCCTGCAGGATGCGGGCGATGCGGTAGAGGTACTTCGCACGCTCACGCCCGGGCAGCTTCGACCAGCTGGACCGATGCGCCTCGCGCGCGGTGCGGACCGCCCGGTCGACGTCCGCCTTCGACGCGTGTGCCACCTTGGCCAGGGGCTCCTCGGTCGCCGGGTTGATGACGGTGAAGGTCTTGCGCGGCTTCGAGCGCACGAACTCGTTGCCGATGAACAGGCCGTACTCCGGCTCGATGCGGACGTGGTCGGTCGCCTCCGGTGCCGGCGCGTATTCCCACGGGACGTCGCCGGTCGCACCGAGGCCCCACGAGGCGGGCGCGGGACGGGTCTCGTTCTTCTTCGTGAGGGTCATGCTGCGCCGATTATCGCACCCGGTCCCGAGCCCCGATGCCGACCGCCCGATGCCGCCCCCGGCAGGCGAGACGTCGGATCAATCGGCGAGTGCGGCTCGTCGTCTCCAGACGACGGTGAGCCGTTCAGCGGTGCTCGATGCGGCCGAACAGCCGGGCGTTCTCCAGCCACTGGACCGTGCCGGCGGAGCGAAATCGCCAGCCCTCGGTCTCGACCTCCTCGAAACCCTCGACTCGCAGCGCCGGGGCGCCACAGCGAGGGCCGTCCTCGTCGATGATCGACCCGCACAGCCACGTCTCGACGTAGGCAGTGTCGATGAAGAGGACGCCGGAGACGGCAGTCTCGGCCTCACCGGCATGGCTCACGGCATCCTCCACGGGTACGGCGCGCCCGAGCAGCCGTTCTTCAGGCACGATCACGAGCACCGCGTCCCACTCCCCGGACGGATTGGCGGGCATCGGGTCGGCGTGGGTGATCTCGATGTCCGTCGGCGTCGGCTGGAGGAGCTGCACCGTGGCGCAACCGGTCAGGCTCAGCACGAGGGCGAGTGTCGCGATCCGGACCATCACCGGCTCCTGCGGGCGATGCCGTCAGGACGGCCGGGCCGCTCGTTCGGTTCCCGCGTCGAGGAAGCCCTCGAGCCGGAGCAGGTACTGCTTGCGCTCGAGGCCGCCGGTGTAGCCGCCCAGTCCCCCGCCGGCGTGCACGACCCGATGGCACGGCACCACGATCGGGATCGGGTTCGAGCCGAGCGCGTTGCCGGCCGCGCGGTACGCGTTCGGCGACCCGGCGCGGCCAGCGACCTCGCGGTAGCTCGACACCGTGCCGAAGGGGATGCGGGCGGTGGCGCGCAGCACGTTCCCGGCGAAGCCGCGGACGAGGCGCCAGTCAATCGGGACGTCGAACGACCGGCGGCGGCGCTCGAAGTAGTCGTCCAGCTGCCGGCGCACAGCATCCGTTCGCTCCGGGGCGGGAAGGATGCGAGGGGAGACGAGATCGGCCACTTCCTGGAGCTGAGCGTCGATCCCCTCGCCGGGGTAGGAGAGCCGCAGGAGCCCGGCCGGCGTGACCATCACGGTCAGCGTGCCGAGCGGCGAATCGACGGTGCCGAGCGCCACGTCGAGCAGGCCGGCGTCGCCGGCGGCGCGTGCGAGGCGCTCACGGAGGCCGTCGAGGTCGAGTGGCCGTGCGGGGGACGGCGCCGCGAGCCGGCGTTCGAGCTCATCGGTCATCGCGAGCCACCTCCCGGCGCAGCCGGCGCAGGCCGGCGCTGACGTTCTGACGGGCCGCCTCCTCGCTGATGCCCATCCGCTCTCCGATCTCGGCGTAGGCCAGGTCGAGGGCGTATCGATGCACGATCGCGGCGCGCTGCTTCGCGGGCAGGGCGCGCACGGCGACCCACACGCCGTCATCGGCGCCGTCATGCGGCGGAACCCCCGGGTCGACGCCGTCGAGGGAAGCGGTGGGGCGTCGCGAGCGGCGCCGGGCCGCATCGGCCGCCTTCCGCTGCGCGATCGTGTACAGCCAGGCGCGCAGGTGCTCGCCGTGACGGAGTCTCGGATAGGCGCGGAGCGCGGACATGAAGGTCTCCTGGAGGCAATCCTCGGCGTCCGCCGGACCGATCAGCCCGACGAGAAACCGATGCAGCTCGTGGGCATGCGCATCGACGAGCGACGCGAACGGCGGCAAGTGCACGTTCACTGGAACGCCGGCACGCCGTCCCACGTGAGATCAGCCGGCCGCCCGGCGGACCAGGTCATCGATGGCCGACGGATCGTCGGCTTCGATCGTGTACGCGCCTTCGCCGCCGTCGTCGCCGGCGACCCAGCCGATGGCGATGCCGGGATTCTGCGCATTCGTCCCATCCGGGGCGAACAGGTGCGCCGAGCCTCGCACCTCGTCGCCACGTGCGACCGCCCAGTCGTCGAGGAGCGCCCGGCGGGCTCGCCCATCATCGAGTGCGGCGGCAAGGCGGCCCACGTCGACGGACTGGCACTCGCCGGCGACCTCCAGGATGACGTGGCGCAGGCTGATGCATCGGCTCTCCGCCCAGAAGGCGTACCGAAGCGCGCGATCCAGCTCCTCCGACGCGCTCAGCGACTGGGCCTTCGCCGCGGCGACCGCCTCCATCGGTGGCAGCATCGTCACCGGCCACGCGTGGTCGGGCCCCGACCACGCCTGCCAGCCGGCGTGCGGGGCCAGGGTCGCGGCGACGGGCCACTCGGCCTCGATCCGGGACTTCGGGGTCGGCTCGGAGTTGAACAGCTCGAGCGCGAAGGCGTGGTGGTCGAACCGCACGCGCTCCTCGAGCCCGAGGCGCCGCCGGGCATCCCAGAGACGCCACATGACCGCGTGTGACCATGGACAACCGAGGTCCGACCAGATCTGAAGCGTCCGGGGCGAGACCCGCATCGGCGCTTCAGTCGAGCGTGAAGTAGTCGCCGCCGCTGTATCGGCCCGTGCGCTCCTTGCGGATCTGCATGAGCACGTCGTTGAGCAGGCTCGAGGCGCCGAAGCGGAACAGGTCGGGGGTCATCCAGCCTGGCCCCAGCGTCTCGTACAGCGTCGTGAGGTACGAGATCGCCTCCTTGGCGGTCCGGATGCCACCGGCCGGCTTCATACCGACCACCCGCCCGGTCTGAGCGTGGAAGTCGCGGATCGCCTCGAGCATGACGAGCGTCACCGGCAGGGTGGCGGCCGGCTGCACCTTGCCGGTGCTGGTCTTGATGAAGTCCGCCCCGGCCGCCATGGCCAGGACCGACGCGCGCCGCACGTTGTCGTACGTCTCGAGCTCACCGGTCTCGAGGATGACCTTGAGGTGCGCCTCTCCGCACGCCTCCTTGACCGCGATGATCTCGTCGTAGACCGATGCATAGTCCCCTGCCAGGAACGCGCCGCGGTCGATCACCATGTCGATCTCGTCGGCTCCCATGTCGACGGCACCGCGCACGTCGGCGAGCTTCACCTCGAGCGGCGCCTGGCCCGACGGAAAGTACGTCGCGACGCTGGCGACCTTCACCCCGGAGCCACGCAGCGCCTCGACGGCGGTCGGGATCATGTTGGGATAGACACACAGGGCGGCGACGTGCGGGACCGACGGGTCGGTCGGATCCGGGCGACGGGCCTTGCCGGCCAGCGCCCGCACCTTGCCCGGCGTGTCCTTCCCCTCGAGGGTCGTGAGATCCATCATCCGGATCGCCAGGTCGAGCGCCCAGAGCTTGGCGTCCTTCTTGATGCTCCGCTTCGCGAGGGACGCGGCGCGCTCCTCGACGCCGACGGCGTCGACCGGCCAGACCCGGCCCAGCAAAGATCCGAGGTGCTGGTGGCGGCCGGTCGTGAGGTCGCGCGCTCGCGAACGCGCGGGGGCGTCTGGTGGCATCGTCGGCGTGGTCATCGGCCCGTCATTGTACCCGCCGCTTCCGCGCCCCCTCGGGGATGGGCATGACGCGAAGGCAGCAGAAGGAGGACCCGGTGAGGGAGTTCGTCGAGACGGTGGGATGGATCATCGACCTGGCGGGCGTGGCGATCATCGTGATCGGCGCGATCCTCGCGACCGGGGCGTTCGGCCTCACGCTGCGCACACGGAACCTCGCCGACGCGTACCGGATCTACCGCATCTCGCTCGGCCGCGCGATCCTGCTCGGGCTCGAGTTCCTCGTGGCGGCCGACATCATTCGCATGGTCGTGATCTCACCGTCGTTCGAGAGCGTCGGGGTCCTGGGCCTGATCGTGCTCGTTCGAACCTTCCTGAGCTTCGCGCTCGAGATCGAGCTCGAGGGGCGCTTGCCCTGGCAGCGTGGCGAGCGGCCCGTCACCTGAGGTCGCTGCGGTGCACACGGGCGGTGTAGGCTCGCGTCCCGTGCACGAGCCGATCCTCTACTGCCTGACCCGCGACCACGAGCTGGCGCGCGCGCTCGACGCCGGCCTCGCGGCCGCCACCGCGTTCTTCTACAACGACGCCGCTCGGCTCCACCAGGCGGTGATCCTGCGCACGCCTGACCTGGTACTCGTCGACACCGGAGCGATCCGGGCCGAGTACGGCGACGCAGGGCTCGCGCCGGTGCTCGCTTTCCTCCGCCATCGTTGCCCCCGCGCGGGCCTCGCGGTGCGACCCGGCGAAGCGGCGGTACGCCACCTCGTCGCCGCGGAGGCTGGGCCCGGAGTCGCGATCGTGCCGTCGGAGGTCGACGGGTGCGTGGACGCCCTCGCGGCGGCCTGCCGGGAAGGAGCCTAGCGCGATCGCCGGCGGGGGCGGGGAACGCGGCCGATGGCGTCGAGCGGCCAGTAGCGCGCGACAACCCGCCACCGGACACGCCCGGACGGCACGAGGCCGAAGATCCGGCTGTCGGTGCTCGCCGACGGGTTGTCGCCCGCAACGGACACGCCGGCGGGACTCACCTCGGCGACGCGCTTCACGAGCTCGTGGCCCGCGCGGGTGGGGTCGGCGATCACCACGACGTCACCTGCGCGAGGTGCACCGGCGCTGCGCCAGACCAGCAGACGATCCCCGGGCTCGAGCGTCGGGCGCATCGACCCACCGCGCACCTCGACCGCATCCAGGCGCCGCGACAGGAGCACCAGGCCGCCCAGGCAGACGAAGAGGAGCCCGAGCGGGCCCCTCCAGCGTCGCATGCGGTCGGGTCGCGCGTCGCTCAGCCGGGACGCCCGTTGACGCGAGTCTTCTCGGGACCGCCGGTCGCCTTCCACATTTCGTCGATGCGATCGATCAGGGCGAGAAGCTCCTTCGCCGCGCCGGCATCCACCGTGTGCTTCACCTTCGATGCCTGCTTGGCGGCCTGCCAGCACACGTCGTGGAGATCGGGGAACTGCTCGAGATGCTCGGGCTTGAAGTAGTCGTGCCACAGCACGTCGATGTGATGCTTCGCGATCTCCGCCTGCCGCTCCTTGATGATGATGCATCGCTGGCGGAAGACCGGGTCCTCGTTGCCCTCGTACTTCTCGATGATCCGGAGGCAGGATTCGGCCTCGATGCGGGCCTGCTCGGGGTCGTAGATGCCGCACGGGATGTCGCAGTGAGCGTCGACCGTGCGCGTGGGTCGGAACAGGGAGCGCAGGGTGAGCATCGGTCTCCTTTCCGGTGACGAATCGCTTGCTTGTCGAAGCTACATTCTAGGTCGTTGCAAGCGCCGCGCCGAAGCCGCGACCGGTCAGCTCCCCATCACGATGCCGCCGTCCACGCCGAGCACCTGGCCGGTGACGTAGCGGGCCTCGTCAGACGCGAGGTACACCGCTGCGGCAGCGACGTCGTCGACGGAGCCGATGTACCCGAGCGGGGTCATCGACTTCAGCGCCTCGGTGGCAGCCGCGGGCAGGTCGGCGGTCAGATCGGTCTCGATGAGCCCCGGCGCGATCGCGTTGCAGGTGATGCCCCGGCTGGCCAGCTCGCGAGCCGTCGTCTTGGTCAGGCCGATGAGCCCGGCCTTGGCCGCGGCGTAATTCGCCTGGCCGGGATTCCCCATGCGGCCGGCGGCGCTGCTCATGTTGATGATCCGCCCGGAGCGAGCCTTCATCATCGGGCGGGCGATGGCCCGGGTCATCCAGAACGGGCCGGACAGGTTCGTGCCGATGACCGCGTCCCACTCGTCGCCGTCCATGCGCATCAGCAGGTTATCCCGGGTGATGCCCGCGTTGTTGACCAGGATGTCGATCGCTCCCAGGCCCTCGAGCGCCTCCTTGACGATGGCCTCGCACGCGTCGCGGCCGGCGCTGGTGTCACCCTGGATCGTGACCGCGCGGCGGCCCATCGAGGCGATCTTCGCGGCGACCTCGTCCGCCGCCTCCGCGTTGCCACGGTAGTTGATCGCCACGTCGGCGCCCTGGCCGGCGAGCGCCAGCGCGATCGCGCGGCCGAGCCCGCGGCTGCCGCCGGTCACGAGGGCCGTCTTGCCGCTCAGGTCGAACATCACGCTCCGGCCTCCACGAGGTCGCGTCGGGGCTGTCCCATCCGTGTCTGCGAGCCCGGTGCCAGGAACGCACGAGTCGGATCGGCCGTCCACTCGACGACGGCGCCCGCGGCCGTGAATCCGGCGCCGAAGGCGACCATGAGGATCCGGTCGCCCTCCTTGATGCGGCCCTCTGCGACCGCCTCGACGAGCGCCATCGGGACCGATGCGGCGCTGGTGTTGCCGTAGCGGTCCATGTTCAGATACACCTTCTCCATCGGCATGCCCAGCTGCTTCCCGACGCTCTCGATGATGCGCAGGTTCGCCTGGTGGAAGACGAACTGGTCGATGTCGTCGATCGTCAGCCCGGCGTCGCGCACGGCGGCGAGCGCCGACTCCGCGAGCTGGCGCGTGGCGTAGCGGTACACGTCCTTGCCGGCCATGTGGACGTAGTGGCCGCCGTCGGCGATCGTCTGCGGGCTCGTCGGGCACGCGCTGCCGCCGGCCGGGAAGATGATGCCCTCCCAGCCGGTGCCATCGGTGAACAGCTCGAAGCCGGTCATGCCGCCCGGCTGATCGCTGGCCTGCATGAGCACGGCTCCCGCGCCGTCACCGAACAGGACGCAGGTGTTGCGGTCGCTCCAGTCCAGGAACCGGCTGAGCACCTCGACGCCGATGACGAGGACGCAGCGGTACATGCCGCTGCGGATGAAGCCGTTCGCGGTGGCCATGGCGTACACGAACCCGGAGCACGCGGCCTGGAGGTCGAACGCGGCTGCGTTCGAGGCGCCGAGATCGCGGGCGACGAGCGTCGCGGTGGCTGGCATGTAGTAGTCGGGCGAGCACGTGCCGAGAATGATGAGGTCGACCTCGCTCGGGTCGACGCCGGCGACGGCGAGCGCGTCGCGCGACGCGTTCGTCGCCAGCGTTGCCGTCGTCTCGTCGTCGGCGGCGATGCGCCGCTCACGGATGCCGGTGCGAGACACGATCCACTCGTCCGACGTCTCCACGAGCTGCGCGATGTCGTCGTTCGTCATCACGCGCGTCGGGGCGTACATCCCCCAGCCGGTGATCAGGGCGTTGGTGGTCATCGGTCGCCTCCTTGGGGCGGGCGTGGATGGGCGGTCATCGCGGATCGATCTCGAGCAGGGGCTGCTTGCGCTTCACGAGCGTCCCGCTCTCGACGAGGACGCGGGTGATCGTGCCGGTCGCATCGGCCTTGATCTCGTTGAACAGCTTCATGGCCTCGATGAGGCCAACGACCTGGCCGGACGCGACCTCGGACCCCTCCGTCACGTAGGGGCGCGCTCCGGGCGACGGGGCGTCGTACCAGACGCCCGTCAGCGGAGCGCCGACGAAGTGATGGCCGGGCGCCGGCTCGCCGAACGGCGTGAGCCCGTCGCCCGCGGGCGGCGGCGGCGACGGCTCCCGCGTCACCGGCGCGTTCGCCGCGGTGACGCTCGGCGGTTGCTGGGCAACCGGCCGCGCGAGCCGCACCTCGAGATCGCCGACCGAGAGCTCCAGCTCCTCGAGCCCGGACCGTTCGAAGGTCGGAGCCAGCAGATCGACGGCCGCGAGGATGCGATCGGTGCGTTCGTCCATCAACCGTCGTACCGTCGAAAGACGAGCGTGGCGTTGTGACCGCCGAAGCCGAAGCTGTTGCTCATCCCGACCGTGACCTCGTGCTCGCGCGCCTCGTTCGGCACGTAGTCGAGATCGCAATCGGGGTCGGGGTGCTCCTGGTTGATGGTCGGCGGTACGACGCCCTCCTGGATGGCGCGGATCGTGGCGATCGCCTCGATGCCGCCGCCGGCGCCCATGAGGTGGCCGGTCATCGACTTCGTGCTCGAGACCGGGATGCGGTAGGCCTGCTCGCCGAAGAGCGTCTTGATGGCGGCGGTCTCGGAGCGGTCGTTCGGTGGCGTCGAGGTCCCGTGGGCGTTGATGTAATCGACGTCCCCGGCGCTCAGCCCCGCGTCCTCGATCGCGATCCGCATGCTCTCGACGGCGCCACGCCCGCCCGGTGCCGGCAGCGTGATGTGCGACGCATCGTCGGTGGCTCCGTAGCCGACGACCTCGGCATGGATCGTGGCGCCTCGGGCGCGAGCGTGCTCGAGCTCCTCGAGCACCAGGATGCCGGCGCCGTCGCCCATGACGAAGCCGTCCCGTTCGGCATCGAAGGGGCGTGACGCCTTCTCCGGCTCGTCGTTGCGCTTCGTCGACAACGCCCGCATGGCACAGAACGCTCCGACCGGGATCTCGCCGATGCCGGCCTCGGCGCCACCGGCGATCATGACGTCGGCCTCACCGCGGCGGATCGCGTTCAGCGAGGCGCCGATGGCGTGGTTGGAGCTCGAGCAGGCGCTGACGGTCGCGTAGTTGGGTCCACGGGCGTTCGCGTAGATCGCCACGTACCCGGCCGCCATGTCGGGGATCATGGCCGTCACGAGAAACGGACCGATCCGGTCGATTCCCTCGTCATGCGCCTCGATGATGTCGCGGATCATCGTGTTGATGCCGCCGATCCCGGAGCCGATGATCGCGCCGGTTCGCCAGGCCAGGGCCTCGTCCTCGATCGGGATCGGCAGCCCGGCGTCGCGCAGCGCCTCCGCCGTGGCCGCCCACGCGAAGTGGACGTATCGGTCGTTGCGGCGGACCTCCTTCTTGGGCATGACCGCGTCGGCGTCGAAGCCGCGGATCTCGCCGGCGACCTTGCTCGGCACGTTGACCGGATCGAACAGCGTGATCCGGCCGATGCCGCTGCGGCCGTTCACGAGGCCGTCCCAGTAGGACGCCACGTCGTTCCCGATCGGGGTCACCGCGCCCATGCCGGTCACGACGACGCGACGCTCGCCGTCACGCATCGGCCGCACCCCCGCCCATCGACTGGTCCCGCGGGATGATGATCGAGAGCGTCGCCTCGGCTGCGACCTCGCCCTCCACGCTCGCAACGGCCCGCACGCGGCCGAACATGCCGCGCAGCTTCTCGACGGTGACCTCCAGGCGCAGCGTGTCGCCCGGAGTGACGAGCCGCTTGAAGCGGCAGTCGTCGATGCCGGCGAACAGGCCGAGCTTGCCGCGGTACTCGTCGAGCGTCTGGACCGCCACGCCGGCGGTCTGCGCGAGCGCCTCGACCATGAGGACGCCGGGCATGATCGGACGGTCGGGAAAGTGGCCGGTGAACTGCGGCTCGTTGGCGGTCACCTGCTTGATCCCGACCGCGCGCTTGCCCGGCTCGAGCTCGATGATCCGGTCGACGAGCAGGAACGGGTAGCGGTGCGGGAGGATCCGCATGATGTCGGCCGCCTCGAGCGGGGCCGCGATGCGTGGGGTGTCGGTCGTCATCGGTTCGTCATGAGGCGGTGGGGCTCCATCGTATATACCGTATATAGTTCATGGCGACGACGCGACGAACGCCGCGGGCCCGACGCGGTCGAGCAGGTTCGTGCTGACCCGCGCGTCCAGGAAGGCGTCGTTCTCGAGGATGCCGCGGTGGAACGGCAGATTCGTCTTGACGCCGTCGACCTGGAACTCGCGGAGCGCCCGCCGGCCACGCGCGACGGCGATGTCGCGCGTCTCCCCCCAGACGATCAGCTTGGCCAGCAGGCTGTCGTAGAAGGGAGGGATCTCGTAGCCGGGGTACAGGTGGGTGTCGACACGGACGCCCGGCCCGCCCGGCAGCACGAGCGACTCCACCTCGCCGGTCTGGGGCGAGAAGTTGTCGGACGGATCCTCCGCGTTGATGCGGAACTCGATCGCGTGGCCGCGGAAGCGGACGTCGTCCTGCGCAAGGCTGAGCCGCTCACCGGCGGCCAGGCGGATCTGCTCGGCGATGAGGTCGACGCCGGTGATGAGCTCGGTCACGGGGTGCTCGACCTGGATGCGGCAGTTGATCTCGATGAAATAGAAGTTGCCCTTGCCGTCGAGCAGGAACTCGAGCGTTCCGGCGCTCTCGTAGCCGGCGGCCACCACGCTGCGGATGGCCAGGTCCCGCAGCCGCGCGCGGCTCGGATCGTCCATCGCCGGTGACGGGCCCTCCTCGATGATCTTCTGATGGCGACGCTGCACGCTGCAGTCGCGCTCGCCCAGGTGGATGCCGTTGCCGTGGCGGTCGACGAGCACCTGCACCTCGACGTGGCGCGACTCCTCGATCCACTTCTCGAAGTAGATGCTGTCGTCGCCGAACGCGGCCTGCGCCTCCGAACGGGCGAGCGGCAGGCTCGTCTCCATCTCGCGGGGTGATCGGACGAGTCGCATGCCGCGTCCCCCGCCGCCGGCCGATGGCTTGAGCAGCACCGGGTAGCCGGCCTCGGCCGCCTGTTCGAGCGCGTCACCGAGGTCGCTGACGATCCCGCGGCTGCCGGGCACCGTCGGGAGGCCGTTGGCGGCCAGCATTCGACGGACCGCGTACTTGCTCGCGAAGCGCTCGAGCACCTCGGGTCGCGGGCCGATGAAGGTGAGGTCGTGCGCGGTGCACGCCTCGGCGAAGGTCGCGTCCTCGGACAGGAAGCCGTAGCCCGGATGGACCGCGTCACAGCCGGTGATCATCGCCGCGCTGATGAGCGCCGGCTGGTTCAGGTAGCTGCGGCGGGCCTCGGCCGGGCCGATGCAGATCGCCTCGTCGGCCAGCTGGACGGCCAGCGTGTCGCGGTCCGCCTCGCTGTAGGCGACCACCGCCTCGATCCCGAGGTCGCGGCACGCGCGCAGGATGCGCACGGCGATCTCGCCGCGGTTCGCGATGAGAATCTTGTCGATCACGAGACCGATGCCCCCGCCCTCGCGGCCGCGAGATCCGCAGCTTCCGCCAGGCTGGCCGCGTCGCCCACGGTGGCCGTTTGCACCCCGGGCGCGATCCGCCTCACCATGCCGGTCAGTGCGGCGCCCGGGCCGCACTCGATCATCGCCTCGATCCCGTCACGGGCCATGCGGTCCACGACGCGCACCCACTCGACCGGCGAGCGGACCTGCTCGGCGAGCAGGGATCGGATGCGCGATGCCTCGGTCAACGGCTCGGCGGTCACGTTGCTCACCACCGGGACGCGGGCATCCCGCCATGTCTCGGCCTCGAAGGCGTCGGCCAGGGCATCCGCAACGTCGGCCATGAGCGGCGAGTGGAAGGCGCCGGATACCGGCAGCCGGAGGCAGCGGCGCGCGCCGGCAGCACGCGCGGCCTCCTCGGCGGCCTCGACGGCCTCGAGGCGGCCGGAGATCACCACCTGGCCGGGGGCGTTGTCGTTGGCGACGACGAGCTCGGTGGGCCGTCCGACGGCCGTCACGATCTCCTCGACCGTCTCCCGGTCGAGCCCGAGCACGGCGGACATCGTGCCGTCGCCCGCAGACGAGGCCATGAGCTCGCCGCGGCGAGCGGTCAACCGCAGCGCGGCCGCGAAGTCGAGCACGCCGGCCGCCACGAGCGCCGCGTACTCGCCGACCGAGTGGCCGGCGACCATGCCGGGCGCAACCTGGAGAGCCGATTCCTCGAGCGCTCGCAGCGCTGCGACCGAGGTGGCGAGCAGGCACGGCTGGGTCTGGCGGGTGTCGTCGAGCCGCTCGCGGGGGCCGTTCCAGCACAAATCGCTGACCGACCATCCGAGGGTCGCATCGGCCTCGTCGAAGACGGCCCGGGCGGCCGCCGACGTCTCGGCCAGCTCGCGGCCCATGCCGACAACCTGCGATCCCTGCGGGCTGAACAGGAGGGCCAGGCTCATCGCGAGCCGTCCTCGGTATCCATCTCCACGACCACCTGCCCGTACTCGACCGCCTCGCCGCTCTCGGCCACGAGATGCCGTACGGTGCCGCCGCGCGGCGCGCGAACGTCGTGTCGCACGCCGAGCATCTCCACGTGGCCCAGCGGGTCGCCCTTGCCGACCGCCAGGCCGGGCCCGAGGCCATCGGCATAGACGAAGAAGCCGACCGCCGGCGACCCGACGGCGATGGACGGCCGGCCCGACGAGCCGCCCGAGGACGGGCCCTGCGCGGGCTCCGCGCCGGCGGCTTCGGGCGTGCCGCCCGTCGGCGATGCGTCCGGGACGCGGACTCCGCCGCGGACCCGCAATCGGAGGTCCCCGTCGGCCACCTCGATCTCCCCGAGTCCGTGACGTGCCAGCCGCTCGCCGAGCTGCGGGATGAGGCCGTTCGCGGCGCGCTCGATCGCCTCGAGGGCGTGGTCGGTATCGGTCATGCGCCTCTCTCGTGGTCGTCGTCGCCGCCGTCGCTCGGCCAGATCTCGCTCCAGCGCGGCCGGCGCGGCACACCGGGAAGATGCAGGATCCGTCCGATCCGGTGCCGCAGCGATGGGGGCTCGGCGGGCCGGCTTGCATCGGCACCGGTCTCGACGTACGCGCCGATGCCTCGGAGCCGAGCATAGCGCGTGGCGAGGAGCTCGGCGGTGTCCACCGCCGCCAGCCGCACGAGCGCCGAGAGGATCGCCGCCTTGATCGCCTTGCCGGTGGCCGCCGGGTCGGCGTGCGCGCCCTCGTCCGGTTCGGCGATCAGGCCATCGACCACGCCGAGGTCCACCTGGTCGGCCGCCGTCATGCGCATGGCCGCGGCGGCGGTCCGCGCCTCGGCCCGCGAGCGCCACAGGATCGAGGCGCAGCCCTCCGGGCTGATGACCGAGTACACCGCGTTCTCGAGGGCCAGCACCGCATCACCGACGCCGATCGCCAGGGCGCCTCCCGAGCCACCCTCGCCGAGGACGATCACGACGATCGGCACCTGGAGCCCGGTCATGAGCTTGATGCTCGAGGCGATCGCCTCCGCCTGCCCGCGCTCCTCGGCCGCCGGCCCGGGAAACGCACCGGCGGTGTCGAGGAAGGTGATCACCGGCAGGCCCAGCTTGTCGGCGAGCCGCATGAGGCGCTGCGCCTTGCGGAAGCCTTCCGGATGCGGCGAGCCGAAGTTCCGTCGGATGTTCGACTCGGTATCGGTCCCCTTCTGGTGACCGATGACCATGACCGGCCTCCCGTCGAGCAGGGCGGGGCCGCCGACGATGGCCGCATCGTCTCCGAAGGCGCGGTCGCCGTGCAGCTCGAAGAAGCCGGTGAACACGTGTGGCAGGAGGTCGAGCGTGCGCGGACGCTGCGGGTGGCGGGCGAGCTGGACCCGCTGCCAGGCGGACTCGATCGCCTCGGCCGATGGCGGCGCAGCCTCGATTCGGGTGATCGCCTCGGTCACGGCCGCTCGTCCTCGTCGTCGGACGGCGCCGCCGTCGGCGTCGGGCGCCCCGCCGAACCGGTCGGACGCCCGGGGGCCCCGTTGCCGGCAACCTCCGTGTCGACCTCGATTCCGATGGTCTCGCTCACCGCTCCTCCCACGCGCTCGGCAAAGCCGGACAGCGCCCCAAGCGGGCTCCACCCTCGCTCGGCGTCGAACGTCACCGGCTCGCCGCCCGCCGGGACCGGGAGCAATCGCAGCAGGCGTGCCAGCGTGGCGCGCAGCTCGGGGCGCGGCACGACCGCGTCGACGAACCCGTGGTCGAGCAGGAACTCGGCGGTCTGGAAGCCCTCGGGCAGCTCCTCGCCGACCGTGTCCGACGCCACGCGCGCACCGGCAAAGCCGATCAGCGCCTTGGGCTCGGCGAGGATGACGTCGCCGAGGCTGGCGAAGCTGGCCAGCACCCCGCCGGTCGTCGGATCGGTCAGGACGGCGATGAATGGCACTCCGGCCTCGTCCAGGCGCACGAGCGGTGCCGTCGTCTTGGCGAGCTGCATGAGCGAGAGGGTTCCCTCCTGCATCCGCGCCCCGCCGGAGGCGCTGACGACGATGGCCGGAATCCGCTCGCCCAGCGCCGTCTCGAAGCAGCGCGCCAGCTTCTCGCCGACGACGGCGCCCATGCTGCCGCCCATGAACCGGAAGTCGAAGATGGCGATCGCGACGCGCTGGCCGTCGATCGCGCCGATGCCCCAGACGACGGCGTCGCGCAGCCCGGTCTTGATCCGCGACGCCTCGAGCCGCTGCTCGTACGGGCGGTCGTCGTGGAACCCGAGCCGATCGATCGCCTCGAGGCCCGCATCGCGCTCCTCGAAGGTACCCGGGTCGAGCAGCAGGTCGATCCGCTCACCGACCGACATGCGGAAGTGATGGCCACACGAGGGGCACACCCGCTGACTGCGCTCGAGCTGCCGGTTGAAGACCTGCGACTCGCAGGTCGGGCACTTCGTCCACGCATCGGACGGGACGGCTCGCCGGCTGAAGGGGAACTTGATCGGCAATGTGGTGGCTCCGTCTCCCTACCGGTGAAGCAGCCGATGCGCCGGGCCCGGGCCGCGCCGGCCGCTGCGCCAGACGGCGAACGCCGTCACGCCGACGCCGACGGCCGAGCCGACCGCGCCGGTGACGATCAGGCGGCCGGGATGGCGCCGCGCCCAGGCGATCGCGTCTCGAGCGCCGTCCGCATCGGCCAGCCGCGCTCCGAGCCGCGCCTCGAAGCGCGGCGCGACCGCAGGCAGCGGAAGGGCGGCACGCAACAGGCCGGCCACCTCCACGAGGCTCCGATCGGCGGCCGGGAGCGCTGCCGCGGCCGCCGCGGCGCCGATCGACTGGCCGTCGAGCAGGCCGCCGACGGCGCGGTCGATGCGCTCGGCCATGGACGGATGGTCGCTCATCATGCTCCTGCTAACACCGCGGGACCCGATACGTTACACCCGCGGCTCGGCGGCACCGTCGCGAGCTCAGTCGAGCAGTCGGCCGAGCTCCCGCAGGGCACGGTGCTGGAGGACACGGACCGCTCCCTCGCTGCGACCGATGATGTCGCCGATCTCGCGCGCGGAGAGACCGTCGACGAACCGGAGCACGATCACCTGCCGGCGGTCGTCGGACAGCTGGGCCAACGCCCGCCGGACGCGGCGGGCGTCGTCGGCACGGTCGACGAGGCGAGCCGGATCGTCCCCCGCCGCCGGCTCCGGGATGTCGTCGAGTGGCCTGGTGCTGCGCCGGCCGCGCGTCCGCAGGGCGTTCATGAGCTGGTTGTGGGCGATTCGGAACAGCCAGGCCCGGAACGTCGCCCCCTCGTCCCGGTAGCGGTCGAGCGCGGCGAGCGCGGCGAGGAAGGTCCGCTCGGTCACGTCCTCGGCGTCGTGGTGGTCGCCGAGCAGGTAGAAGCAGTAGCCGTACACCCGGTCGAGATACCGGCGGTAGAGCACGCCGAACGCGGCTCGGTCGAGCTGTGCGGCGGCCACGGCGGCGAGGTCCGGATCCCGGTCCGCGGCCGAGCCCC
The DNA here is from genome assembly GCA_035540715.1 of Candidatus Limnocylindrales bacterium. Taxonomy (GTDB): domain Bacteria; phylum Chloroflexota; class Limnocylindria; order QHBO01; family QHBO01; genus JACDBZ01. Next base: position 21,332 of record DATLGA010000018.1, on the reverse strand, counting down.
CAGATCGGGAGACGGCGCGATCCGGCGTCACGACGGCCTCCGCACGCGCACCACCTCACCGCTCGAGATCGCGACGAGCCCGTCCGCCCCGTCGACGACGAGCGATCCGGCCTCGTCGACGTCGATCGCGAGCCCATCGACCGTTCCGTTGGACGTCTCGACGGTGACCACCCCGCCCAGGGTGACGCACGCCACGCGGTATCGGTCCCGTGGAGAGCGGCCGCTCTCCACGGCGTCGAGCTCGTCCTCGAGCCGGCCGAGGATCGCGGCGAGAAGCGCGATGCGGTCGACTGCTCGGCCCGCAACCTCAGCGAGCGAGGTCGCGGACGCGGCGAGCTCGGCCGGCATGTCGGCGCGCCGCCAGTTGACGTTGATCCCGAACCCGATCACCGCGCCGGTCAGCCGATCGCCTGCGACGGCCGTCTCGAGGAGCAGCCCGCCGAGCTTGGGGCCGTCGGGAGCGACCACATCGTTCGGCCACTTGAGATCGGCCGGTGCCCCGGCCGCAGCCGAGCAGGCGTCGCGCACGGCGAGGGCGACCGCCATCCCGAGCCGGCCGGAGTCCGACGCGGCCAGCGCCGGCTCGACGCCGACGCTGGCGGTCAGGTTCAATCCCGGCGGCGACTCCCAGCTCCGGCCGCGGCGCCCCCGGCCGGCCGTCTGCCGCTCCGCCACGACCGCGATCCCGGCACCGCCTCGGGCGAGCAGCTCGCGCACCCGGTCGTTCGTGGAGCCGATCGAGTCGTGGGCCTCCACCAGGTGCCCGACCCGGCGGCCGGTCCGGGCGGCATCGGTCCAGGCCGTCAGGCCGTGCTCGATCATTGCCGCACACGATAGCCCGCCCCGGCCGGGTCTGCCCACCGGCGTGCGGTACACTCGCCCGCGACCATGAGCCAGTCCCTCACCGCCCCCGCGTCCGGCACGCAGCGGACCGCGGAGCGGCTCTTCACCGGCATCCAGCCTTCGGGCGCCTCGCACCTGGGGAACTACCTCGGTGCGCAGCTCAACTACGTCGCGCTCCAGGACCGCTACGAGTCGATCTACGGGATCGTCGACTACCACGCCCTCACGACCGTCCATGACGGCGCGACGCTCCGCTCGCTCACGCACGAGATGATGCTCGACCTGCTGGCGGTCGGCCTCGACCCGACGAAGTGCGCGATCGTGCGGCAGTCGGACCTCCCCGAGCACGCCGAGCTGTGCTGGATCTTCGACACGGTCGTGCCGGTCAGCTGGCTCGAGCGCAATCCGACCTACAAGGCCGCGCTCGCCGAGGGCAAGGAGAACAGCGCGGGGCTGCTCAACTACCCGGTTCTGCAGGCGGCCGACATCGTGATCTACAAGGCCACCGTGGTGCCCGTCGGCAAGGACCAGGACGCGCATCTGGAGCTGTCGAGGGAGATCGTGCGCGCCTTCAACCGGCGCTACGGTGAGATCTTCCCCGAGCCGCAGGCCGCCTACACGGATGCGCCTGTCGTGCTCGGCACCGATGGCGCCCGGAAGATGGGCAAGAGCGCCGGCAACACGATCCCGATCTTCGCCGAGCCGGACGAGATCCGCCGCCTGGTCATGAGCATGGTCACCGACCCGCAGCGCATCAAGCGCACCGATCCGGGCCGGCCGGAGGTCTGCAACGTGTGCCAGCTGCATCGGTTCTTCGGGGGCGACTACCTCGAGATCCAGGACGGCGAGCGCACCGCGCGGACCGGATGCGTGGAGACGAAAGGGCTGCTTGCCGAGCGGATCATCGAGCACTTCCGGCCAATGCGCGAGCGTCGCGCGGCGCTGGCAGCCGACGGTGGGATCGTCGAGGAGACGCTCGCTGCGGGGCGCGACCGGGTGCGGCCGATCCTCGAGGCGACGATGGCCGAGGTGCGCGCTGCGGTGGGCATCGGTCCCCGTCGGGAGATCTAGCGCCCCATGACGGCGCCGCCGGGGGGGCTCAGGCCACGGGAGCGACGCTGGCTGGTCATCTTCCTCGTGCTGGGCAGCGCCCTCTTCGGGGTGCTGCTGCTCGAGCGGGTGTGGACGATCGTCAGCGGCTTCGGAACGATCCTGCTCATCCTCTTCCTCGCGTGGCTGCTCGCCTTCGTCATGTCGCCCGTCGTCTCCGGCCTCGAGCGACGCCTCGACCTGCCTCGGCCGCCGATCGTGGTGGGCACGTACCTGGTGGCGCTCGTCGTCTTCGGCTTCGTCCTGTTCTACACCGGCTCCGCGATCACGCAGCAGGTCGCCGAGCTGGCCCGGAACTATCCGCAGACCGAGCGGGACGTGCTGGCGACCCTGGCCGAGTGGGAGCGCGGTGTCCAGTTCGGCCGTCTCCGGATCGACCTCACCGAGCTCTACGAGGGAGCCGCGGGGCAGCTCGAGCAGCTCGCCGGTGGAGTCGTGGAGCAGGCCCAGGCGATCGCGGGGGTCACGATCGCGGCACTCGGCGCGCTCGTGCTCATCATCGTGCTCTCGCTCTACATGCTCATGGACTCGCGCCGCATCCTCAGCCGGCTGCGCGGCGCGGTCCCCCGCCGCTATGCCGACGAGGCGGAGCTGTTCCAACGCAGCATCGCGCGGGCCTTCGGCGGGTTCCTGCGTGCGCAGCTCATCCTCGCCGTCGTGCAGGCGCTCCTCGTCGCGGTCGTCGGAACGGCCTTCGGGGTGCCGTACCTGTTCCTGTGGGGCACGATCAGCGCCCTCGCCATGCTGATCCCGTTCTTCGGTCCGCCGCTGGCTTTGATTCCCCCCATCATCGGCACGGCGCTGTTCGCCAGCGGCGCCCTGCTGCCCGTCGCCCTCATCCTCGTCGTGGTGCAGACCGTGCTCGTCAACTGGCTGCAGCCGCGGCTCATGCGCGGCGCCCTCGGTCTCCACCCGATCCTGGTGCTCGTCGGCCTCCTGCTCGGGGCACAGGTCGCCGGCGTGTGGGGTGCCCTCTTCGGGATCCCGATCATCGCCGTCGTATGGGTGTTCGTGAGCTACGTGGTCTTCGGCGCGGTGCCGAACGCCGCGCTGCCGGAGAAGGAGCGCCTGTCCGACGTCGACGAGCACGTGATGGTGGCGGTCGAGAAGGAACAGCTCGAGGACGAGACGCACCCGCACATCCACGTCACGAGGACGCGACGCCCGGACGGGAGCGAGCAGGTGGAGCTGCGGGTGAGCGACCCCGGTGAGCCGGAGGACGCGCGACCCTGACTCCCGCCGACGCCTCGTCGCGACCTAGCGTGGCGGCGGGTCGATCGGCTCCGGCTCGAGCCCGGTCACCGGGGCCAGGACCCGCCTGCCGTCGGCCGTGCGCGCCTCCTCGATCGGGACGCCGAACGCCCGGCGCGCGAGCAGCGGGTCGATGACGGTCGCGTCCCGGCCGGCCGGGACGATGCGTCCGTCATGCACGAGTACCGCACGATCCGCGAACGCGGCGGCCAGGTTCAGGTCGTGGAGCACCGCCACGATGGTCATCGATCGGGAGCGTCGCAGCCGGCCGAGCTGACGCACGAGCGCCAGCTGATGCGACAGGTCGAGGTGGACGGTCGGCTCGTCCAGGAGAAGCACCCGCGGCTCCTGCGCCAGCGCGAGTGCGACGAGCACTCGCTGGCGCTCGCCGCCCGAGAGCTCGCCCACCGGCCGGGCCGCGAGCTCTGTCGCATCGGCGTCGCGGAGCGCATCGGCCACCGCGCGCTCGTCGTCGGCGTCAGCGCCGAACCAGCGCCGGGCGTGCGGGATCCGGCCGAGCGCCACCACCTCGGAGACCCGGAACCCGTGGGGCAGCTCCATCGACTGGGGCAGCACGGCGACGGTGCGCGCGATGTCCGCCCGCGACCACGACCCCAGCGGCCGGCCGAACAGCCGAACCTCGCCCGCGCGCGGCGCCAGGACGCCGGCGAGGAGCCGCAGCAGGGTCGTCTTGCCACTGCCGTTGGCCCCCAGCACGGCCAGCATCTCGCCGGCGCGGATCTCGAGGTCGACGCCGTCCAGGACGCTTCGTTCGCCGGTCGCGCCGCGATAGCCGGCCGAGACGCCGCTCAGCTCGGCGGCCGCGGCGATCGGGCCCTCAGCGGCCATGGACGGCCAACGAGCGACGAAGGAGCCACAGGAAGAACGGCGCCCCGATGAGCGCCGTCACGACGCCGACCGGAATTCCACCGGCCAGGCGCGCCCCGAGATCGGCCAGCACCAGCAGCGCCGCGCCGTAGAGCATGGCCGCCGGCAGCAGCAGCCGGTGATCGGGCCCGAACGCGAGGCGCAGGAGGTGCGGGACGACGAGCCCGACGAAGCCGATCGTCCCCGAGATGGCGACGCCGGCCGAGGTGGCAAGCGCAGCCAGCGCCGTCAGCACCCGCTTCTCGCGCTCCAGGTCGACGCCGAGATGCGCCGCCTGCTGCTCACCGAGCAGGAGGGCGTTCAGCTTTCGCCAGCGCAGGAGCAGGAGCCCGAAGCTGCCGACGATGAGCGGCGCCGCAAAGGCGAGACGCGCCCACGAGGCGCCGCCCAGGGAGCCCAGCAGCCAGCTCACGACAGCGGCAAGCCGGTCGCCGGAGAGAAACATCATGAGGGCAACGCCCGCAGCCAGGAGCGACGAGACGGCGTAGCCCGCCAGGAGCAGGGTGATGACGGGCGTCCCGGCGTGGCTCCGCGCGATCGTGAACACGACGAGCACCGCGCCGAGCCCGCCGGCGAAGGCGAGCACCTGCACGAGGCCGAGGCCGAGCCACGCGCCCAAGGCCACCGGCAGCACCGTGGGGAGCAGGAACGCGCTCACGGCGCCGAGCGAGGCGCCCGCGGCCGTGCCGATGATGTACGGGTCGGCGAGCGGATTCCGGAGCAGCGCCTGGAAGACGGCCCCGGCACACGCCAGCCCCGCCCCGACGATCATGCCGGCCAGGACTCTCGGCAGCCGCAGCTCCCAGATGATCGTCTCCGCCGATGCCGGCCACGTCACCGGGCCGATCCCGAACAGCCGATGCACCACGATCGCGCCGGCGTCCGCCGGCCCGACGCCGGCGGTCCCGAAGGCGACGGCCGTCAGCGCCGCCGCCAGGAGCAGCCCGACGCCGACCACGAGGACGAGCGTGGTGCGGCCGATCGTCGGACCGAGGGCGAGGGGCCGGGCGACGGAGGTGGCGCTCATCGGCTCAGGGGAAGCGGTCGGGGTGGATGGCGCGCGCCAGCGCCTCGAGCCCCTCGACGATCCGCGGGCCGGGGCGCGTCGTCACGATGTCGTCGAGGTACGGCTGCACGCGCCCATCGCGAACGGCGCGAAGGTCGCCCCAGCCGGGCCGTTCCGCGACGGTGGCGGCTGCTGCCTCGGCATCGGCCAGCGACGGGTCGTACGACGCGGTGCCGAGCAGAATGAGCTCGGGGTCGGCCTCGACCAGGTCCTCGGCCCCCAGGAGGCCCTGCGCGTCGCCGGTGAGCGGCTCGGCACCGGCGAGCTCGAGCAGCGAAGCCAGGAACGAGCCCTCGCCCGCGGTGTACGTGAGCCCTTCGGCGTGGTACACCTCGTAGAGCGTCAGGGGCCGATCGACGCCGTCGACGGCGTCGACCACGGCCTCGGCACGCTGCTCCATCGAGGCCACGACGTCGTCGGCCGCGTCGTCGCGGTCGAGCGCCCGGCCGACCAGCCGGATGCCGGCATACACCTCGTCGAGCGTCTCGGGGTAGAGGACGAGCACCGGAAGCCCGAGCGCGTCGATCTGCTCGATCACCGCGGTCGGCGTGAGCTCGTTCCCGGCCGCCAGCACGAGATCCGGCTCGGCCTCGACGACGAGCTCCACGTCGACCGATGCGGCGATGACCACCTTGGCGACGTCGGCCACCTCCGGCGGGAAGTCGTCGAAGTCCGTGACACCGACGAGCCGATCGCACGCGTCCAGGGCACAGACGATCTCGGTGTTCGACGGCGCCAGGCTGACGATTCGCTGCGGCTCCGATGCGATGGTCACGTCGCGCCCGGCGTCATCGGTCAACGTGATCGGGTAGGCCGCCTCGGGGCTCGGGACCGGGGTCGGCTCGGTGGTCGCGGCCGCCCCCGCGGGGCTGGCGGTCGGCGAGGACGCCGCCTCCGGGGCAGCGCAGGCGCCGACGGCGAGGGAGAGGACCAGCGAGAGGAGGGCGAGAGGACGAGAGAAAGCCATCGTGATGCCGTTCCCTTTCACACGAGGGTGGTGACATCGCGACCTGGCTGGTCGACCTGGCTCCCGCGTCCCGACGGATACGAACCGTGGGTGCGGATACAGTAGCGGGACTGCGCCGGCCTCTCACCGGCTTCGCCATTTACCCGTCCGCCTTTCGGGGACGGCACCTGTCGCTGCGTCTTCGGTTGATGTCGGCGATCCTAGCACGCCGCCGAGCGCGCGAGGCTCAGGCCGGGACGGCCTCCTCCTCCGGGGCGTCGACGTGGTGGTAGAGCGGCGTCTCGCGGGCACGATCGCTCAGCATCGGGTCGAGCATCTTCTGCATCGCGAGGGTGTGGGTGCAGCCGCCGGCGGTCTCGAACAGGTGGCAGTCGCAATGCCACGCATCGGCGTCGTCGAGGCTCACGGAGTGGGTTCCGTTGTCACCGGAGAAGGTCGCCTGGAACGACGAGAGCTTCACCCGGTCCGGCTCGTGCGCGTAGCGCATTGCCTTCTCGACCTTGCCGATCATGCTCGATTGCACGTCGCGAGTACCTCCATGGCGCCGTCTCCGGCGCCCTGCATTACGTGGCGCCCGACGGATCGCTGGCGGTAGCCCTGGCGAGCCGCTCCTTGAGCATTGCCAGCAGTGTAACCGGCGTCGGGTCCGTCTGGTAGAGGATTGCGAGATACACGCTCACGAGGTCGCCATAGGCGACGGCGGTGAGCACCCGGGCGAGGGCGCTCGGGCCCTCGGCGTGGAACTCGGAGCGGTTCGTGGCCCGCTCGCCGAGCAGCTCCTCGACGACCCGATAGCGCTCGGCGATCTCGCGCGGCTCGTCGGGATGGCGCAGCTGGACGACGTAGGGCGCCTCGCCGAGCTCCCGCGGGTTCAGGCTGCCCTCGATGGCATTGTGGTTCGCCTCGGGCATCGGCTCGAAGGCGGCCCAGGCCTTGGCGTTCTCGTTCATCTGCGTCTTCCAGCGTCGTGCGACCGCCGCCATCGGCCCATGACCGTAGATCACCGGCATGCGCCCGAACATCGACCAGGCCAGCTGCTTGGCCGGGTTCGACTCGGTCGGGACCGATGGCGAGCAGCGCTCGAGCAGCGTCTCCAGCGCCGAAGCAGCCGCCGCGACCGGATCCGGGTCCACGACGAGACCGATGCGGGCCAGCAGCTCGTGCAGGATCCCGACGCCGAACCCGACGGCCGCCCGCGGCTGGCCCCCGGGCTGGTACCGCGCCAGCGGGATGCCGTCCGCCTCTGCCGTGCGAGCGAGGCGGCCGCCCGTGCTCACCACGACGAGCGGCAGGTCGCGCTCGCGCGCCGCGTCGAAGCCGGAGAGCGTCTCGACCGTGTCACCCGAGTGGCTGGCCGCGATGACGAGCGTCCGCTCCCCCGCCCACGCCGGCAGGCCGTAATCACGATGCACGACCAGCGGGACACGGAGGCGGTCACCGGCCGCGGCTGCCACGAGCTCGGCACCGATGGCCGAGCCGCCCATCGCCAGCACGAGGACGGTGTCGACGTCGCCCAGGCTCTCGTCGAGATCGAGTGCCTGCACGACGCGGCGGGCCTGGGCGAGCTGGCGTGGCAGCTCGGCGACCCGCCCGAGCATGTCCTCGGGGTCGATCCGCTTCAGCGTCTCAAGGTCGTCGAGCGTCACCGCCTCCTCGAACAGCGGCGGGCGCTCGTCGTCGTCGCCACCCTGGTCGTTCGGCCGGCCGCCCGGCTCCTCGTCGGGGTTCTTGTAGCCGAAGAAGTCGCGGGCGTCCATCAGCGGGCCACCGCGCGCGGCCGCTGGGCAGCGGCGATGCGGCGGCCCTCGGCGAGGAGCGCGTCGACGTCCTCCGGGGAGCGGGCCTCGACGTAGACCCGCAGCAGCGCCTCGGTGCCGCTGAATCGGATGAGCAGCCACGAGCCGTCGGAGCGGTAGAACTTGAAGCCGTCCTTCGTCTCGAGAGAGCGCCGCTCGACGACCTCCTGGCCCGCGAGCTCCGTCGGGGCCTCCTCGGCAAGTCGGGCGAGCGTGTCCGTCTTCACCGCCTCGTAGCCGTCGCGGGGGAAGCGGATGTCGATGCGGTTGTAGTAACTGGGCCCGGCCAGCGCCTGGAGCTCGGCGAGCACCTCGGAGGCCTTCTTCGCCTTCGACAGCCACAGGTCCATGAGGAACAGCCCCGATGCGAGGCCGTCCCGCTCGGGAATGTGCATCCCGAACCCGAAGCCGCCCGACTCCTCGCCCCCGATGACCGCGTCGGTCTCGGTCATCTTCGGGCCGACGTACTTGAACCCGACACCGGTCTCGTGGGCCTCGGTGCCGTAGATCTCGGCCAGGCGCTTGGCCATGGAGGTGGTGGTGACGGTGTAGACCGCCGGGCCGATCTGCCCGCGGACCTCGAGCAGATACCAGTAGAGAAGCCCATACACCTGGAGCTGGTTGACGAAGACGCCCTCCTCGGTCGCCATGCCGACCCGATCGGCGTCGCCGTCGAAGGCGATCCCGATATCGGCCCCCCACCGCGGGATCTCCGCGAGCCACTCGTCGACGTTCGGCCGGATCGGCTCGGGGTTGACGCCGCCGAAGTAGGGGTTCCGCTCGGTGTGCAGCTCGCGCACGACCAGGCGCCCGCCGCCGAGGAGGCGGGTGTACCAGCCGGATCCGGAACCGTAGAGGGTCTCGACCAGCACGCGACGCTCCGCGGCACGGATGCGCTCGATGTCCACGACGCTGGCGAGCTGGTCGCGGAAGCGCGGGTACGCATCGAACTCCTCGACGAGGCCCGCGGCGACCGCGTCGTCGAAGTCGCGCCGCGGCGGCAGCTCCTCGTCGGGATGGGCGTCCATGGTCGCCTCGATCGCCGCGAGCATCTCGGGCGCTGCAGCGCCGCCGGTATCGGCCTTCACCTTGAAGCCGTTGTCGGTCCACGGGTTGTGGCTGGCGGTGATCACGATCCCGGCGCCCGCGTTGAGCTCGCGGGTGAAGAAGCTGCCCACCTGGGTCGGCACCGCCTCCGGCGGCGTGTACGAGCGGATGTCGTGGGCGGCGAGCACCTCGACGCAGGCCCGTGCGAAGTGCTCCGACGCGAAGCGCCGATCGTGGCACACGACGACGCCGCGGTCGGCGCTGCCGGACTGCTGGAGGTACTCGGCGACGCCGCGCGCGCACCGGCGAACGTTGTGAAACGTGTAGTCCTCGGCGATGGCGGCGCGCCAGCCGTCGGTGCCGAACGTGATCCTGCTCACGGAGCCACCTGATCGAGCACGAGTTGGGCTACGAGTGTACCGATCCCCGCGAGGCGCGAACGATCAAACCGCCGCGGATCAGCCGCGGGGCCGATGCGTTCGGGGATCGAGCGCCTCGCGAAGGCCGACGCCGAGCAGGTAGAACGCGGCCGCGAGCAGGGTGATCCCGCCGGCACCCGCGAGCATGATCCACCACGGCGTGTCGGCGATGCCCGCGAGGTACGAGGACCACACGATCCCGTCGTAGACCATGTGACCGAAGCCGAAGTCCTCGCCAACGGCGCTGCGGAAGCTGAGGAAGGCGTCGGCGATCACGGCACCGGTCGCGCCGATCATGGCCTGCACCGCGGCATGCGGATAGAGGTGCGGCAGCATGTGCCGGCTCACGATCCAGCCGCCGCCACCCCCGGCCACGCGCGCCGCGTCCATGAACGGCCGTGCCACCACGGTCATCGCTGCCGCGCGCACGGTGGCGGTGGCCGGGCCGAGTCCGTACAGGACACCGAAGCTCAGCCCGACATGGAGCGCGCCGAACTCCTCGTCCGGCCGCCCGATGCCGAGGATGAAGACGGCCAGCATGGCCGGCAGGAGGACCATCGCGTCGGACAGGTGGCTGACGAACCCGTCGACCCAGCCGCGCCGGAATGCGGCGATCGAGCCGAGCATGACCGAGATGAAGGTGATCGAGAGGCCCGCGCTGAGGGCCACGAGGAAGGTCGGCCGGGTGGCGTGGATGAACATCGAGAACACGTCCCGGCCGAGCGAGCTCGTGCCGAGCCAGTGTCGCAGCGACGGCGCCGATGGGTGCGCGATGCTCGAGTCGAATCCGAACTGCGGGTGGTAGAGGTGACGCTGTCCGGCCCACAGCGTGGCGTCGAGGATCGGCTGCGTGATCGTGAGCAGCGCGAAGAGGGCGAGGATGGCGATGCCGGCGAGGACCTTCGGGTTCGAGAGCAGCATCCGCAGGATGCCGCGCTGGATCGGCGCGGCGGCGATGCCGGCATCGTTCAGGGCCGTCATGCGCGGCCCGCCCGCTGCCGCGGGTCGAGCATGGCGATCACGAGGTCGGTGACGAGCCGGAAGCCGACGCCCATCAACCCGAGCACGACCATCACGCCCATGATGACCGGGATGTCCTGGAACTCGATGGCGTTGAAGAGGACCGAGGACAGGCCGGCCATCTCCAGCTCGTACTCGACGATGATCATGCCGGCCAGGACGGTCGGGAAGGTGAGGAAGGACCCTGCGAGGACCGGCGCCATGACGTTGCGGGCCACGTGGCGGTCTCGGACGGCTCGCTCGGTCAGGCCCTTGGCCCGGCCGGTCAGCACGTAGTCCTCCGATCGCTCGGCGTCCATGCCGGCGCGCATCAGCAGCATGACCTGCCCGAAGCTGATGAGCACGATCCCGAAGATGGCCAGGGCCGGCGATCCGCGCCCGGTGGCCACGGTCATGTCGACGCGATACAGCAGGTCGACGGCATGCGGGCCCAGGCCCGCGATCCAGATCCCGACTCCGACGGCCGCGAACATGGCCGGAAGGGCGAGCAGCTCGAGGAGCGGGAGGTGGTTGCGGCGCCCGTACGAACGGAGGATGAGCGCCACGACGACCCCGGCGCACAGTGCCAGGGCGACCAGCCAGCGGACGTCACCCTGCGTCAGGGCACCGGGCTCCCCCGTGACCGCGCCGCGCCACAGGGCGAGGCTGTCGGCCGGGAGCCCCATCGCCTCGCGGAGGTCGAGCAGCGGTTCCCGGAGCCAGCGCACGAGGACGAACACGAGGAACGGCGGAAAGATCGTGGCCGACAGCACACCGGCGGTCGCGACCACCGAGCCCGACATCGGTCCTCGGTTCCACGACCCGAGCCGTCCCAGCAGCTCGCCGCCGATCCAGCCGATGACCGACCCGACGATGAATACGGTGAGCGTCACCGGCAGGGCGTTCACGATGAGGTCGCCCACCGCACCCCCATTGAACGAAGTGCCGAGATCGCCGCCGGCGAGGCCGAACATGAACTCGGCGTACTGCTCCAGCAGCGGCCGGTCGAGGCCGGCGGCTTGGCGGGCCGCCTCGTAGGCCTGCAGGCCTCCCAACCAGAATTGGGTCGCCCAGGAGTAGGGCACCCAGACCTGCATGAAGAAGAAGATGGCGGTCAGGAAGATGAACAGGGTGATGAGCGCCCACGCCATCCGCCGCGCCAGAAACGCGACGAACCATGGCACTGGCGGCCGTCGTGCCGCCATGGAGCGCATCTCCATCACGAGCCGCCCTCGCGCCGGTTCGCGATCGGATCGCCGTGAGTCGTGTCAGTGCGTGGTGAGGTCAGCTCGGTCTCCGGGTTGCGCGTGGTGGCCGAGTGGTGCCTGCGGCCGCAGGGCCGGCGAGCCAGGCCATTGTGCCTTGCCCAGCGGGACGCCCGCAGGCCGGGACGCGTGTCCGCGACGACTCGGGCCGAGGCGTGATCCATACAATCATCCGCGATGGGCAGCCTCTTCCAGTCCCTCCTGACCCTGGCGCTCGGATTCGGCGGCGTCGTCGCCGTGACGCTGGCGCTGGCCGGCGTCATCATCCCCGGTCCGTCGACGCCGGGCGCTGATGGCGGAGGACCCTCCCCGGCGGCCGGCGATCCCCCGATGGCCTGGCACCCGGGCCAGGTCGGCGGCACCCTCGCGGTCACCGGCGACCGAGAGGGCCGACTGACGCTGACCCGTGAATCGACCGCCGGGCGCTACGGACTGATCGGCAACGATGGCCGCATCCTGTTCGACGTCGAGCCCCTCACCGCCGCCCGCATCCAGTTCGAGGGCCTCGAGTTCTTCCTCGATCCCGACGACTGCGCCATCACGCCCGGACAGCGCCACGATCCGACCGGGGTCGCAGGGGCCGAGATTCGCTGCGCAGAGGTCGAAGACGTGCGCGGGAACGGCGTCCTCACGTTCGAGGGGACGGTCGGGCTGGCCGCCGACCTGCTCGGTTTGCGCGGCGACCTGCCGGAGTCGGGCGGGACGGTCGCGGTGGGCGAGGAGATGCTCCGGTTCGAGCAGGCAAAGGTCTTCATCGGGCTCCAGGGCCGGATCGGTGGGCGCGGCTACAACCTCGCGATCTGGGACGACATCGGCGAAGGCGTCCTCGAGATCGACTACGATCCGCAGTCGCACGAGATGAGACTCGTGGGCGTGCACCTTGACAGTCGTCGGTTCGCCGAGGTCCCACGGGGTGCCTGCTCGCTCGGCGTCGTGGAGCTCGGACGCCTGAACTCCTTCACGACGGTCATCGAACTGTCGGTGGACTGCGACGCGCTCGACGTGAGCGGCCTGGGGGTGGTGCCCGTCAACGGCACCCTGATCGTCGAGCAGGCCGACACGCCGCCCTAGCGGCGACGATCCGCGCGGGCGGCGGCATCGTCGAGCCCGGCCTGCAGGCGAACGAGCAGCGGACGCAGCGGCTCGCGTGGCGCGACCCGGATCGGCTCGGCCTCCTCGACACGGATCCGGCAGAACGGAAGCGGCACGACGTGGCGATCCCATCGGCGCTTCAGGCGGATCGCCGGTCGTGCCATGACGGCCCACGGTTGCAGCGGCAGGCCCGATTCCCGCGCGACGATGAGGGCGCCGGGCTTCGCGTGTCGATAGGGCCCGAACGGTCCGTCCGGGCTGACGACCAGCGACGAGCCCTCGCGGCCGAGTCGCGCCATCTCGCGCGAGAGCCGCGCCGCCTCCGCGTGCTGGCCGGGGGCCGGAAGCGGCACCGATCCCGCGTCGAGGCCCGCCAGCATCGTGTCCATCACCTCCCCACGGAACGTCTGCGTGCTGAAGCTCACGTGGTGCTGGTGCCGCCGCAGGCGATGGGCTGCGACCGCCCCGACGAGGTTGTACTCGTGCCAGAAGGCGAGCACGGCCGGATCCTGGTTGACCACCGAGCGCCCCACCCGCGCGGTCCGCGCGACGAGCCTCACGTAGAGCGCCATCGCCCGCCCGATGAGCCGCGCGAGCCATCGCTGACGCATCGGCTTTCGCCTAGAGGTACCGGTCGCCGTCGGTCCGCGCGATCTCGTCGAGCACCGGCTTGATCTCTTCGGCTCGGTCGCGATGGCAGACGAGGAGCGCGTCCGGCGTGTCGACGATGATGACGTCCTCGAGCCCCACCGTGACCACGAGACGGTCGCCGCCATGCACGAGCACGCGGCGCGACCCGCGATCGAGGTGCGGCCCGCTGGCGACGAGATCGCCTCCGCGCGCGCTCGTGAGCGCCTCGAGCAGGGCCGACCAGGAGCCGATGTCGGACCATCCCGCCTCCAGCGGCACGACCGCCATCCGCGCCTCGGCCGCGGCCGGCTCGGCGATGCCGACGTCGATCGAGATCGCCGGGATCGGGTCGAGGATGTCGCGCACCTCGCTCATCCAGCCCGGCACGCGGTGCAACGAGCCGATGCGATCGAGCGCGGCCGCCAGCTTCGGCTGAAAGCGCTCGAGCGCCTGGCGGAAGGCATACACCCGCCAGACGAAGATCCCGGCGTTCCAGAAGTGATCTCCCTCCTCGAGGAACGCCGCGGCGCGCTCCGGGTCGGGCTTCTCGACGAAGCGCTCGACGAGCGCCGCCGGCCCGGCGGGGTGCAGCCGCTCCCCCGCCCTGACATAGCCGTACCCGGTGGCCGGGTGGGTCGGCACCACGCCCAGGGTGACGAGATAGCCGCGCTCGGCGGCTCGGGCGGCTTCTCGCAGTCCCGCCACGAACGCCGCCTCGTCCGCGACGAAGTGATCCGCCGGCAGGACGAACGCGACCTCGTCGCTCTCACGCCTGGCAAGCACGGTCGCGAGCCCGGCGGCGACCGCGGTGGAGCGAGCCAGCGGCTCGCCCAGGACGTTGTCCCGTGGCAGGTTCGGCAGTTGTTCCTGCGTGACGCGCACGTGAGCCTGGCTGGTGATCACGTAGATGTCGTGCGGCTTGAGGAGCGGGCCGAGCCGGGCCACCGTCTGCTGGAGCAGGCTCGTCTCGCCGGTCAGCGCCAGCAGCTGCTTGGGGGTTCGGCGGCGCGAGAGCGGCCACAGGCGGGTGCCGGCTCCGCCGGCCATGACGATCGCGAACATCGAGGCGAGGCTACCAGAGGCGGGTTCGCACGAGGCTCCGGGCGCGACGAACCGGCCGGTCAGCGCCGTGTCTACGCCCGGTCCACCTCGGCCTCCAACCGCTCACCGAGCTCGAGCGTCCGGCGGTACGCCGCCCACACCGCGTCGGAGAAGACGGTGCGGATCCGCCCCTTCTCGAGCTCGTAGATGGCCGCGGCGCTCGTGCCGCCCGGCGACGTCACGGCATTGCGCAGCTGGGCCGGATGGAGCTCGGACTGACGGGCGAACTCCGACGAGCCGATGAGCGTGGCGACCACCAGGTCGTGGGCCAGCTCCCGCGGGAAGCCCAGGTGGACGCCGGCGTCGATGAGGGCCTCCATGACGGCGAACAGGTAGGTCGGCCCGGTCCCGGAAAGCGCGGTGGCCATGGCGACGAAGCCTTCGTCGGCGACCTCGCGCTCGTCTCCGAGGGCTCGGAGGACTGCGCGGGCCAGCTGGCGCTGGCGCGCCGTGCAGGCCTCGGATGCCGACCAGACGCTCATGCCACGGCGGATCTGGCTCGGCGTGTTCGGCATCGCGCGGACCACCGCTGCGTGCTGCAGCCCGTCGACCAGCGTGCGGACCGTCGCGCCGGCGACGATCGACACGACGACCTGGCCGGCATCGAGCTGGCCGCGGAGCTCGCGCATGACCCGCCCGAGCATCTGCGGCTTGACCGCGAGCACGACCACGTCGGCGGCCGGGAGCGCATCACGGTTGGCGGCGACGGCCTGGACGCCGTGCCGCTCGGCGAGCGCCTCACGTCGCTCACGGCGCGGATGGGACGCGGCGAGGAGCTGGGGCGTCACCGCGCGATCCGCGACGAGGCCGGCGATGATCGCCTCCGCCATGACGCCCGCCCCGATGATCCCGACCCGCATGGTCCGCCGCCGTGCCATCAGCCCTTCTCCGCTTCTCGTGCTTCGCGCCGCTCTCCGACGGCCACCTCGCTGCCGATGAGCCGCCGCGCGGCCTCGAGCTCCGCCGCCGGCGCACCGGTCCGCTCGAGCAGCGTGAGCGCCCCGCCGGCGGCTCGCCGCGCCTCCGTCACCCGGCCGAGATCGAGCAGCGACCGCCCGAGCCCGAGCGCCGCGAGCCCCTGCTCGTGCTCGGCGCCGATGTCGCGTGCCTCGTCGATGGCCTCGGCATAGTAGCGGCGAGCGCTCGCCGGGTCACCGGCCGCCCACCGCAGATCGCCGATGCGCCGCGCCTGCCGGGTCGCCTGAAGCCCCGACTGGGCCTGCTCGAAGTGCCAGAGGGCCCGATGGGCCCACACGTCGGCCACCCGCCACTCCTGCGCCTCGATGGCGCGGTCCATCGCCGAGTTCGCTGCGGCGGCCGCGCGTCGGTGGTCTCCGGCCCGCTCGGCCTCGAGGTACGGCGGCGCAAGCGGGCCGCGCCGGAGCGCGAGCGGCAGGTCGGGGAGGCCGCCACGGGCCGGCTGGCGACGGACGCCGAGCAGCGCCCGCAGGCGATCGGCCCACCCGGCGAAGCGTCCGCGGTCCGGCTCGCCCCAGGCGGGCGCGCGGCCGCGGCGGCGGTCGGGATGCGGGTGCGGATGCGCGTGGCCGGCGCCCATCGGCCGGACCTCAGCGCACTGCGGCGCGGAGCTCGTCGACGCGGTCGACACGCTCCCACGGCAGGTCGAGATCCGGCCTCCCGAAGTGGCCGTACGCTGCCGTCTGACGGTAGATCGGACGCTGGAGGTCCAGATCCCGAATGATCGCGCCGGGGCGCAGATCGAAGCTGCGCTCGACGATCTCGGCGAGACGGTCGTCAGGTACGGACCCGGTGCCGTACGTCTGCACGTTGACCGATAGCGGACGCGCCACGCCGATGGCGTAGGCGAACTGGAGCTCGCAACGCCGGGCCAACCCTGCGGCCACGACGTTCTTCGCGACGTAGCGGGCCATGTACGCGCCCGAGCGGTCGACCTTCGTGGCGTCCTTGCCGCTGAAGGACCCGCCGCCGTGCCGGGCCATCCCTCCGTACGTGTCGACGATGATCTTGCGGCCCGAGAGCCCCGAGTCGCCCATCGGTCCGCCGATGACGAAGCGGCCCGTCGGATTCACGAGGTGCCGGGTCCGGTCGTCGAGCAGGCTCTCCGGAATCGCCACCTCGACGACGTGCTGGCGGACGGCGGCGACGAGATCGGCGGTCTCCACCTCCGGGTCGTGCTGCGTGCTGACGAGCACGGTGTCCACGCGGGCCGGCCGTCCGTCGGCGTCGTACTCGATCGTGACCTGGCTCTTCCCATCGGGCCGGAGGAAGGGGAGGATGCCGCGATGGCGGACCTCCGCCAGGCGCCGGGCGACGCGGTGCGCGAGCGTGATCGGCATCGGCATGAGCTCGTCGGTCTCGTCGGAGGCATAGCCGAACATCATTCCCTGGTCGCCGGCTCCGAGCTCGTCGCTTCCGCCCTCCTCGCGCGCCTCGAGGGCGCGGTCCACGCCGATGGCGATGTCGGGCGACTGCTCCTTGATCGCCGTCATCGTTCCGCAGGTCTCCCAGTCGAACCCCACGCGGCTGTCGGTGTAGCCGATGTCGCGGACGGTCCGGCGCACGACCTCCTGGACGTCGACGTAGTGCGTCGTGCTCAGCTCCCCGAGGACGAGGACGAGGCCGGTGGTGGTGGCGACCTCGATGGCGCAGCGCGCGTCGTGGTCGTTGGCGAGGACGTCGTCGAGGATGGCATCGGCCACCGCGTCGCAGAGCTTGTCGGGATGGCCCTCGGTCACCGACTCGGAGGTGAACAGGACGGGACGTGGGGTGTCGCTCATCGGCTCTCCATGGAGGGTTCGGGCCCGCCGAGTGTAACGCGTCAGGCCGGCGCAGCCGCCGTCGGCTGATGACGAACCATGAGCACCGCGGCGACGAACGTCGTGAGCGGAACGGCCGCCACGATGCCGATGCTGCCGACGAGCGCGCGGATGACCTCCACCGCCACGACCTCGCTGTTCAGAACCGCAAGCGGGTCCTGACCACCGAGCGCGAAGAGCAGCAGGAGCGGCAGTCCGGCGCCCAGGTACGCCAGCATGAGGGTGTTCACCGTGGCGGCGATGTGCGACCGCCCGACCCGCATCGCGCCGTTGACGACGCGTCCCCGGGGCGCTCGGCGATCGGCGCGGTGAATCTGCTCCACGGTCGCCGCCTGCGTCACCGTCACGTCGTCGAGCACGCCCAGGGCGCCGAAGACGGTCGCGGCAAGGAGGATCCCGCTCAGGTCGATCCGATCGCCGACGAGCGGGATCAGGAACGCGATCTCCTCGCTGCCCTGGAGGGCGGTGAACTCGGCAGCCGCACTGAACGCTCCGGCCAGCACCGCGGTGAGCGCCAGCGCGGCGAAGGTGCCGAGCGTCGCCGCGAGCGTGACGAGGCTGCGTCCCTCCGTCAGCAGCAGCGTCGCCACCGTGACCGCTGATCCCGCGCCGACGGCAAGGAGGATCGGGTCCACGCCGCGCAGCAGCAGCGGCACGACCACCTTCATGACGACGGCAAGCGTGAAGGCAAGCGCGATGAGCGAGCGCGCGCCGCGCAGGCCGCCCACGAGGAGCACGAACAGCGCGAAGACGGCGGCCATGAGCCCCAGCAGCGGAACCCGCCATGGCTCGGTGATGACGGCGAAGCCCCCCGCCGGCCCGGTGAAGCGGGTGACGACCACCTCGTCGCCGACGCCGTACGGCCGCCGATCGCCGGATCCGGGCATCGCCGCGGAGCCGTCCTGGACCACCGCCTCGATCCGCTCCCCGACGAGCGGGCCGTCGAGGACCTCGACGACGAAGAGCGGGAGTCCCGTCGTGTCGGTGCCCAGCGACTCCGTCACCCGGCCGTGCAACGACTCCTGGCCGACGACCGGAATCGCCTCGCCCGGCGTGAGATCCGGCAGCAGGAGCACGCCGACCAGCAGAGCGACCCCGACGATCATCGCCGGCAGCGCCATGCGCACCCGGCGAGCGAGGGGCTGATCCATCGCCGTCGAGGATAGCGGCCACGCCGAGCAGGCGAGCCGCCGCCCGTCACGCCGGGTCGGTGAGCCCCATGCGGTGCGCGACGACGGCCGCCTCGCTGCGTCGCGTCACGCCGAGCTTGGTGAGGATGTTGCTGACGTGCACGCCGGCCGTGCTCTCGGCCATGAACAGCTGCTCGCCGATCTGCCGGTTGCTACGGCCCTCGGCCACGAGCGCGAGAACCTCCCGCTCGCGCGGGGTCAGGCGCAGCCGCTCGGCCGCAAGCGCCGCCGACTCGACCCCGTCGAGCTGGAGGCCGGCCCGCCGCGCCAACGCCTCGATCCGGGCCCGGAGCGGAGCGGCGCCGATCCGGGTGGCGGTGGCGTGCGACTCGGCAAGGGCGGCAGCCGCGCGATCGCGGCGCCGGACCGCTAGGTCTGCCTCCGCTGCGAAGGCGAGCACACGGGCCAGCTCGAACGGACGGCCGATCTCGCGCCGGGCCTCGACGGCACGCTCCCAGGCCTCCGGCATCGCCTCGCCGTGGACGCGCCGGGCAAGCGCCTCCGCAAAGGCATGGTCGGCACCGATGAGCGCCGCCGGGCGGGCGGCGATCTCGGCCACGCGGGCCACGTGCGCAGCCATCTGGTCTCGGAGCTCGTCGGCGCGACGCTTCGAGGCCGTCGTCCGAGCGGCATCGCCGGCTGCACGCGCCGCGTCGGCCGCATCGACCTCCGCCAGGAGGCCGATGACTAGCAGGGCCCGCGCGTCCGTGTCGATCTCCGGCTCCTGGAGCCGTTCGAGCGTCGCGCGGACGAGCTCGCGCGCGGCCAGCGGCTCGCCCGCCTCGATCGCGAGCTCGGCCCGGCGCGTCGACAGGAGGTCGGGGTCGGGACCGATGACGCGCTCGCCGAGCGAGTCATGGGTCCGGAGGTCGAGTCGCGCCGCGTCGAGCTGACCACGGTGGATGCGGAGACGGATGCGGTTGGAGAGCAGCCAGCGGGCCGCGTACCGTGTCGGGCCGGCAGCGAGCGTCTCGCTGATCACGGCGTCCGCTTCATCCCACCTGCCCAGCTCCCAGAGTGCTCGGCCGGTCTTCGAGGCCATGTGGCCGCCGTACCGAGGCTCGGCCCCGAGCTCCCGGAACCGCTCGCGCGTGGTGATGGCGAGCGCCAGCGCCTCTTCGTGGCGGGCCGACTCGTCGAGCGCCCAGCCCAACCCCACGACCGTCAGGAAGATCGCCTGAGGCTCGCCGGTCTCCAGCGCGAGGGCATGCCCTTCGCGCAGGATCGGGATGGCGCGCTCGAGGTCGGACCGGCACGCGATGGCCAGTCCGAGCGCGTTCAGGGCCCGCGTCTCGGCGACGCGCGCACCGACCGCCCGGGAGATCGCCAGGCCGGCCTCGGCCAGGACGAGCGACTCGCTGAAGCGCCCGCGGACCATGAGCGAGTGGGCCATGTCGGCGAGCACCCGGGCGCGTGCCGGGCTGGGTGGCTCGATCGGGATGAGCTCGACGGCGCGCTCCATGGCGGCAACGCCGGACTGCCAGTCACCGGCCTCGTTGAAGTACCACGCGAGCTTGTGATGCAGGACGCCCGCGCGCATCGATTGGGCGACGGCATCGGTCTCGGCCAGCGCGGCTCGAACGAGATCGATCGAACGCCGAGCGTCGCCCGCCTGGGCCGCGGCCTCGGCCGCCTCCTCGAGGACCGCCGTTCGCTCGACGTCCTTCGGCAGCGCATCGGGGCTCACCTTGGGCCAGAGCTCCAGGGCTCGCTCGAGGAAGGCCTGCGCCTCGGGAAACGCGAACCCGGACGCCGCGACGCGAGCGGCCTGCAGGGCGGCCGCGAGGGCCCGACCGAGGTCGTGCGCCATGAGCCAGTGGTGAGCCAGCTGAGCCGATGTGCCCGATGGATCGGCCAGCATCATCTCGGGTCGTGCCTCGATGGCTCGCGCGTACGCGGCGTGCACCCGCGTTCGCTCGCTCGGAAGCAGCTCCTCGTACACCGCCTCCTGGAGGAGGGCGTGGCGGAAGGCGTAGCCGGGCGCCTCGTCCGGCGAAGTCGCCAGGAGCAGATGGTGCTCGACCGCCTCACGGATCGCCTCGTTCAGCTCCGGCTCGGCGAGTCCGGACACGTCGGCCAACACGCGATGGTCGATTCTCCCACCGCCGGCGGAGGCCACCCGCAGCGCCTGCTGAACGCCGGCGCCGTGCTGGCGGACCCGATCGACCAGGGTGTCGCGCAGGGTTCTCGGCAGCGCGAGCCCGACCTCGCCGGCGGCCACGAGCTCCTCCGCGAAGAAGGGATTGCCCCCCGACCGCGCCAGGACCGCCGCGACCAGCTGCGGTGTCGCTTGCTCACCGGTGATCCCGGCCAGCTGCTCGGCCACCTCCTGCTCGCAGAACGCCGGGAGATCGATCGTGGCGACGTTGTCGAGGCGGGCCAGCTCGGCGAGCAGAGGACGGAGCGGATGGCGTCGATGGAGCTCGTCGGAACGGTACGTGGCCACGAAGAGGAACCGGCCGTCTCGGGCGTTGCGCACGAGGAATCGAAGGAGGTCACGGGTCGACGAGTCGGCCCAGTGAAGGTCCTCGAGGACAAGCACGAGGGGACGCTCGTCGGAGAGCCGTCGGAGGACGCCGAACACGATCTCGAACAGCCGCGCCTGGGCCGCGGTGGCGCTGAGCCCTGCCTCGGGGCGGCTCGAAGCGGGCCGCGGCGGCCGCGCCCCGAGGTCCGGAAGCAGATGCGCCAGCTCGGCTCTGCCGGGACCGATGAGGCGGTCCAGGTCCTCGCGAGAACGCGAGCGGAGGAGCGGTCGGAGGGCACCGACGAACGGGGCATAGGGCAGCCCCGTCTCGCCGAGCTGGAGGCAGTCGCCGACCAGCACGTGCGCGCCAGACTCGCGGGCACGCGCCATGAACTCCCCGACC
>DATLGA010000017.1:0-6691 GCA_035540715.1 Candidatus Limnocylindrales bacterium | reverse complement strand
GCGCGGGATCGCGATGATCGAGGTGGTGTCGGTCGCCTTGTCGATGCTGATCACGTTGATCGAGTCCGACAGGTAGGCGCCCTCGCGCGACTCGTCGGAGTAGCCCAGCAGAAGCACGTTGACCCGCTCGGGGCTGAACGGGCCGAACAGGCGCATCGACATCGCCGGAGCGGTGGACACTGCGTCGTTGAACGCGGCCGCGCGCTGCCAGAGCAACACGACGCCGATGACGAGCAGGCCGGCCACGAGAACGCCCCCGACTTTCAGGCGGCGGCGCCAGCTGATCGGCCTCCCTTCACGTGGCGCCGATCGACGGGTGCGCCGGGCCTGCCCTCGCGCGGGGCGCCGGTACGGCCGCGTCTCCTGCATGTGTGGTTCGCGATCCCCTGGTGGTCGGGCGGGCGCCGCCATGCTACTCCTGCGCGTAGGACATTGTCATACGCCGGCGGCGATTCGGAGCTATCGGCCGCCGTGGGCGATGAGTGCCGGGAGGGTCTTGGCCAGGATCTTCAGGTCGAGCCAGATCGACCAGCCGTCGATGTAGATGAGGTCGTGCTCGACCCATCGGTCAAAGTCGGGCTCGTGGCGGGCCTCGACCTGCCAGAGCCCGGTGATGCCCGGCTTCATCGACAGGCGGCGGCGATGCCAGACGTCGTAGGCGTCGACCTCCTGCGGGAGCGGGGGCCGCGGGCCGACGAGGCTCATCGTGCCGGTCAGCACGTTCCACAGCTGCGGGAGCTCGTCGATCGAGGTCTTGCGCAGCCACCGCCCGATGGGGGTCATCCGCGGATCGTCGGCGGCCTTGAACGCGGCACCGTTGCGCTCGTTCAGGTGAGCGACCTCGTGGAGCCGCTGCTCGGCATCGGTCACCATCGAGCGGAACTTCAGCATGGTGAACGGCCGTCCGTGCAGGCCGATCCGTCGCTGGCGGAACAGCACCGGCGCGCCGTCGGTCAGGCGGATGGCGGCCGCGACTCCGAGCAGCAGCGGGCTGACGAGGACGAGGAGGATGCCGGCACCGACGATGTCGATCGCCCGCTTCAGGATGAGCCCGGCCTCCCGCTGTCCGTCGTTGACGAGCGAACGGACCACGAATCCGTCGAACTCCTCCTGGACCGCGCCCGGAAGCAGCTCCTCGATCGGGTCGACCGCGATCCGGACGGTCTTTCCCTCGCCGGCGGCGAGGCCCGCGATCGGCTCGAGGTAGCTCGCCGCGGTCGGCGGCAGGCACACGGCGACCTCGTCGACGACGCGCGAGTGGAGGATCTCTTCGATGTCGTCGACGCTGCCGAGGATCGGCCGCGTGACGCTGTGCTCGGTCTCGCCGGGTGCGGCGAGGTGACCGATGATCCGCATCCCCAGCCCGGCATGCCGCTCGACCCGGTCGGCGAAGTCCTGCGCCAGCGGGCCGGTACCTGCGACGAGCATGTACCGGGCGTCGTGGCCACGCCGGCGGTTCGCCTCGAACGCGGCCCGCAGGAGCAGCCGCCCGGCGAGCGCGACCATCGGCTGCACCACGAACAGCAGCCCGAGAAAGATGCGCGAGACGTCGGTCTGCTTCAGCAGGAAGAGGGCGGAGAGCACGATCGCGAGCACGAGCAGCGTGGCGCGGAACAGGTCGCGCAGCTCGGTCCAGGCTCGCCAGCGCACGCTGAGCCGATAGAGTCCCGACGCCCATAGCACGGCCACCCAGATGATCGCGAAGGTGACCGCGCCGAGCGTCTGGTCGATGCCCGTGGCGCGCCACGAGGTGCCGTCGCCGAAGCGGAGCAGCGCGACGAGCCAGAAGACCGCGATGGCGGCCAGCCCATCGGCCAGCATGAGTCCGACGCGGAGCGCCATCAGGTGTCGCCTGATCATGCGCGGTATTCGTTCCTCCCCAGCTCACGGTGCCCGTCGTGAACGTCGTCAGAGTAGCGCGTCGCTGTCTCGCCGGATCGCCAAGTTCGTCGCGCCTCGGGCGTCGTGCGGGCCGCTAGACTCCCCGGCATGGCCCGCATCCTCGTCGTCGAACCGGTTGCTCAGCCGGCGCTCGACCATCTCGCGGCCGCGCACGAGACCGATCTGCGTCTGGGGGTGTCGCGCGACGAGCTTCTCGGGCTCCTCGCCGAGGGCGGCGGCTGGGACGCGCTCATCGTCCGATCGCAGACGCGCGTGGACGCGGAGCTGCTCAGCGCCGGCGAGCCGCGGCTCGGCGTCATCGGCGTCGCCAGCGTCGGGATCGACCGCATCGACGTCGAGGCCGCGACCCGCGCGGGCGTCATGGTGGTCAACGCCCCCACCGGCAACACGATCGCGGCCGCCGAGCACACGATGGCCCTGATGCTGTCGCTGCTCCGCCACGTCCCGGAGGCCAACGCCTCGGTTCGCGCCGGGGAGTGGGAGCGCGGTCGCTACACCGGGCGCGAGCTGCGCGGCAAGACGCTCGGGATCATCGGTCTCGGGAAGATCGGCAAGGCCGTCGCCCGCCGTGCGGTGGGCTTCGAAATGCGCGTCGTCGCCGCCGATCCCTACCTGACCGAGGAGCAGGCCGCCGAACACGGCGCGAAGCTCGTCGGCCTCACCGAGCTGCTTCACCGCGCCGACGTCATCACGGTGCACACGCCGCTGACTCCGCAGACGCGCGGCCTTCTCGGCCGCGCCCAGCTGGAGGCCACGAAGCCGGGCGCCTTCGTCCTCAACGTCGCGCGCGGCGGGATCGTGGACGAGCGAGCACTGGCCGATGCGCTGACCTCCGGGCACCTCGCCGGCGCGGCGGTCGACGTGTACTCGGCCGAGCCGATGGCGCCGGACAACCCGCTCGGCACGGCGCCGAACGTCGTGCTCACGCCGCATCTCGGCGCCTCCACGACCGAGGCACAGGACCGCGTCGGGCTCGAGATGGCCGAGCAGGTGGTATTGGCGCTGGCGGGCGTCACCCCACCGTACGCCGTCAACGCGCCCGCGGTCCCGCCCGAGACGGCTCCACGCCTCCGACCGTACGTCCAGCTCGGACGCCGCATGGCGGTCCTCGCGCGCCAGCTCGCGCCGGGCGCCTTCGACACCGTGTCGCTGACCTACGCGGGGGAGATCGCGGCGGGAGAGTGTGCGCCCATCCGCACCGCTGCCCTGGCCGGCCTGCTCGACGCGGTGACGGAGCAACGCGTCAATGCCGTCAACGCCGATCTCGTGGCCCGCGACCGCGGCCTGACCGTCCGAGAGGAGCGCACGCCGGCTTCGGAGCCGTGGGCGTCGCTCGTCGAGCTCGCCGTCGGGCCGGCGGAGGGCGAGCCGCTCGTCACGCTGGCTGGCTCCACCGCGCACGGGCGTCCGCACCTCGCCAGCCTCGACGGGTTCGCGATCGACGCCGAGCTTGCGGGCCTCATGCTGGTGACCCGCCACCACGACCGACCCGGGATCGTCGGGGCGGTCGGGACGACGCTCGCGGAAGCAGGGATCAACATCTCCTCGCTCGAACTGTCGCGGCTGTCCGAGCACGGCCAGGCGATGATGTTCGTCTCGGTGGACGACGCCATCGATCGGGCCGTGCTGGAGCGCATCCAGGCGGTCGACGGCATCGTCGAGGCCCGGCTCGTGGAGCTGCCGCCCATCGGCTGAGCGCCGGTCGCGACGGCGGCGCGTTGGCCTCGGCTACCATGGACCGCCTATGGCACTCAAGGGCGTCGTGCTGGCCGGGGGGAGCGGGTCCCGCCTCTTCCCTCTGACCCTTGTCACGAACAAGCACCTGCTGCCGGTCTACGACCGGCCGATGATCTACTACCCGCTCCACATCCTTCGCGAGATGGGCTGCGAGGAGGTGATGATCGTCGTCGGTGGCCGCTCGGTCGGCGACATCCTGGAGCTCCTGCACGACGGCTCCGACATCGGGCTGACGCTGACCTACCGCTACCAGCGGGGGGCGCTCGGGATCGCGCATGGCATCGGCCTCGCGCGGCAGTTCGCCGGATCCGACCCCATTGCCATCGTGCTCGGCGACAACATCATCCGCGGATCGCTGCAAAGCTTCGCGAACGACTTCGTGAACGGAGCCGATGAGGCGGGCGCCGTGCTGAAGGAGGTCCCCGATCCGGAGCGGTTCGGCGTCGCCGAGTTCGACGGCGACGGCCGCCTGCTCGGCTTCGAGGAGAAGCCGGCGCAGCCGAAGAGCAACCTGATCCCGATCGGCGTGTACTTCTTCTGGCCCTCGGTCTTCGACGTCATCGACACGCTCGAGCCTTCCGCCCGCGGCGAGTTCGAGATCACCGACCTGCTGAACCACTATCTCGCACGCGGCTCCCTGGCCCACACCGTACTCGAGGGCGAGTGGGAGGATGCCGGCACGATCGGCTCGCTGCTCGAGGCCAACCAGTTCGCCGCCCGCTTCGCCGCCGAGCTTCCGCTCGAGACCGGGCACGACCCCGCGGAGGTCGAGGCGGAGCGCGCGGCCGCAGCGAACCGGAGGAACGGTTGAGCGCTCCGCCCGAGCTGCCGAAGCGGCTCCTCGTCACCGGGGGCGCCGGCTTCATCGGCTCGGCCTTCGTGCGGCGGGTGCTCGAGCGGCATGCCGAGGTCAGCGTCACGGTGCTCGACAAGCTGACGTATGCGGGGAACCTGGCGAACCTCGAGCCGGTCGCCGAGGACTCGCGCTACCGGTTCGTCCAGGGGGACATCGCGGACGCCGAGCTCGTCGAGGAGCTCGCCCCCACCGTCGACGCGATCGTCAACTTCGCCGCCGAGTCACACGTCGACCGCAGCATCGAGCAGCCCGACGCCTTCATCCGGACCGACGTGTACGGCACCTTCGTGCTGCTCGAGGCCGCCCGTCGCCACGGCCACCAGCGCTACCTCCAGATCAGCACCGACGAAGTCTACGGGCACGTCCCCGAGGGCTCGTCGACGGAGGCCGATCCGCTGCGTCCGCGCTCGCCCTACTCGGCCAGCAAGGCAGGCGGCGACCTGCTCGTCGGGGCGTACCACACGACCTACGGCCTTCCGACGCTGCTGACCCGCGCCAGCAACAACTTCGGGCCGTACCAGTATCCGGAGAAGGTCATCCCGCTCTTCATCACGAATGCCGTCGACGACGAGCCGCTGCCCCTGTACGGGGACGGGCTGCAGATCCGTGACTGGCTCTACGTCGACGATCACTGCGACGCGCTCGAGCTCGTGCTCGCGCGCGGCGACCTTGGCGGGACGTACAACATCGGCGCCGGCAACGAGCTCACCAACCTCGAGCTCACGCGCACCATCCTCGAGCTGATGGGCAAGCCGATGTCTCTCGTGCGCTCCGTACCGGATCGCGCCGGCCACGACCGCCGCTACTCCGTCGACACGTCGCGGCTCCGCAAGCTGGGTTGGGAGCCGGCTCATTCCTTCGCCGATGCGCTGGGCCTCACGGTCGAGTGGTATCTCGAGCACGAGGACTGGTGGCGCCCGCTCAAGAGCGGCGATTACCTCGACTACTACCGTCGCCAGTACGCCGACCGACTCGCCGCCGGCACCGCGCTGGAGTCGTGAGCCGCGTCGCCATCACCGGCGCGACCGGACAGCTCGGGCGCCAGCTCGTGGCGGCGTTCGAGGCTGCACGGTACGACGTGCGCGGCTTCAGCCATGCCGAGCTCGACATCGCGCACGCGGGCGGCGCCGAGGCCGTTCGTGGCTGGCGGCCGGACGTGGTCGTGAACTCGGCGGCCTGGACCGACGTCGACGGCTGTGCACGCGACCCGGAACGGGCGATGCGGATCAACGGGGACGCCGCCGGCGAGCTGGCCGCCGTGGCGGCGTCCATCGGCGCGCGGATCGTCCAGGTCAGCACGAACGAGGTGTTCGACGGCACCTCGGCGAGGCCGTACCGCGACGATGACGCGCCGAACCCGATCAACGCGTACGGCCGCTCGAAGCTCGCCGGCGAGCGTGCGGTGGCCGCGTCCAACGAGCGCCATCTCGTCGTGCGGACCGCGTGGCTCTTCGGGCCGGGCGGAACGAACTTCGTCACGAAGATCGTTGCCGCCGCGGAGCGGGCGCGGGCCGCCGGCGAGGCGCTTCGCCTGGTCGAGGACGAGATCGGCAACCCGACGTGGACCCCGGCGCTTGCCGAGACGATCGTTCGTCTCGTCGAGACCGATCGACATGGCATCGTCCACGCGGCCGGTACGCCGGCGACGTCTCGGCTCGAGTGGGGCCGTACCGCGCTGGCCGCCGCCGGCCTCGACGTCGCAGTCGAGCCGGTCCCGCTCGCCACCTTCCAGCGGGCTTCGACACCGCCGCTCCGCGCGGTCCTCGAGCCCTCGGTCGGAGTGGACGAGATGGCGTGGGCGCCGGTCACCCGCCGCTACGCGGCCGAAGTCGCGGCCGGAGCACTCGCGTGACGACGCTCGGCCGGCTGCCGACGCGGCTCGACGGCCTCGTGCTCCTTGCCCCAACCGTGCACAGCGACGAGCGGGGCTTCTTCGTCGAGACCTACAGCCGGGACGCATACCGCGAGCTCGACGTGGAGGTCGAGTTCGTCCAGGACAACCATTCCCGCTCCTCGCGCGGGATCCTGCGCGGGCTGCACTACCAACGCCGGCCCGGGCAGGCGAAGCTGGTCCGCGCCGCCCGGGGCCGTATCTGGGACGTCGTCGTCGACGTTCGCCCCGGCTCGCCGACCTTCGGGCAGTGGGAGGCGTTCGAGCTCGATGACGTCGACCACCGCCAGCTCTACGTGCCGATC
>DATLGA010000016.1:0-14550 GCA_035540715.1 Candidatus Limnocylindrales bacterium | reverse complement strand
GGGCCGCTATGTCCCCGGTTCGATCATGAAGGTGTTCACCGCGGCCGCGGCCCTGGACGCCGACGTCATCACGCCGAGCACGACCTACGAGGATCAGCCGCGGCAGGAGACCGAGGGGTTCGTCGTCGAGGGCTTCACGATCCGGGAGCACGACCTCGGCGGCATCCAGCCGGACCTGTGGCCGCTGTCGCCGGCGCTCCAGGTGTCGAGCAACATCTTCTTCGCCCACGTCGGGCTCGACCTCGGGGCGGACCTGTTCCTCGAGTACGGCCGGCGATTCGGGTTCTGCTCGGCGCACGAGATCGGACCACCGGGCCGCGCGCTGACGGTCGCTCCGTCGTACCTCACCGCGCCGGTGGACGGCGACTGCGGCGACTTCGGCGACGACGTGGAGCTGGCGAGCGCGGCGTTCGGACAGGGCCGCACGCAGGTGACGCCGATGCAGATGGCCCTCCTCGCGGCTGCGATCGCCGGTGACGGCGTCATGCCGCACCCGTACATCGTCCGGGACGTCCGCGAGCATGCCGAAGGCGACTCGCCGAGCGACACGGTGCTCGATCGCTTCGGGTCGCGCGGCGGCTCGCGGGTGGTCGGGACCGAGACGGCCCGCGAGACGCGGGCGGCGATGGTCGACGCGGTCAACGCCGAGATGGGGCGGTTGTTCGCCGGGCAGGGCGACGTGACGCTCTACGGCATCAGCGACGCGCGGTCCGCCGGCAAGACCGGCACCGCGCAGCTCGGCGGGGAACAGGCGCCGCACTCGTGGTTCATCGGCTTCGCGCCCGCGCAGGAGGGAGCGGAACCGGAGATCGCGATCGCCGTCCTGGTCGAGAGCGGCGGGTCAGGCTCCGGGCGTGCCGCCCCGATCGGCGGGCAGGTCATGGCCGAGTGGCTGCGACTGAGCGGCGCAGACGGCGACTGACCGGGGCCGCCGAATCCGCTCCGTAACGGCCTGGGGTATTGTCTTGGGAGAGCATCCACCGCCGAAGCCATCCGAGCCGGCTCGAACAGGGGAGAGCGCACGCCCGTGAAGAACGTCCAGGAGCCCGCCGAACGCGTCATCGCCAGCGTCGAGCGCGTCATCGTCGGGAAGCACGTCGAGGTCCGCATGGCGCTCGTCGCCCTGCTCTGCGAGGGCCACATCCTCATCGAGGACGTCCCCGGCGTCGGCAAGACGATGCTGGCCAAGGCGCTGAGCCAGAGCATCGGCTGCAGCTTCCGGCGCATCCAGTTCACGCCGGACCTGCTGCCGTCGGACGTGACCGGCCTGTCGATCTTCAACCAGAAGACCACCGAGTTCGAGTTTCGCCCGGGGCCGATCATGGCGCAGGTCGTCCTGGCCGACGAGATCAACCGCGCCACGCCGAAGACGCAGTCTTCGCTGCTCGAGTGCATGGAGGAGCGGCAGGCCACGATCGACGGCGTCACGTACCCGATGCCCAGCCCGTTCCTCGTCATCGCCACCCAGAACCCGATCGAGTACGAGGGAACGTTCGCGCTGCCCGAGGCGCAGCTCGATCGCTTCATGCTCCGCCTCCGTCTCGGCTATCCGACGCCGATGGAGGAGCTGGTCATCCTCGACGAGCAGAAGCGACGTCACCCGCTCGGCGACGTCGAGCAGGTGCTCGGCCTCGAGGAGCTGCGCACGATGCAGTCCGCCATCAAGGAGGTGTACGTCGACCAGGCGGTGGCCGAGTACATCGTCCGGATCGTCAACGCCACCCGTGATCATCCGGACGTCTACCTCGGGGCATCCCCGCGGGGCTCGCTGAACCTCTATCGCTCCTCCCAGGCCTACGCGGCGCTGGCCGGCCGCGACTACGTCATCCCCGACGATGTCAAGCAGCTGGCGGTCGCGGTCCTGGCCCACCGGC
The DNA here is from genome assembly GCA_035540715.1 of Candidatus Limnocylindrales bacterium. Lineage (GTDB taxonomy): Bacteria > Chloroflexota > Limnocylindria > QHBO01 > QHBO01 > JACDBZ01. The sequence continues at coordinate 12,676 of DATLGA010000016.1, read as the reverse complement.
TCATCGTGAAGAGCCAGGCGTCCCTGCGCGAGGTGGATCCGGAGCAGATCGTGCGCGAGATCCTGGCCTCGGTGCCCATCGCCGAGGCGGCTGCCTCCGCCGAGCAGGCCCAGACCCGGGTCACCTGATCGGCGCATGGGCCTCGTCAGCCGTCACCTGCGGCTCCTGTTCGTCATCACCGCGCTCGCGGTGGCGGCGTTCAGCACGGGCATCGACTTCCTCTTCTTCCTCGTCTACCTCGCTGTCGCGATCGGGGTCGGGTCGTGGCTCTACGCCCGGTTCGGCCTGCGTGGCATCCGGGCCGATTACCGCGTCCTCAATCCGCGCACGCACGTCGGCGAGGTGCTGCAGGCGATCTATCGCGTCGAGAACCACGATCGGCTCGCGAAGCCGTGGATCGAGTGCTGGAACGACTCGACTCTGCCGGCCAGCCTCCCCGGCCGCGTCCTCGGCCTGCCCGGCCGCGGCCGTCGCCAGTGGCTCGCCAAGGTGACCGTCACGCGGCGGGGGACGTATCGGCTCGGGCCGCTTCGCGTCCGGACCGGCGACCCGTTCGGGCTGTTCAGCAGCGAGATGACGGTCGGGCACCCGACGAGCCTCGTCGTCTTCCCCGAGGTCGTCGCGCTGACGCATTGGCGCCTGCCACCCTCGCCGATCGACGGCACGACTCCGGCTCGACGCCGGTACGAGGCGGCCAGCCCGCTCGTCAGCAGCGTGCGCCCGTACGTGCATGGCGACGCGATCAACCGGATCCACTGGCTCTCCAGCGCCCGTCATGGCGAGCTCCACGTCAAGGAGTTCGACCTCGAGCAGGCGGCCGACCTGTGGATCGTGCTCGACCTCGAGCGCGCGGTGCACGCGGGCGTCGGGAACGACGCCTCGGTGGAGACGGCCGTCTCGATCGCGGCGTCGGTGGCGCTCAGGACGCTGGCCGACAACCGCTCGGTCGCGATGACGGCGTCGGCCCGCCGCGTCCAGGTGCACCAGCCCGACCGCGGTCCGCGGGTCGAGCAGAAGCTGCTTCACCTGCTCGCCAACGTCCAGGCAGACGGCATCACGCCCCTGGCCGAGGTGATGACCGCCACGCTGTCGCAGCTCCGACGGGGCATGACGGTCTGCATCGTGACCGGCTCGACCGATCGGACGTGGGTCCGGGCGCTCTCGGCGCTGCGCCGGCGCGGGGTCGCCGCCCTCGTGATCCTGCTGGACCGGGCGTCGTACATCGGCGTCGATCCGGATGACCGGGCTCGCGCGGAGCTGGCGGCCGTCCGGCATGCGCTGGCCGAGTACGACATCGAGCATCGGCTCGTGCGCCGAGGGGACGACATCGCCGACGCGATCGGCGGAAGGGCGCGGGCCCGTGTCTGATCTCGGTCGCCGTTTCGCGACGCCGCGCGCCGGCTGGTTGAGCCTCGGCCTGCTCGTGATCATGACGCTGGCCCTCACCTGGTCGGTCCAGACCGCTGCGTGGCTGCCGCAGATCGACTTCATCGTGCCGGTGGCGTTGTGGGCCCTCGTGGTCGGCGCCGTGCTCGGCATCCTGCGCTGGACCATCGTGGCCAGCCTGCCGCTGTCGGCCCTCATCGGCACGGGCGTCGTGCTGTGGGCGGTTGGCGGCGAGTACTACCCGGAGCTCGGCCAGGCCGGACGGGCACTCAGCCTGCGGACCGATGCGGTCGAGTGGACGGTGGTCGTCCTCCAGACGGGCTACCCATCCCAGCTGTCGCCGTACGCGATCGGCCTCGGCGTGCTGGCCTGGGCGACCGCGTTCACGGCCGCGTACGCCGTCTACCGTCATCACCGGGTGCTCGACGGGATCCTGCTCCTCGGCGTGGCCATGCTCACGAACATGGCCGCCACCTTCGCCGACCTGTTCGGCCACCTCCTCCTGTTCGTGATCGCCGCGCTGCTGCTCTGGATGCGTGCCGCGCTGGTCGATCGCCAGGACGGCTGGCAGCGCCGACGCGTCAACGAGGAGCTCGAGGTGCCGGCCGCCATCATGCGCTCCGGCGTGCTCTTCGCCGGGGCCAGCGTGGCGCTGGCGTGGATCCTGACCAGCGTGGCCGTCGCCGCGCCGCTCACCGGCGCGTGGCGCAACCTCGACGGGGTGTGGACCGGCGTGCAGGATCGGTTCGAGGGCGTCTTCGGGAGCCTCGAGAACCCGCAATCGCGCCTGACCGGAAACAGCTTCGGGCGCAGCTTCACGATCTTCGGGGAGTGGAGCAGCAACGACAACGAGGCGCTCGTGCTCGAGGGTCCCCGTCCCCTCTACCTCCGTGCGGCGGTGTACGACGTCTACACCGGACGTGGCTGGGAGCGCAGCGACGGACCGTCGCGCGAGGTTCCCGCCGAGGAGCTGCTGTTCGCCGAAGCCACGCCGGAGCGACCGACCGTCCCGAACGCGGTGCGCGTCGGCACCATCGACATCGTCATGCGCCAGAGCATCGGCCGCACGATCTTCACCGCCGGCTCGCCGCTGCGCGTCCACTCGCCGGTGGTGGTGCATCAGTCCGGCGGCTTCCCGGTCATCGGCGGCATCGAGGCCACATCGGCCCTCGGCGAGGGCGACCGCTACACCGTCGACGTGGCGCTCTCGCAGGCAACCGAGCACGAGCTGCGCAACGCCGGCGTCGACTATCCCGAGGCGGTCACGAGCCTGTACCTCGACGACTCGCTCGTCAGCGACCGCGTCGCCCAGCTGGCCCGAGAGGTGACCGACGGCCTGGACAACCCGTACGACCAGGCCAAGGCGTTGGCGCGCTTCCTCACCGGCCCCGACTTCGTGTACGACACGATCGGCCCGGAGACGCCGCGTAACGGAGACGTGGTCGATACGTTCCTCTTCGCCGACGACGGGCGCCGGGGCTACTGCCAGCACTACGCCAGCGCCATGGCGATGATGGCGCGCTCGCTCGGCCTGCCGGCGCGCGTCGCGGTCGGCTTCGCACCCGGCGAACCGATCGGCCCGGAGCTGTACCTGTCACGCGAGCGCAACGCGCACGCGTGGGCCGAGATCTACTTCCCCGGCTACGGCTGGGAGATCTTCGAGGCAACGAAGTCGATCCCGCAGGTGATCCGGCAGCGCGGCGACGTGAACGCGCCGATCGCCGCACCCCAGCGTGGCGTGGATCCGCTGCTCGAGCCGGATGACTGGCAGGAGTACGGCCTCGAGGGCCCCGGAGACCTTCCGGACTCGCCGGTCACGGAGCCCGACGACGCCCCGGTGCCCGGCCAGGCGTTCATCGACCCCGACGAGCAGGCGCGCGCCGCGCGAACCGGCAACGCGCTGCTCATCGTGAGCTTCCTCGTCGGCATCGGCGGCCTCGTGTGGCTGCGCCGGCGATACCTCGAGCGTCGCTGGGCGCTCCTGCCGGCAGGCGATCGCGCCTGGACCCGGCTCACGAACGCAGCGGGCCGTGCCGGGGTCGCGCCACGTCCGTCCGAGACGATCTACGAGTACGCCGGCTGGCTCGAGGACCAGCTGCCGACGCACGGCGAGCCCATCCGGGTGGTGGCCGACGGCAAGGTCTGGCAGTCGTATTCCGGCCGGCCGATCAGCGCCCCGGCGGGTGCCCGGCTGGAAGCCGCATGGAAGGCGCTCCAGCGACCATTGCTGTGGCTCGCGGTGCGACGCGGGATGCGGCGGCTGCTCCGCCGCGAGGTGGCGGACTAGAGGGCCAGCGGCCGGCCCTCCATCTCGTCCACGTGGCTCGGCTCCTGGCCAAGCAGGTGGAGCGTGTCGTTCCAACGATCGAGCCTCCACGAGCGCGTCCGCGTGAGGACGCCGATCGACGCGTTGTCGACCTCGAGGCTGTGAACGTCCTCCAGCTCGAGCAGCAGGTGCGCCAGGATCCGGAGGCTCCCGCCGTGGCTGACGAGGCAGATCGGGCCATTCGGAGGAGGTGTGTGCTCGAGCTCGTCCACGAGCGAGCGGATCCTGGCCGTGGCGGACTCGATCGGCTCGCCGTTCGGCGGCTGGCGGATTCCGGCGGCCTGTCGCCACGCGCGGTAGCGCTCGCCGTCCTCGACCTCGAGCTCCGCGTGGGTCCGGCCCTCCCAGTCGCCTTGGCCGATCTCCATCAGCCGCGTGTCCGGCTCCACGGCGATGCCGATGGCGGCACCGAGCGGCTCGGCCGTCTGAACGGCCCGGCCCAGGCTGGACGAGATGATCCGGGCTGGGCGCAGAGCCGGATCGCCGGCGATCCGCGCCGCTGCGAGCTCCGCCTCGTGCCGCCCCATGTCGGACAGGCCCGGGTCGCGATGTCCCTGGAAGCGGCCCTCCCGATTCCAGTCCGTCACGCCGTGCCGAACCAGGATCAGCCGCAGCGCCGTCACCGGGCGGCGGGCATCGCGGCGGCTTCGAGCGTGCGTTCCGCGGCCGCATCGGCCTCCGCGGGATGTCCGAAGTCCGGTAGCGTCTCGCCCATGGTCCGGATCGCGTCGGCCATCTCCTCGATCCCGACGCCGCCCATGTGACCGAAGCGCAGGATCCTGCCGGTCCACTTGCCCTGGCCGCCGGCGATCACGAGCCCCTTCGCTCGCATCGCGGCGTTGAACGGTGCCCACTCGAGTTGCTCGGGCAGCCAGGCGGCGGTGACCGTGTGAGACCGATCGGCCGGAGCCGCGACGAGCCGCAGGCCGAGGGCTTCCATGCCCGCGCCCACGCCGGCGGCGATCGCCGCATGGCGAGCCCAGGTCCGCTCGCGTCCCTCGTCGAGGAGCTGGCGCACGCCCACATGCAGCCCGTACAGCACGCTGATTGCCGGCGTCCAGGGCGTCTGGCCCTTGGCAGCCCAGTCGCGGGCCTGCTCGAAGTCCCAGTAGAAGCGCGGCATCCGCGCCGTCTGCCCGGCGGCGCGCGCCCGCTCGCCGACCGCGGCGATCGCAATGCCCGGCGAGGCGTTCCACGCCTTCTGGCTGGCCGACACGACGAGATCGACGCCCATCGCATCCATCTCGAACGGCATGGCCCCGAGCCCGCTGATGCCGTCGACGAGCACGAGCGGGTCTCCCGGGGCGGCGTGCACGGCTGCGGCGAGGTCGCCGAGTGGGTTCACGACGCCGGTGGAGGTCTCGTTGTGCGTGAGCAGGACCGCGCGGTACGGCTCGGCGCCGCGCAGGCGATCGGCCAGGGCAGCGGGATCGACCGCCGATCCCCACTCGACCTCGAGCCGATCGACCGCGGCGCCGTAGGCCGATGCGATGGCGGCGAACCGGTCGCCGAAGGCCCCGATGCTGACCGCGAGCACCCGGTCGCCCGGCGACAGCGTGTTGACGATCGCCGCCTCGAGCGCTCCCGTGCCGGAGCCGGTGAGCAGCAGCACCTCCTGGCTGGTCCCGATGAGCTCGGCGATGCCCGCCACGATCTCGCGCTGCATCTCGCCGAACTCGGTGCCCCGGTGGTCGATCATCGGCCGGGCCTGGGCCTCGCGGACCGCCGCTGGGAGGGGGATCGGACCGGGGGTGCGGAGATTCTGTTCCATGCGCGGCATCATAATCGGCGCATGCCGCGCCGCCCGAAGGCTCCCGACGCCACCGAGCCGCTCTTCGACGCCATGCCGCCCGCCGATGCGCCGCTCGCCGCACGCATGCGTCCGCGCACCCTCGACGAGTTCATGGGCCAGCCGCACCTCGTGGGCCCGGAGGGAGCGCTCACGCGCGTCGTCAAGCCCGGCCACCTGCCGTCGATGGTGCTATGGGGCCCGCCCGGCAGCGGCAAGACCACGCTCGCGCGGCTCCTGGCCGACCGGTCCGGCGGGACATGGCGCCAGCTGTCGGCGGTGACGTCGGGGGTCGCCGACGTTCGTGCGCTGGTCGCCGAGGCGCGTGCTCTGCGCGAGGCGGGCGGCCGGACGGTGGCGTTCATCGACGAGCTGCATCGGTTCAACAAGAGCCAGCAGGACGCGCTGCTGCCCCATGTCGAGGACGGGACGATCGCGCTCATCGGCGCGACGACCGAGAACCCGTACTACGAGATCAACTCCCCGCTCCTGTCGCGCATGCGCGTGTATCGACTCGAGCCGCTCGACGCCGATGCGATCGGCGCCATCGTCGACCGCGCGCTGGCCGATCCCGACCGCGGGTTGGCCGGAAGGGCGGTCCTGAGCGACGAGGGCCGCGCCACGCTGCTCGACCTGGCCGCCGGGGACGCGCGGCAGGCACTGAACGTCCTGGAGTCCGCGGCGGTCACGGCCGGGGAGGGCGTGGAGATCGGTCCGGGCCAGGTGGCCGAGGCGGCCCAGCAGCGGTTGCTGGTTTACGACCGGGCCGGCGACCAGCACTACGAGGCGGCATCGGCGTTCATCAAGAGCATGCGCGGCAACGATCCGGACGCGGCGCTGTACTGGATGGCGAGCATGATCGCCGCTGGGGAGGACCCGACCTTCGTCGCGCGACGGATCGTCATCGCGGCGTCGGAGGACGTGGGCAACGCCGACCCCCGAGCGCTGCAGGTGGCGGTCGCTGCGATGCACGCAACGGAGATGATCGGCCTCCCGGAGGCGCAGTACGCGCTCGCGCAGGCGGCTGCCTACGTGGCCTCGGCGCCGAAGTCGAATCGGGCCGGCGGCGCCTACTTCGCCGCGCTGGCCGAGGTCGAGGAGCACGGTCGGCTGCCCGTGCCGCTCCACCTTCGGCCGTCGGCGCACCGGCGGCTGGCCCGTGAGCAGGGCTACGGGAAGGGCTACCTGTACCCGCACGACCACGCCGACGCCGACGTCGAGCAGCAGTACCTGCCCGACGCGCTCGTCGGCCGCGTCTTCTACGAGCCCTCCGACCAGGGGCTCGAGATCAAGATCGGGGAGCGGCTGCAACGGTTGCGGCGGCTGCGGCTCGAGCGTCGGCGCGAGAGCGAGTAAGGGACCCGGGGCACGACGCCCGGCAGCCAGCGATCGGTTCGGCGGCCCGGTTGCGTGCCGCGTTTCGCGTATCGGTCCGCGGGGACGCGGAAGCGCGGCGTACGCGGGCGACCTGGCTTCGTTTGCTTCTTTTGCCCCTGAGCGGTCATCGACGCACAGGTACGCCCCCGAACGATGGCTCGGCGGAGGCCGCTCGCCCGATACGCGTCCGTAGCGCGCACATATGCCAGGCGCCCCGAGGCCGCCACCGGTATTCGCGTTTCCGTACAGGCCCGGCCCGCCAAGGTGCCGGATTCACACGAGGTGACCACTAAACCGCGATCGGCTCGTGTGAACCGTCTCGATCGGCTGCTGATGGTCACCTGGTGTGAATCTCGGCGGTTCGAAGCGGGAATTCACGGATAACGGTCACCCGGCGTGAATGCGGACGGTTCGCGCCACGAACAGCCCGCGGTGGTCACCCGGCGTGAACGGCCGACGGTTCGTGCCAGGAACAGCCCGCCGTGGGCACCTGGCGTGAACGGCCGATGGTTCGCGCGTGAACGGCACTCGCACGCCGGCGGTGGAGAACGAGTCAGGTCGTGAGGCCGGTGGCCTGGAAGACGAACCAGGCGATCAGCAGGCTCGCGACCATCACGAGCGTGATGATGCCGATGTTGCGCAGGTCCTTCTCGACGTAGTGGTACTCCGCGCGCTCGCGGCCGCTCAGCCGCGAATCGCCGGTGGCGTCCGGTGGCGGGCTCTCGCGGCGGGGTGGCTCGAGCGCGGTGGCTTCGCGCGCGTCCGGCGTGCCGACCGGTGGGACCGGCATCGGCTCGGGTCGTCGGGCCGCAGCAGATGCCGGGCCGCTGCCGGCGCGCGCGCCGCGCTGCGCCGCTCGCTGACGGGCGCGACGGCTGGCGGCCTTTCCTGCTCGACGGGGCATCGGTACCTCGCGTGCTCTGATCTCGTGGTGCGCCGGCATCGGTGGAGGCCGGCGGGGCGGCTATGATACCGCCGATCCGATGCCCGATCTCGACCGCCTCCTCGCCGACAACCTCGCCATCGCCGTCGGTGTCCTGGCGCTCCTCGTGCTCATCCTGCTCGTCGCCGTGGTCGTCCAGAGCGTGCGGATCGGCCGCGCGGTTCGCGCCTACCGCGAGCTCGTCGCCGATGGCAACGGTGGGTCGCTGCACGACCGGCTGGCCGGGAACGCTGCCGCGCTCGACCGGGCGACGCAGCGGATGGCGGCGATGGAGGCGATGCACGGGCTCATCGACGAGCGGACCCGGCGCAGCCTCCAGCACATCGGCATGGTGCGCTTCAACCCGTTCGACGACACCGGCTCGGACCAGAGCTTCGCGATCGCGCTCCTCGACGATCGGCGCGACGGCATCGTCATCTCGAGTCTGCACGGACGGACGAACACGCGGCTCTTCGCGAAGCCGGTCAACGACGGCTCCTCGGACCATCATCTGTCGGACGAGGAGGCGGAGGCGATCCGGATCGCCGTCGAGGGGACGCGCCCGGCGTGACGATCGGGGCGATCGACCCCGAGCAGCGCCGCGTGGCCGAGCGGCTCATCCTCGCGAGCCTGCGGCGGTTCCACCGGGAACAGCCGCTCTCGGTCGACCTGCGCATCGACGCGCTCGTTGCTCGCGTCCGTGCCGCGGCAGCCCGCCGGCCGCCGTCGCGCCATCGCGGCTCGACGCCGCTGACCCTCGACGACGCGGACCTGCGGCGGGTGATCGACGACCTGGTCGCCGATGGCAGGCTCGTGCGGCGCGGGCGCCGGATCGGCCTCGCGGACGCTTCGCCGGGGCTCGACCCCGAGATGGACGATCGTGTCCGACGGCTCCTCGAGGGCCTGAGGTCCGCCGGGGCCGAGCCGCCACGGGTCGATGGCCTCGCCGCACGGCTCGGCATCCCGCCGGCGACGATCGATCAGCTTCGGTCTGCAGGGGTGCTCCGGCACATCGGTCCCGGGATCGACTATCCGTCCGACGTGTGGTCGGCGCTCCACGCGCGCGTCACCTCGATGCGCGGCGAGCGCAGCGTCGCGCGCGTGCGGGACGAGCTGCGCACCTCGCGCCGTCATGCCGAGGCGATCCTGGCGGCGCTGTCTGCGACCCGGTGATCCGTGAACCTCGGCGTTCCGTCGCGATGCGCGACACGCGACCTGTCCGATAAGCGGCTGATAACGGCGGGGTGAATCGGTCACCCGCTACCATCGACGAGATGCCACCGGTCGTGCCGTCGCCAGATCAGCTGCCCATCTTCGAGGAGCTGGTCCCGGCGTCCCGGCCACGCAGGCCGCACCTGCGCATCCAGCCGCCCCTGCTCGCCGACCTCACCGCGCGGCAGCGCAAGGCGGTGACGCACGGGGACGGACCACTGCTCATCGTCGCCGGGGCCGGGACGGGGAAGACGACCGTCATCACCCGGCGCATCGCCTGGCTCATCGCCGAGAAGCGCGCCCGTCCGTCGGAGATCCTGGCGCTCACCTTCACCGATCGGGCCGCCTTCGAGATGCTCGAGCGCGTGGACCGCCTCGTCCCGTACGGCCACTCCGACGCGCAGATCGGGACCTTCCACGCCTTCGGGGACCGCCTGCTGCGGGAGCACGCGTTCGAGGCCGGCCTGTCGGATCGCTCGACCGTCCTGTCCCGCGCCGAGCAGATCATCTTCCTGCGCGAGCACCTGTTCGAGCTGCCGCTGGACCGATACCGGCCGCTCGGCAACCCGACGCGCTTCCTCTCCGCGCTCGTCACGCTGATCAGCCGGCTGCGGGACGAGGACGTCTCGCCGCAGGCGTACCTGGCGGCCGTCGATCGGCTGGAGGCCGAAGCCGCCGCTCATCCGGACGACCCGGCCATCTCCGAGCGCGCCGCGGCCCAGCGCGAGCTTGCCGAGACCTACGCCGCCTACGAACGGCTCATGCGTTCGACCGATCGGATCGACTTCGGCGACCAGGTCAGCCTGGCCCTGCGCCTCCTGCGCGACCATCCGTCGATCCTCGAAGAGGAGCGCCGCCGCTACCGGTACATCCTTGTCGACGAGTTCCAGGACACGAACCACGCCCAGTGGCAGATGGTGAAGCTGCTCGCCGCGGAGCACGGCAACGTCACGGTGGTGGGGGACGACGACCAGAGCATCTATCGCTTCCGCGGTGCCGCGCTCGGCAACATCCTCGGCTTCCGCGACACCTATCCGAGGGCGACGAGCGTCGTGCTGGTCGACAACTACCGGAGCCGCCAGCCGATCCTCGACGCGGCGCACCGGCTCATCCGCCACAACGACCCCGACCGGCTCGAGGCGCGGGAGGGCCTCGACAAGCGCCTCCGCGCGCGATCGAAGTTCGAGCGTGCCGAGCCCGACGCGGGGCCGATCGAGCTGCTCGGCTTCACGACCGGCTCCGACGAGGCCGATGCGGTGGCCGGCCGCATCCGCGACTCGGTGCGCGCCGGCCGCCGTCCGGGCGATCACGCGATCCTGGTCCGCGGCAACCGCGACGCCGATCCCTACATCCGGGCCCTCAACCTCGCCCGCATTCCGTGGCGATTCAGCGGTACGGCCGGCCTCTATCGTCAGCCGGAGGTCCGGGTCCTCATCAGCTTCCTGCGTGCCGTCAACGACCCGGACGACTCGATCAGCGTCTACGACCTCGCCACGAGCGAGGTCTTCGGCCTCGCGCCGGCGGACGTGACCGTCGCCATGAACCGTGCCCGCCGCCGCCGCAGCAGCCTCGTGGCCGCGCTCCGGGACGCCGCCGAGCATCCCGAGGATTCCCCGTTCGGCCTGCGGGCCATCGACGTCGTGCAGCGCCTGCTCGCCAGCCTCGACGCGCACCGCGCGATCAGCACCGAGCGCAGCTGCGGCGAGCTGCTGTACCACTTCATCTCGAGCTCGGGCTGGCTGTCGCGGCTCGCCCACGAGGCCCGAGAGACGGGGGAGGAGCGCGTTGCGAACGTCGCGCGGTTCTTCGACATCGTCCGGCGCCAGGGCGCGCTGCTGCGAGACGATCGCCTCCCGTTCCTCGTGGCCCAGCTCGACACGCTGATCGAGACCGGGGATGACCCCTCGACCTCCGATGCCGATCCGGACGAGGGAGACGCGGTCCACGTGCTCACGTACCACAAGGCCAAGGGGCTCGAGTTCCCCGTCGTGTTCATGGTGGGGCTCGTCCCGGATCGGTTTCCCGGCCGCGATCGGCCGGACCTGCTCGAGATGCCGGCGGAGCTGCAGCCGTCGGGCGGCTCGGCCGTGGACGAGCAGCACCATGTCGCCGAAGAGCGCCGCCTCTTCTACGTCGGCATGACCCGCGCGAAGGAGGAGCTCGTGCTGAGCTGGGCGCAGGACTACGGCGGCCGCCGAGCCCGATCGGCCAGCCAGTTCGTCTCCGAGGCGCTCGACCTGCCGCCCGCGACGCCGGGCGAGGCGATCCGCCCGGCGCTGCTCGAGCGGCTCGCTCGTCACGCGGGCGCGCCCGCCGACGCGGCAGCGACGCCGCCGGCCCGGCCGGCGCTCGGGGATCGACCGCTCTCGCTGAGCTATGGGCAGGTCAACGACTACCTCGACTGCCCGGCGAAGTATCGCTATGCGCATGTCCTGCGGATCCCGACGCCGGTCACGCACCAGATGGTCTACGGCCGGGCGCTGCATGCCGCGGTGCAGGCCTACCATCGGCGGCAGCTCGCGGGGCGGGCGATGTCGCTCGACGAGCTGCACGCGGCACTCGACGCGGCGTGGGAGTCGGCCGGCTTCCTCACGCGCGAGCACGAAGAGGCTCGACGCGCCGCCGCGCACGAGGCAGCCGCCCGCTTCTGGGAGGACCAGCAGCGCGAGCCGGCCCGCCCGACCGCGATCGAGCAGGACTTCACCGTCGCCTTCGGGGCGGATCGCCTTCGCGGTCGGTACGACCGCGTCGACCGTGACGACGAGGGCCGGGTGGTCATCACCGACTACAAGTCGAGCGACGTGCGCGATCTCGCGACGGCGAACCGCCGGGCACGGGAGTCGCTCCAGCTCGCGATCTACGCCCTCGCGCACGAGGCACAGCACGGCTCGCTGCCGGACGAGCTCGCCCTGCACTTCCTCGAGTCGGGCATCGTCGGCCGTGCCGAGCCCTCGGAACGACGGCTCGAGAAGGCCCAGGAGAAGCTGTCGCTCGTGGCGGAAGGCGTCCGGGCCGGCCGCTTCGATCCTGATCCCTCGCCGATGCGCTGCAGCTACTGCCCGTTCCGCGAGATCTGTCCCGACGCATCCCGATGAGCGGACGGCACCGCACGGCCGTCGGCGTGCTGCTCCTGCTCGGCGTCCTTGGCATGGTCGTGCTCGTCGCCTTCGCCGGCAGCGCGTGCCCGGCCGAGACCGAGACGCAGCCGTGCCCGAACGCGACGCGCAACCTCGTCGTCGGCGTGGCGCTGGCGGCATCCTCGGTGGGCCTGCTGGTGACGCCCTTCGCGTTCCTCGGCGAGCTCGTGGCACGGCGGCGCATCGTCTATCGTGGCGCGTGGTGGCGTGCCGCGCGGCGCGGGATCCTCGTCGGCCTCGTCGTCGCGGCCCTCGCGGGGCTGCGGCTCGGCGGCGTGCTCAGCGTCCCGGTCGCCATGTTCACGATCGTCCTGGGCGGCGTGGTGGAGTGGTTCCTCGCACGTCGCGATCCGTAGCGAAGAGGCCTGTGTCATGCCGGAGCCCACGTTGCAGCGGAGTGACCTGGAGTCTGCCGTGAATGCGGTCCTGGCCGAGGCGCTCGACCTGTCGCACCGCGTTCACGAGACGCCGGAGATCGCGTTCGAGGAGCATCGGGCCTCCCGCTGGACGGCGGAGCTGCTCGAGCG
>DATLGA010000015.1:0-9339 GCA_035540715.1 Candidatus Limnocylindrales bacterium | reverse complement strand
TTTCCGCCCATCGGCCCGCCCACCCAGAGTCCGGCGATAGTACCGCCCGGTGTACCGCGCAATCAACTATTATCAAGACTCGTTTCCGGCCCGACCGAGTGGAGTGCACTTCGATCAGCTACGCACCACTTGCATCGGGGGGCCGCCTGCCAGCCAGGCATGAGGTGATCCGGCTCGTGTCGGATCCCGCCGGCGTCGAGCCGGGGCACTGCCACGTCACCGCCGTCGAAACGTCGACCGCCCAGGGACCGCGGCTCTGGGGCCTGGTCGATTTCGTCCGGGCAGCCCGCCTGGGAGAGCGCTTCTATCGGCGGGACTCGGATGGCGTCGTGGAGATCGAGCCGGGCGTGTGCGACCGCTGCCCCCGCATCACCGCGACCGTGATGAGCGCAGCTCCGTCGACCTGAGCCGACGTCAGCGCTTCGGCCCGTGGCCCGGTGGGACCTTTGGGCCTACGGGACGTCCAGCCAGGATGTCGGTCCTTCCTTCCGGCTGGGTCGGCGCGGCGTATCCTGCGCCCGCTGACCGGATGTCTCGATGAGCGAGGGCACGACCGTGGATCTCCTGATCCTGCGACTGATTCATATCGGGGTGGGCGCCTTCTGGGTCGGCGCCGTGTTCACCAACGTGCTGTTCCTCCAGCCGGCGGCGGCAGCGCTCGGGCCCGACGGCGGCCGCTTCATGTTCCGCCTCATCCGCCACGGTCGCTTCCCGATGGCGATCCTCGGGTCGGCGATCTTCACCGTCGTCAGCGGCATCGTCCTGCTGTGGATGACCACGGACGGCCTCGACATCGCCCGCCTCCTGGCGGCGAACCGGCTGGGCTTCACGGTGGGCGGGATTGCCGCGATCCTGACCTTCGCGGTCGGGTCGCTCTACGTCTTTCCCCGGACCGAGCGCCTCGCGGAGCTCATGGGCGCCGTGATGACGGAGCAGCGCCCTCCGAGCGGCGACGAGCAGGCCACCCTCATGCGGCTGCGGACCGAGCTCCTTCGAGCCGGATGGGTCACGGTCGCCGGCCTGGCGATCGCCGTCGTCGCGATGGCGACCGGCCGGTACTGGGGGGTCGTCCTCGGCTAAGGACGCCCGACGGCATCACGGAATGCGCGTGATCTTTCCGCCTTCGACCGCGAACACAACGGTGTCCGTCGCTCCCGCCGTCTGATTCGGGCACACCTTCCCGTCGCGCTCGGCGAACTCGATCCGGACGAGGAGGTTGCTGCCCGAAGGCGTCACTGAAACGAGCTCGATCGGGCAGAAGGTGACGCCGAGGAGGCTGGTCCGGATCTCTTCGGGAGTTGTGAGCAGCCCGTCGTCGGAGCTCACGACCTCGTCGGCCATCAGCTCCATTGCAGCGTCCACGTCCTCGTTGTTGAATGCCTCGAAGAACTGTCCGATGACGACCTCGGCGTCCGGCTCCGCGGCGTTCGGAGAAGCCGCATCGCCGGCGCAGCCGGCCATCACGCTCACCGCCGCGGCGACGGCAACGCCCATGCCCCATGGGGTCCGATACGCGGTCATCGCACGTTCCTCCCGTTGCGGCACCGAGGCGTTCGAGAACGCACGGCTCGGAGCGATGGAGCCGGTATGCGCCTCGATGGAGGTATCGCGCCATCCGGCCGGTGACCTTGACGGTGTCAACCCGTGGACACCCGTACAGGCCGTAGTTCGCTACAGTCGGCGCATGGACTTCCCATTGCCCGGCCTGGGGACTCCGGTGGTGGCTGCTCCCGCGCCCGGTTCGGGAGTGGGCTGGTGGGCCGGTGCGTCGAGCGCCGCGCTGGACGAGGACGGTTCGTTCGTGATCGCCTATCGGACTCGAAGTGGCCATGCCGGCCGCGGCTCCACGGTGGTCGCTCGGTCGCGGGATGGCGAGCACCTCACCACCGTCGCGTACCTCGACCAGTCCCGGTTCGACGCCGCCTCCATGGAGCGTCCGGCCATCGTCCGGACCGATGACAACCGGTGGCGCCTCTACGTCTGCTCCGCCAGCAAGCCACCGAGCAAGCACTGGTGGATCGACCTGCTCGAGGCCGATGATCCGTCGGGCTTCCAGGATGCGGAGGCGCGGACCGTCTTCCCCGGCGACGCCACCGTTGGCGTGAAGGACCCGATCGTCCAACGCACGCCGGACGGGGGCTGGCAGGCATGGATCTGCTGCCATCCGCTCGACGAGCCCGACGAGGAGGACCGGATGACCACCGCCTACGCCACCTCCCCCGACGGGGTGGCGTGGGAGTGGCACGGCACGGCGCTCGCGCCGCGGCCCGGGACCTGGGACCAGCGTGGCGCACGGCTGACGACCGTCCTTCCCGACGGCCGTGCCGCCTACGACGGCCGCGCTTCGAAGGAGGAGAACTGGTACGAGCGCACCGGCCTCGCGCGCCTCACCGGTCGCCGCCCCGGCGAGCTCGAGCAGGTCGCCGACGACGCGGTCTGCGACGTGCGGTACCTGGACGTCCTGGCGCTGCCGGGTGGCGGCTATCGGATCTGGTACGAGGCACGGCTGCCCGACGAGAGCCACGAGCTGCGCACGGAGCTCATCGCGCCCTGAGCGGGCCGCGTCGCCGTCTCACTCGCTCAGGTCGCGGTCCTCGAGCTCCCAGGCGTGGTCCATGACGTGGTGCGCAATCCGGCGGACGAGGAACTGGATCGGCCAGGTCCGCGCCGGCCTGCCATCGGCGTTGTAGGCGCGGAGCGCGTCGAGCGTCTGCTCGCGGTGCACCGCCAGCCCACCAGGTGTCAGGACGGCCTCCTTCGGCGTGCGAACCTCGACCTTGCGGGTGAACTGCTCGGGTTCGTTCGCGTAGACGTGGCGGACGATCTCGTCCCGGGTCCAGCCGCCGCCTCGTGGGCCCAGGCGGAGCTCGTCGCTGACGCGCGCCGCCGTGTCGTCGAAGTGAGCCCAGCAGGCCTCGAGCAGCGCCAGCCGCCGATCGAGCTCCTCGGCAGACAGCACCAGCCGTTCGGTCTCGGACGGTACGTGGGCGATGCCGAAGTAGTCGGTCGAGCTCGAGCCGGGGACGCGCTCGACCACCTCGAGGTCTTCCTGGGCCGCGAGCTCGGCAGCCAAACCGGCCCGTTCGGCCACGGCGACGTATCGGGCCAGGTAGGAGCGCAGCTTTGCCAGTGCGTCGGGCTCGGACGTGCCCCAGCGGTCGAGGCCCGGCCAATCCGTCGCGCCCGCCACGACCCTGCGCTTCTTGCCGATCTCGAGGATGACTCTGAGCCTGTCGGTCATATGGCACAGCCTACGACGCGGCTCAGGCAGGGCGGCTGATCCTGGCGCTGACGCCGATGAGCTCCGGATCGGCCATCAACGCCGCGGACGCTCGCCTGCCCAGGCTGGCCAGGGAGGCAGCGAGGGCCGTCCGCGCCGACCCGCCGATGCCGACCTCGGGCTCACCGTCGAAGTCGGCGACGGCCATCCAGCGGCCGTCGAGCTGCCGCAGCCGCACTCCGACGGAGAGGCCGAGCTCCTCGGAGGCGAGGCGGAAGTTCACGCTGACGAGGCGCGGGCGTTCATCCATGTCAGCACGATCGGACGCGAATGTGACAGCTCATCGGTCGCGCCCATCGGTGCCCTTGCGCGGGATTACCAGAATGAGGTGTCCGCTCGAGCCGTCTGCATGAGTCACTCCCCCCGCGAGCTCGCCGAGCGTTTCTACGCCGAGATCATCAACGGCAAGCGCCTCGATGCCCTCGAGGAGCTGGTTGCCGATGACTTCATCGAGCACGGCACGCCGCCGAGCGTCGGCCGCGACGGATTTCGTGCGTTCCTCACCGGGCTTGCCGGCGGCCTGCCGGATGTCGAGCTCGAGGTCGACGACTGGATCGTCGAGGGCGATCGCGTCGTCGCGCGCTGCCGCGTCGCCGGAACGCACCACGGCGAGCTGTTCGGGTACCAGCCGACCGGCCGGCGCGTCTCGTGGAGTGCGATCCACATCTGGCGCGCCGTCGATGGGCGCCTCGCCGAGCGCTGGTCGCAGGCCGATATGCACGGGATCATCCAGCAGTTGGAAGGGCGCTGACGCTCGACGCGCTCAATCCTCGCCGATGTCCTCGTTCCAGATGTCCGGATGGGCAGCGATGAACTCGGCCATGAGATCGACGCACTCCTGCGAGTCCAGCACGACGATCTCCACGCCCCGTGATCGCAGCAGCTCCTCGCCGCCGAGGAAGGTGCGGTTCTCTCCGATGACGACGCGCCGGATCCCGTAGAGCAAGATCGCGCCCGTGCACATGTCGCACGGTGACAGCGTGGTGACCATGGTCGCGCGCCGGTAGACCGATGCCGGCAGGCGGCCGGCGTTCTCCAGCGCATCGGTCTCGCCGTGGCGGATCGCGCTGCCCTGCTGGACGCGCCGGTTCCGGCCGGCCGCAAGGACCCGGCCGTCGACGACGAGCGCGGCGCCGATCGGCACGCCGCCCTCGTCACGTCCGATGCGGGCCTGCTCGATCGCGTGGTCCAGCAGCTCGTGATCGTCGGGTCTCGCCTCGGAGCCCGATGGGTCGATCACGCGGGCTACTTCTTCTTGCTGCCCTTCGGCTTCTTGCCCTTGCTCTTCGAACCAGGTCCCTTGTCGCCCATCGTTGCGCTACCTCCGCCGATCGGCCGATGCGGCGCATCGGCCTCGCACTCGTATCGTGCGCTCGACGGTCAAGGGGCGGGCGGCGTCAGGCCTTGAGGGCGCCTCCGCGGCGGTGCCAGAAGGCGCTCCAGTCGAGGCCGAGCCCTGTCAGCACGAGAAGGGACGTGGCCGCCATGCGGACGGTCAGGTGGTCGAGCCACAGCGGGTCGTTCGCGGCGACCAGCGAGCACCACCAGGCGAGCGGAACGACGCCGATGACGACGGCGGTGACGTACGCGAAGCGGGACCCCTGGAGGAGGCTCGCGGCGAGGAGGGTGACGAACAGCGCGACGAGCAGCACCTGGATGACGACCTGCTCGGCCCCGCTCAGCGAGCGGGCCAGGATCGCCTCGGCCAGCGACGCCGACGCGGGCGCGACGAGGATGCTCTCGAACCCCATGATCGCGAGCCCCACGATCGCCATCCAGATGAGCCAGCTGTGTCGCATCGCCCTCGTGCCTCGGCGCTCGACGACAGCCTAGCAAGCCCTGGCATCGGCGTCGAAGCGACCCCCTTCTCGCGAGCGGCGGCTCGGGCCCGGCGCATCACGTCCTCGACGCCTGCCAAGGGACCACCTGGCCGGTGACGCATTGACCGATGCGCCGGCGGGCGCGCAGACTCCGCCCATAGCGGGAGGACGCAATGGTTGCCACGATCATGGCCTCGACGGCGTCGGGGTCGACCTACCTCATGTCGATCGAGGCCGGTGGCGTGCGCTGGTTCCGTGTGCCGCCGAGCGGTTCCCTGGCGACCGCGGCCGCGGGATGGCAGGCATCGCTGCCTCGGGTGGTCCCCGGTGAGCGCTTGCTGCTCGGGCCCCTCCGGTCGACTCCGGTCGTGGAGGTCGCGGTCCTGCCCGGTCCGCCCGTCGCGCTGCCGGAGTGGTCAATGGACGACTCGCCATCCGCGCCGGTGCAGCGGCAGCACGTGCGTGGTGAGTGGCCGCGTCGATACGACGAGCCGAAAGGTCACTAGGACCGCGCGAACGAGCGATGCCGGGGCGCGCACCCTTGTGCGTCCGAGCACGCACAGCGCACCCCGGCACCTCCAGCAGCTCCCTCCAACGGGACTGGTGGAAGACGCGCGAGCCGGTGGGGGAAACCGGGTCCGCGTCCGCCGCACAGTGTACCGAGTCGATCAACCCGTGCGGGGCTCGTTCCGGCGCCTCGACATGTGGAAACCCCGGGCCTTCCCGCTCAGTCCGGGGTTGCGAGGCGGGGCGTTCCCGCCGCCTGAGAGGTCGTCGGTTTCTGGCACGGTCCGCCGACCTCCGGCTGGACGCCCATCCACCGATGCACCGCACGTGCCAGATCCGATCGGGCCGCTGGCACCTCGCCGTTCGTCGTCGCCCGGCCTACCCGGAGGAGTCGGGGAGAATCCGCAGCTGGTTGACCGCCGCGAAGAGGTCGTCGAGCGTGAACGGCTTCGGTAGCACCGCATCGGCCTGGACCTCGTCGGCCCACGTCTTCGCGTTCGCCGCCGCGGTCATGACGATGAGCGGGGCCTCGTGGCCTCCGGCGCGATACTGCGCCGCGAACTCCCAGCCGCTCATGACCGGCATGCGCATGTCCAGCAGGATGAGCGTCGGCGGATCCGAGCGGACCTCCTCGATCGCCTCGGCGCCGTTTCGAGCAGTCGCGACACGGTAGCCCTCGAACTCGAGGCCGTCGCGGACGGCATCGGTGATGCTCGGATCGTCGTCGACGACGAGGACGTGATCACTCATCCCCTTGCTCCTGTTGCGCCCCCGACGACGGTAGCTCAAACGAGACGGTGGTGCCCGCGCCGAGCGCGCTCTCGGCCCAGATTCGACCCCCGTGCTCCTCGACGATCCGCCGGCAGATGTAGAGCCCGAGCCCCAGTCCGCTGAAGCGCCGATCGTCCACGTTCGCGCCACGGCTGAAGCGCTGGAAGAGCTTCGGGAGATCCTCGCTCGGGATGCCGATGCCCCGGTCCTTCACGCTGGTCCGGACGAGATCGCCGGCACGCGCCACCGTGAGTCGGATCGGTCCACCGTCGGGGCTGTACTTCCGGGCGTTGCCGAGCAGGTTCTCGATGACCTGTTGAAGCCGGCGCCGATCGCCGATGACGGGCGCCGGTTCGGCCTCGACGACGATCTGGTGCGAATCGGCCGGGAAGCCCGCGGCGACGTCTTCGGCGAGCTCGGCGAGGTCGATCGGCTCCGAGGTGGTCGAGAGACGGCCCTGCTCGGCGCGGGAAGCATCGAGCAGGTCGTCGACGAAGTCGGCGACGCGCGCTGCGTCGAGGTTGACGGCGTCCACGGCGGCGACGTGCGGCGACCCCTCCCGCTCGAGGCGCTTCTTCAGCAGCTGCACCCGCAGCACCATGCTCGAGAGCGGCGTGCGCAGGTCGTGCGCCGCGGCGGAGAGGAAGTCCTCCTTCGCCCGCGCGGCCGCGTCGCGGGCCTGCACATCGGCCGCCTCGCGCAGGAGCGTGCGAGCCTCGAGAATGCCGCCGGTCTGGCGTGCCAGCACCTCGGTCAGCTCGATGTCCGAGTGCGCGAAGACCGGGGTGCGGGACGCGTAGATCACGAGCGTCCCGAAGCGCCGGTCGCCGGCGACGATCGGCGCCGCCATGACCGCCGCGGTCCCAGCCTCGCGGTACGACGCGGCGTTGTCCGGATCGTCCGCCGCAGGATCGAACGAGAAGACGGGTTCGCCCGAGGTGTAGGCACGCCCGGCCAGCCACCGGTCCGAGGGTGCCTCGATGACCTCGTCGTTGGGGGCCAGGTAGCGCAGGGTGGTGCCGTCGTCGGAGGCGATGCCGATCGAGGCGGTCGCCGTGCCCGCCGCCTCGGCCGCGAGCTGCTCGAGCCGTCGTACCATCGCTCGCTCGTCCGGCTCCCGGGTCAGCTCCGCCGAATGTGCGAGGAACGACCGCACGGAGGGCTCCTGCCAGGCCCGCCGGAGCCAGGTGGGCGTGGCGAATCCGACGTAGTAGGCGATTCCGCCGGCGGTGACCAGGAGCTGGGAGAAGATCCCGCCCCACTCGCGGATCGGCGGCAGGACCAGCCCGATGAGGGCGAGCACGAGCGCGAGCGCGAGCAGGCCGGACCCGATCGCCGCGGCGGTCAGCCGCCGCCCGGTCACGCCGGGGGCCCGCCGTGCGTGGCGGATAAACGAGGCCGATGCGTAGCCGCCGCCGATTGCGAACCACCCGACGAGCAGCGCGGCGACGGAGTTGGGGAGCTCCATCGGGCTCGTCACGCCGACCGCGGCAACCGCCAGGGTGATCGCCAGGGCCCCGAACATGAACCACCGACGCTGCGGCGCGAAGTGGTCGGTGATGCGCAGCAGGAGATAGGGGAGAACGGCCACGACGACGATCGACGTCTTCGCCGCCGCGAACGTGTCCTGCAGGTCGAGCAGGTCGTAGAGGTTGCCCAGCTGCTGGGCGGCAACGATGACGCCGAAGAGGAGCGCGATGTCGATGCTCGGCGGTGTCCGCAGCCGCGCCGCACGCGCGACGGTGACCACGAATACCACGAAGAAGATGATCTCGTTCGCGATGCTCACGAACTCGGTGGCGGTCATGGGCCCTCACACCTCCCGGTCGGCGGCAGCATATCGCGGCGGAGCCGGTCACGAACGATCGCAGCGGCGCGGCCGGTCCTCGGAGCCACCGCCCGGGCTTGTGGCGCCGGGGCAGAATGGGTTCGTGGTCGATGAACGCCGAGCACCCGACCGCGCGGAGGACGCCTCGCCCGTGGACCGAGCCCGGGAGGCGCTCGCACGGCACGCCTGGCGCGAGGCCTTCGACCTGCTGTCGGAGGCGGACGCCGCCGGCGGCCTTGCGCCGATGGAGCTCGAGCTCCTGGCCCAGGCGGCCTGGTGGACCGGCCAGCTGCCTCTGGCGATGGAGATCCGCGAGCGGGCGTTCGGCGCGGCCTCTCGCTCGGGCGACACCGCCGCGGCGGGTATGTCGGCCATCGCGCTCGCCCGGGACAACGTCCTGCGCAACGACATGGCCGTCGCGCGGGCCTGGCTCAGCCGCGCCGCTCGCCTGGTCGAGGGAACGCCGGAGAACCTGGGGCACGGCTACCTGTCCGCGGTCCGGTCGTTCGCCGCGGCACTGACCGGTGACCCGCGCGAGGCGCTCGAAGAGGCGTCGCGCGCCGTCGAGATCGGCGAGCGGCTCGGCGACCGCGACCTCGCCACGATGGCGAGCAGCGAGAAGGGATTCGCGCTCGTCGCGCTCGGGCGGGTCGAGGAGGGGCTGGCGCTGATCGACGAGGCCACCGTGGCGGCGGTCGGCGGCGAGCTGGAGGCCGGCACCGCGGGTGGAGTGTGCTGCACGAGCATCGAAACCTGCGCCGCACTCGGCGACTGGGGACGAGCGGCGAGCTGGACCGAGGCGCAGGACCGCTGGTGCCGGCGAGAGGGCATCAACGGCTACCCGGGCATGTGCCGCCTGTTCCGATCGGAGATCAAGCAGTTCCGCGGGGCCTGGCTCGAGGCGGAGGCCGAGGCGCGCCAGGCATCGGTCGAGCTGGCCGGCTTCATGCCGGCCGCCGCCGGCAAGGCGTTCTACCGCATCGGTGAGCTGCGCCTGCTCCGGGGTGACCTGGTGGCCGCCGAGGAAGCGGTCGCGCGGGCACACGCGCTGGGGATCGATCCGGAGCCGATGCTCTCGATGCTGCGGCTTGCGCAGGGACGCACCGATCTCGCCGCCGCGAGCATCGAGCGCG
>DATLGA010000014.1:0-15686 GCA_035540715.1 Candidatus Limnocylindrales bacterium | reverse complement strand
ACCGTTCGCGCGGCTCGGTGGGCGCTCGCCAGCGCGACCCCGTCGCCACAGCGCTCGGCGAGGTAGTGCATCCCTGCGAGCGCGGAGCCGATCACGTGCACGTTCTCGAGCTCCACGTCGCCGGAGGCGTCGAGCGGCCGCAGGTGCTCGTCGGTCGCGATGCCGAGGGCCTCGACCGGATGCGGCGCGAGCGCGTCGTCGTCGAACCACCGGTCGCGGGGCGGAGCCGTGACGTGGAGCCCGAAGACACGTTCGACCAGGCGGCCGTCGCGGCGGGCGCGAATCCCCTCGCCGCCGATTCCGCCGGTGGCCAGGACGAACTCGTCGCCGCCGACGCGGAACGTTCGAGCCGCGGCGCCGGTGTGGATCGCCCGGACCCGGCGTCCGTGACGCTCCACGCGAGCGACGTCGAAGCCGATCTGGAGGCGACCTTTGGCGCGGTCGATGGTGGCCCGAAGCGCTTCGTAGAGCCGGATGCCCGGCACCGACGGAGGCAGGCTCGGAATCTCCACGACCCGATGACCCAGCGACGATTCCGCCTCGGCCAGCGCGTCGGCGTGCGTGCGGATTCCGAGCGTGGCGGGCAGGCCGATCCGCCACGAACCGGCCGGCACGGCCGCGGCGACCGCGCGCAGCGCCTGCCGGCGCCAGGTCGGGTCGTCGAAGAGGAGGCCCAGGGTTCGTGCGTTCAGGTTGTGGAGCTCACGGGCCTGCGGCAGCTCGACCTCCACCGCACGAACCTCGCGCGGGCCCTTCGGCCAGTCCGCGGCCGCGAGATTCCGGGCCGCGTACCCCGCCCACGCGTCGCGATAGCGCGCGTACCCGACGAGCAGCAGTCCGTCGCCGCTCCATGGCGCCAGCGCGGCCGCCTGCGCCGCAGGCAGGATGGCGGCCGGTCGCAGCGCACCGATCGCGGTCGGAATGGGGACGAGCCGGTCGTCCACGGATCCCGCCATCGGCAGGCCGGCCCGGGCAAGCCGATCGAGGTGACCGGTTACGGCGCCGTCGACCTCGGATCCGAGGCGCGCATAGGGATGGCCCGCGGTGGCGGAGAGGCCCGCGATCGCCTCGCGAATGCTCGGGGCGCCCGGCGTCGCGGCGAGGTCGAGCCCGCCATGCGTCCAGTGCGTGGTGGCCATGCCCTTCGCCGCGAGGAAGACCCGTGCGCCGCGCTCGGCCAGCTCGGCTGCGCACGACAGCCCGGCGAGGCCGGCGCCGATGACGACGACGTCAGCCTGCGGCATCGCTCGCGTTCTCGGGCGTGGCGTCGATCAGCGCATCGGCGGCGAGCGTGCCGCGGAACATGCCCGCCGACAGCCAGAGCTCCGTCAGCTGGTCGCCCCACGCGATCGGGCGCGTGCCGCGGAAGCGGTCCCCCACGAACGACCGCAGCGCGGCGTTCGCGGATGGAGCCACTGGTGCGAGCCTTCCCTCGGCGCGCCGCTCGTCGAGCATCGCGGCCGCCCGCGGGATGCAGAAGGCGCCCTGGCAGGGTCCCATGCCGAGGCGGGTGGTGCGACGCAGGTCGTCGAGCGACGAGTCGGGACGGTTGTCGATCGCCGCGGCCAGCCGGTCGCGCGTGACGATCTCGCATTCGCACACGAGGTCGGCGTCTCCACCGCCCGCCGCCTCGATGGCGGCGAGCCGGTCCCCGAGCCAGTACGGTCGACGGCCGGCCGGCTCGGGCAATGGCTCGTCCGCGGTGCGGCAGGGCGCGTCGTTGCCGAGCGATGCGGCAACCGCGTCGACCACGTCGCGAGCCATGAGCCGGTAGGTCGTGAGCTTGCCGCCCACGATGCTCCAGAGTCCCGCGACCCCGTCGCGCGCGCCGTGGTCGATCACGTGGTGCGCGCGGCTGATCTCGCGAGACTCCTCGTGCGGCTGGCCGGCGACGACGTCGACCGCGTCGTACAGCGGCCGCGAGCCGGCATAGGCACGGAGGACCCGTGCCTCGGAGATGCCCGGAACGAGGCGCTCGCCGTCGGCGAGCAGTCCGTCGACCTCGTCGTCGGTCACCCGGGCGTCGTCGGGGTTCTCGACCGTGATGTCCGTCGTGCCGAGGATGCAGACCGTGTGGACCGGCACGAGGATGTCGCCATCGCCCGGCGGTGCCAAACGGTTGACGACGGCGGCGGTCATCCGCCGGTTCAGGATGAGCATCGAGCCCTTGCCGGGGCTCATGCGAAGCTCGGCGCCGGCGAGCGCCGCGACCTGGCCGGCCCACGCGCCGGCCGCCGAGATCACGGCGCGGCAGCCGATGGTGAGCTCGTCGCCGCTCCGCGGGTCACGGGTCCGAACGGCCGCCACCGAGCCATCGGCGCTTCGCTCGAAGCCGACGACCGGGCGGTAGCGGTACGCCAGCGCGCCGTGCTCGAGCGCGCTGGCGAGCGTCGCGTCGACGAGCTCCCAGGGCTCGAGGGCCGCGTCGGGGACCCGGTAGGCCGCGCGGATCTCGCGATTGAGGAGCGGCTCACGACGGAAGAGCTCGTCGAGCGAGACCGGTTCCGCCTCGATTCCGGCGGCCGCGCAACCGTGCGGGAAGCGCTCCAGGTAGTCGTCCGGATCGCCGGGCGTGGCGACGAAGTATCCGTCGGTGGGCTCGATCGTGCCCGGCGCGATCCGGCGCAGCACCGCGTTCTCCTCGATGCAGTGACGGGCCGACACCGGGTCGCTCTCGATGTAGCGGGCCCCCGAGTGGAGGAGGCCGTGGTAGCGCCCGCTCGTGCCGGAGGCGAAGTCGCCGCGCTCGACGAGGGCGGCGCTGATGCCGCGCATGGCGAGGTCGCGCAACACGCCGGCGCCGGTCGCACCGCCCCCGATGACGGCGACCTCGACCTCGATCGGCTGGCTCATGGCCGGTGGCCTCGAAGGAGTGGAAGCGCTCCCTTGAGGTAGTCCCAGCCGGAGACGACCGTGAGCACCGTGGCGACGACCATGACCCAGAATCCCGCGACCAGGCTCGCCGGCCCGAGCCCGGTGGCCGCCATCGGTCCGCCGGTGGCCGCGTCGAAGGCGAGCAGCAGGAGCGCCATGCCGGCCAGCGTCGTGAACGTCTTGGCCTTGCCGAGCGGCCGGGCGGCGATGACGACGTCCTCGGCGGCGGCCATCTGCCGGACGCCGGCGATGACGAGCTCCCGCACCACGATCGTCGCGACCATCCAGGTCGGCAGCAGGCCGACCTCGACCATGGCGACGAGCACCCCGGCAACCAGCACCTTGTCGGCGGTGAGGTCCATGAACACGCCGAGCGGCGAGACCTCACCCCGCCGGCGGGCCACCCAGCCGTCGAAGAAGTCGGTCCATGCCGCAGCCGCGAAGAGGACGAAGGCGGCGACGCCCGTTCCCGGCCCACCGAGGAGCATGAGCGCGATGACCACCGGGGTGGCGCCGATCCGGGCGATCCCGAGCAGGTTGGCGGGCGAGCCGATGCGCGCCGGCCGAGCTGCCTCGCTCGCCGGCCCCTCGTCGCGGGTGCGCCGGTCAGTCGTCATCGACCTCCTCGCCGAGTCCGGCAGCCACCATCTGCGCGAGAGCCGTCACGGCCGCATCGGCGTCGTCTCCGTCCGCGTCGAGGCGGATCCGATGGCCGCGCGCGACCCCGAGCGCCATCACCCCGAGCACGCTCTTGGCGCTGGCCGACTTGGAGCCGTCGCGCGTGAGGTTCGTGACGCGGACGTCGGAGGCAAAGCCGCCCGCCGCCCGGACGAACGTCGCCGCCGGGCGCGCGTGAAGCCCCGACGGGTTGCGAACCTCGATCTCAGCGGTGGCCATCGGTGCTCACCATCTCCTTCTGTCCGATCTTTCGCTCCGTCCCGGCGCGGAGCCGGGCGATGTTGTCGGCGTGCGCGGCCGTGACGAGCAGGCCCGACGCCGTCGCATACGCGATGGCCGGCACGCTGGCGAGGCCGATGAGCCACAGCAGCGCCGTGATGACCGGCGCGAGGAGGCCGCCGGTGATCGACCCGAGCGAAACGTAACGCGTGCGCCAGATGAGGCCGACGACGATGGGCGCCAGCACGAGGATCGTGATGGGGCTCATCGCGCCGAGTGCCCCGGCCGAGGTGGCGACCCCACGTCCGCCGGTGAAGCCGATGAAGGCCGACCAGTTGTGGCCCACGATGGCGGCGAAGCCGGCCAGCGCGGCCGCCCACTCGACCATCGGATCGTCGCCGAACACCAACCGGACGACGAGCACGGCCGCAACCCCCTTGCCAACGTCGAGCAGGAAGACGAGTGCGGCGGCCCGCAGGCCGAGGGTGCGCAGGGCGTTCGTCGCACCGGTCCGGTGAGAGCCGTACTCGCGCAGGTCGATGCCGCGCGTCACGCGCCCGACGAGAAGCCCGAACGGCACCGCCCCGAGCAGGTAGCCGATGAGCGCGCCGAGGAGGAGGCTCACCGACGGTCCCCGAGCTTGTCCATGCCCGCCGCCTCGTCGGCGGCGGCCCGTACCCCCTCGACCCCATCACCGGCGGCCGCCTGGACCGCGGCGACGAAGGTGCCCTCGACGAGCGGGCCCCCGGAGATCGCGGTCCGCGCCGCGGCATCGGGCGGCAGCAGCTCCTCGAGCGCCGTGAAGGCCGAGAGTACGGCGCTGCCGAGATCGGCCATGACCACGACTCCCAGTCCGGCATCGGCCCGGCCGATGGCCTCGGCGATGCGCACCGCGTCGGTCCCGACGGTTCCATCGGCCAGTCCTCCCGCGGCGACGAGGCGCGGCCCGCCGTCGGCCAGGTTGGCCAGCTGGCGGACGAGCCCGACCGTGGCATCGGCCACCTCGGCCGAGTGGGACACGACCACGATACCCACCGCCGACGCGGCCTCGTCGCTCACGGGCTGTACTCCCTGTCATGCCGGGCGGGCCCGGAGCCGGGCGGCTCCGGGCCATCGGTTCCGGCGCTCACGAACAGCCTAGTGCTCTTCCCAGTCCAGCGCGCGCTGCACCGCCTTCTTCCAGCCGCGGAACAGCTTCTCGCGCCGATCCTCGTCCATCTGGGGCTCGAAGCGACGGTCGAGCGCCCAGTTGTTCGTCACGTCCGAGGTGTCCTTCCAGAACCCGACGGCCAGGCCGGCCAGGTACGCCGCTCCCAGTGCCGTGGTCTCGGAGACCTGTGGCCGCTCCACGGCGACGCCGAGGATGTCGGCCTGGAACTGCATGAGGTCGTTGTTGACGACCGCACCGCCGTCGACCTTCAGCTCCTTCAGCTTGACTCCGGAGTCGGCCTCCATGGCCTCGAGGACCTCGCGGGTCTGGTAGGCCATCGAGTCGACCGTGGCCCGAGCGATGTGCTCGATCGTGGATCCACGGGTGAGGCCGACGATCGCGCCGCGGGCGTACTGATCCCAGTACGGTGCCCCGAGGCCGACGAACGCGGGCACCATGTACACCCCCTCGGTATCGCTCACCTTGCCCGCGAGCTTCTCGACGTCGGCGGAGTTGGTGATGACCCGCAGGCCGTCACGGATCCACTGAACCGCCGCGCCGGCGATGAAGACCGATCCCTCGAGGGCGTAGGTCACCTTGCCGTCGTACCCCCATGCGATCGTGGTGAGCAGGCCGTTCTTCGACGGCACCGCCTCCTCCCCGGTGTTGATGAGCATGAAGGCGCCGGTCCCGTAGGTCTGCTTGGCCATGCCGACGTCGAAGCAGGCCTGGCCGAACGTCGCGGCCTGCTGGTCGCCGGCACAGCCGGCGATCTTGATGGAGCCGCCGAGGAGCGTCGTCTCGCCGTAGACCTCGCTCGACGGGCGTGCCTCGGGCATCATCGACCGGGGCACGCCCATGATGCCGAGCAGCTCGTCGTCCCAGTCGAGGTCGTGGATGTTGAACAGGAGCGTCCGGCTCGCGTTCGAGTAGTCCGCGACGTGGACCTTGCCCTCGGTCAGGCGCCAGATGAGGAATGAGTCGACGGTCCCGAACAGGAGCTCGCCGGCCTCGGCCTTCTCCTGGGCGCCCGGGTTGTTCTTCAGGATGTGGCGGATCTTCGTGCCGCTGAAGTACGCATCGATCGGCAGGCCGGTCCGGTCACGGAACAGCTGCTCGTGACCGGCAGCCTTCAGCTCGTCGCAGTAGCCGGCGGTGATGCGGCTCTGCCACACGATCGCGTTCTGGACCGGCTTGCCGGTGCTCTTCTCCCAGACGACCGCGGTCTCTCGCTGATTGGTGATGCCGATGGCGGCGATGTCGTCGGCGGTTGCCCCCGCATCGGCCATGACCTTCTTCGCGACCGCCAGCTGGGAGTCCCAGATCGCCTCGGGGTCGTGCTCGACGTGGCCGGGCGACGGGTAGATCTGCGGGAACTCCTGGTTGGCGGAGGTGTGGATCGTTCCGTCCGCGTTGAAGAGGATGGCGCGGCTCGACGTGGTCCCCTGGTCAAGCGCCAGGACGTAGTTGGCCATTCGATCGCTTCCTTCCTTTCTGGTGCTGTCTCTGCTGGTCTCAGCCCTCGGCAACGGCGTCGCGGAGAGCCTCGACCATGATCGTGGCGGAGGTCGCCCCGGGGTCCTGGTGGTTCGCGGAGCGCTCTCCCAGGTAGCTCGCGCGGCCCTTGCGGGCGACGAGCGGAGTCACGCGGTCCCGTCCCGTGGCGGCCGCCTCGGCGGCGGCCTCGAGGGCCGGACCGATGCCATCGCCGGCGGCCGCGTCGTACGCGTCCACCGCCGGGGAGATGGCGTCGACCATGGTCTTGTCGTCGAGCTCGGCCTTCCCTCGCTGCACGAGACCCTCGAGACCGGCGCGCAGCGCCGCTCCGAGCTCCGCCGGTCCGGCTTCGGCACGATCGCCGAAGCTGGTGGACAGGCGCAGGAAGAAGGTGCCGTACAGCGGTCCGGAGGCACCGCCGACGGTCGAGATGAGGGTCATCCCGACCGTCTTGGCGAGTGCGCCGAGGTCTGCCGACGCATCGAGCTCGGCGAGCTTTCCACGGGCCGCGGTGAACCCGCGGTCCATGTTCGTGCCGTGATCGGCATCCCCGATCGCCGAGTCGAGCTGCGTCAGCTCGTCCCGGCGCTCGCGGAGGCGGTCCGCGAAGAGGTCGACGAAGCGTCGCAGCGCGGCGCTGTCGAAGGCGCTCATCGCGGCCCCGTCACACGCCCCACCGGAGGGCGGCGGTGTTGACCGGCGCGTCCCACAGCCGAACGAGGTCGTCGTCCAGCTTGAGCAGCGTGATGCTCGTGCCGGCCATCTCGAGGCTCGTGATGTACGACCCGATGAGGTTGCGCTCGATCGTGATGCCGCGGTCGCGGCACATCGCCGCGACCTTGTTGTAGACGACGTACAGCTCGAGCAGCGGCGTGCCACCCATGCCGTTTACGAAGGCGAGCACCCGGTCCCCCTGCCCGAAGCCGCCATCGTCGAGGATCGGGTTCATGAGCGCCTCGGTGATCTCGTCGGCACTCGCCAGCTTGCGCCGCTCGCGCCCGGGCTCACCGTGGATGCCGACCCCGACCTCCATCTCGTCGTCGCCGATCTCGAAGGTCGGCTTGCCGGCGGCCGGGACGGTGCAGCTCGTCAGGGCCATGCCCATCGAGCGCACGTTGTCCTGGACACGCTGGCACAGCGCGGTCACCGCGGCGAGATCCTGTCCCTCCTCCGCGGCCGCCCCGACGATCTTCTCGGCCAGCACGGTCCCTCCCACGCCGCGGCGGCCCGCGGTGTAGAGGGAGTCCTGGACGGCGACGTCGTCGGCGATGACGACGCTCGCCACCTCGATCCCCTCGGCCTGCGCCAGCTCGGCGGCAAGCTCGAAGTTCATGACGTCGCCGGTGTAGTTCTTCACGATGTGCAGCACGCCGGCGCCACCGTCGACCGCCTTCGTCGCGGCGAGCATCTGATCCGGGACGGGCGAGGTGAAGACGGCTCCCGGGCAGGCGGCGTCGAGCATGCCCATGCCCACGAAGCCCCCGTGCATTGGCTCGTGGCCCGAGCCGCCTCCGGAGATGACCCCGACCTTGCCCTGCCGGGGGGCGTCGGCGCGGACGATGACGTTCGGCTCGACGACCTTGAGCAGGTCACCGTGCGCCGCCACCATGCCGGCCAACGCCTCGTCGACGACGGCGTCGGGTGCGTTGATGAGCTTCTTCATGTCCTCACCCGGCCAGCAGGTAGTTCGTGAACAGGAACTGGAAGGCGAGGGCGCCGAGGACGCCGCCGATCAGTGGACCGACGACCGGAACCCACGAGTACTCCCAGTCGGACGTGCCCTTTCCGGGGATCGGCAGGATCGCATGCGCGATGCGCGGGCCGAGGTCTCGGGCCGGGTTGATCGCGTAACCGGTCGGGCCGCCGAGCGAGAGGCCGATGCCGAACACAAGGATGCCGACGAGCAGCGCGCCGAGCGCCTGGACCTCGTTGTTCGGCTGCAGGATCGCCGACACGCCGAAGACGAGGATGAAGGTGCCGATGATCTCGCTGACGGTGTTGCTGACCGGGTTCCGGATCGCCGGGCCGGTGCTGAACACGGCGAGCTTCAGGCCGGGGTCGTCGGTCACGCCCCAGTGCGGCAGGTAGTGAATGAAGACGACGATCGCGCCGAGGAACGCGCCGACGAACTGGCCGGCCCAGTACAGCAGCGCCTGGTCGATGGAGATGGCGCCGATGGCCAGCTGGCCGATGGTGACGGCCGGGTTGATATGGGCGCCGCTGATGGTGCCGACCGCATAGACCGCGACCGCGACCGCGAACCCCCACCCGGCGGTGATGACGATCCAGCCTGCGTTCTGTGCCTTCGAGCGCGCGAGCAGGACGCCGGCGACGACGCCGTCGCCGAGGATGATGAGAATCGCCGTGCCGATGAGCTCGGCGGTGAAAGTCTCCATGTATCTGGCTCTCCTGATGATGCGAGCGTTGGTGCATCCCTCCGATGCGGGCGGCGTCCCTCAGCGGTCCGCCGCGCGTTCCGTGGCTCCCTCGTGCGGTGCCTCCTCCTCTCTCCCCGCGATCCCTCAGGCCGGCAGTCGGACGTCGGGGCGGCCGCCGCCCGGCTGAGCCGGACGCTTGTCCGCGACGATGGCCGCCTCGGCCGCCTCGCGCACCTCGTCGAGTGCGGCACGCTCGGCGGCGCGAGCCGCCGCGGCGAGCGTCCCCTCGACAAGCGGCGCGTCGCTCACCGCGACGCGCGCCCGAGCGCTGCTCGGCAGCTCGTCCAGCGCGAACTCGATGGTCAGCCACGCAGAGCCGGTGTCGTACAGCACGAGGCACGCGTCGTCGGTGCGGCTCAGCGCAGCACCCAGCGCTGCCTGGAGCCGCGCGAGGCTCGTGCCCGGTCGACCGTCCTCGGTGCCGCCGGCGGCGAGGCAGGTGGGACCGGATCCGATGGTCTGCTCGACGAGCTCGATCAGAGCCTCGAGCAACCGCTGGCTGTGCCCCACCAGCACGAGGTTGACCATGGCTTCCGATCCTAGGTCGCGACCATGAGGATCCGGTGAGGAGAGTGTGCGGACTCCGGTGCGATCCGGGCTTGAGACGGTCTCGACGGGGTGGCTAGACTCCACGAACCATGCTTCCCGTCGCCGAGCCCGTGACGAAGGTGGACGCTCGATCGGCACTCGAGTACATCCATCGCTGCGCCGCGGCGGTCCGCCGCCACGCTGCCCTGCTGACCAGGCTCGACGCGCAGCTCGGCGACGGCGATCACGGGGACAACCTGCTCATCGGCTTCGCCGCGGTCGAGGAGGCGCTGGCGGCCGATCCGCCCGACTCCGTGGGCGGCGTGCTGTCCACCGTGGGGGGAGCGCTCGTGTCGAGCGTCGGGGGAGCCTCGGGGCCGCTGTACGGCACCGCGTTCCTGGAGGCCGGGTTCGCGGCCCGGGACCGCGAAGCGCTCGGCGTGGACGACCTCGCCACGCTCGTGCGTGCCGCGGCGGCGGGACTGGCTCGGCGGGGCCGGTGCGGTGTCGGCGACAAGACGATCTACGACGCGCTGGCCCCGGCCGCCGATGCGCTCGAGCGTGCCGCCGCGCGGCGGGCATCGCTGAGCGATGCGACCCGCGATGCCGTCGCGGCCGCGCGCGACGGCATGCGCAGCACCCGGCCCCTCGTCGCGCGACGCGGGCTGGCGATGCGACTCGGCGAGCGCTCGCGGGGGCACCTGGATCCCGGAGCGGCCTCGTGCTTCCTGCTCATCCGCGCGTTGGCCCCCTCGGCACTCCGGACGCCGGGCTGATGGCCGTGGCGCTCGACGGCTCACGCGCGCCGTCGGACGAGCACGCCCGCATCTTTCGAGAGGCGCAGCGCGCCGCCGATACGATCTTCAGCCACTACCAGCTGAGCCAGCTGCTCGCGACGCATGCGCTTCCCGACTCGATGTCGCAAGCCGTGCTCGACGAGCTCGTCCACGTCTGCGACGCCGTCGGTGGGGCCCTCTGGCTGGTTCGGCCCGGCGCGACGGCGGCCGCGCTCGTGGCGACCACCGGGCCGGTCGAGCCACCGGCCGAGCGGCCGGATCCCGATCGCGGGCTGGCGGACGGCTCGTGGATCGCGGTGGAGCTCGAGGACGTCGGATCCGTGGCGCTGGCGTTCGACGCCGATCGCCCGATCGACGTCGTGGCCCGCCGCTTCCTGACGCTCGTGCGGCACGAGCTCGCCATCGCGTTGCGAGGGGCCATGCTGCGTGAGACGCTCGAGCGAGAGCGCGGCGAGCTGGCGGCGATCATCCAGGGCGCCACCGACGCCGTCGTCGTGGTCGACGCCGATCGACGTGTCCGTCGAGCGAACCCCGCGGCGGAGCGCATGCTGCGTCGCGTGGCTGACCACCTCGAAGGGATGTCGTGTCACGAGGCGCTCGGCTGTGAGCTCGACGGCGAGCCGCCGCTTCCGTGCGCGGGCCGCTGTCCGCTGGGCCGCGTTCTCGCCGGCGGCGATCGGGTCGACGGTGCGGAGCGGTCCATCGCCGGGACCACGGTCGTCGGAAGCTATGCGGTGGCGGGCCGTTCTCCGGACGGACGGCCGCAGGCGGTGGCGATCCTGCGGGACACGAGCGAGCTGGCCCGCCTCGCGGAGCTGCGGCGCGGCTTCCTGGCGAGCGTGAGCCACGAGCTGCGAACCCCGATCGCGCTCATCAAGGGCTACGTCGAGACGCTGCTCGATCTCCGCCCCGATCCGGCCACCGCCCGAACCTACCTCGAGCGAATCGACGCGACGGCAGATCGGCTCGGTGGACTCGTGGCGCAGATCATCGACTCGACGCAGCTCGCGGCCGATCGGCTGGATCTCGACCTCGCGCCGGTCGAGCTGGGATCACTCGTGCACCAAGCGGTGGCCGAGCTTGCGGTGCGCGCCGGCGATCGGCGCCTTCGGGTCGAGCTCCAACCAAACATGCCGGCGCCGATGGCGGATCGGGACCGCCTGCGCCAGGTGATCGACAACCTGCTCTCGAACGCGGTGAAGTACGGCGCCGCCGGCGACGAGATCAGCGTCAGCGTGCGCGTCGAGGGCGGCGACGCGGTCATTCGCATCGAGGATGACGGCCTCGGCGTGCCGTCGGACGAGCGCGACCTCGTGTTCGAGCAGTTCCACCGCGCACGCAACGCCCGGGAGCGAGGCGTTCGAGGATCGGGGCTCGGGCTTGCCATCAGCCGGCGGCTGGTCGAGGCGCACCAGGGCACGATCTCGTTCGATCCGGATCGGTCCGAGGGCGCCGCGGTGGTCGTTCGGCTCCCGCTCGCCGGAAGGACGGGGGCTTCCGCATGAGCCGCCGCATCCTCGTCGTCGAGGACGAGCCGGAATTCGCCGACCTGCTCGTCCTGTGGCTCGAGCGAGCCGGCATGGAGACGCGTGTCGCGACCGATGGCGCGGAGGCGTTGCGGGCCGCGTACGAGTGGCAGCCGGCGCTCGTGACGCTCGACATCGGGCTTCCCCGCCTCGACGGCTGGGAGGTGTGCGCGCGCATTCGCGAGCTCACGACCGTGCCGATCCTGTTCGTCTCGGCGCTCGGCGCGGAGTCGGAGCGGATCCGGGGTCTGCAGCTCGGCGCGGACGACTACATCACGAAGCCGTTCTCCTTCCGGGAGTTCCTCGCTCGCGTCCAGGCGGCCCTGCGCCGTGCGTCGACGCCGTCCGCCGACGGGGACCGCGAGGTCATCCACCACCAGGACCTCGTCGTCGACGTGGAGGCGCACCGCGTCCTCGTCCGTGGACGCGAGGTGCATCTCACGCCGACCGAATTCCGCCTCCTGGCCAGCCTGGCGCGCCATCGCGGCGGGCTCGTGAGCCACCGTCAGCTGCTTCACGACGCCTGGGGCCCGGAGTACTCCGACGAGCTGCCGCTCCTGCGGACCGCGATCCGCGGCCTCCGCGCCCGCCTCGCGGAAGCGGCGGAGGGGGCCGAGTACATCGGCACCGAGTACGGCTTCGGCTACCGCCTGAGCCGCTCCCCCGTCTCGGCTGGCTGATCCTCCAGCGCGGCCGCCAGGGCCTCGACCACGATCAGCGCCGAGACGGCGCCAGGGTCCAGGTGACCGATCGCCCGCTCGCCGAGGTAGCTCGCCCGTCCGCGCTGCGCGATCATCGGGCGAGTCGACTCGCATCCCTCCTCTGCGGCGGCAACCATCGACCTCGCCGCCGGCCCGGTCGCCTGCGGCTCCGCCGCCCCGCGGCGGAGCGCCTCGGCGGCCGGGACGAGCGTGTCGAGCATCGTCTTCTGACCGATGGTCGAGCGCCCCCGCCGGCCGATGCCCGCCACGCCTCGAGCGAACGCGGGGGCGAGCGCCGCGATCGGCTCGCGCGCCGGCGCGGCGGCCTCGGCCGCGACCCCCTCCGCTGCCTCCAGCAGGAACGTGCCGTACAGGGGGCCGGAGGCACCGCCCACCGACGACACCAGTGCCCGCCCGCTGTTGCGCAGCAGCTCCGACGGGGCCGTGTCCTCGGCGCCGGAGATCACCTCCCGGACGCGAACCATGCCGCGCGCCAGGTTGATGCCGTGATCGCCGTCGCCGATCCGCGCGTCGAGCTCGGTCAGCTCGTCGGCCGACGCGATGATGCGTTCAGCCGCTCCGAGCAGCCAGGATCGAACGACGGCTCGGAGCTCGGCGGCGCCGTCAGTCGGGATCGCGGCCGGGCTCGCGCTCGAGGCCGCGCGCGTAGTCGCCGCGCTTCTCGTCGGCATGCTCGTGCGGCTCGTGCTCGAGTCCCTCGGCGAAGTCGCCGTGTCGCTCGTCGTGGACGCTCGAGTGGCCTGCCTGCTGGCCCTCGGCGAAGTCGCCGCGGTGTTGCTTCTCGGCGGTCTCCCCGGCCTCTTCCTGGCCCTTGGAGAACCTGCCGTGCGCGTCGTCCGACGCGGGCTCCAGATCGCGATCGCCCATGGTCCGTCTCCGATGCGGCTGCGAGACGGCCATTGTCACCGGCCGTCTGTCCGCCGGTCAATCGGTGGGCGCGGCCTCCTCCGGCGACCGCGAGGCGACCCGCCGCTGGACCAGGCGCAACCCGACGAGCAGCAGCAGCACGATGCCGCCGGCGGCGAGGCCCACGTAGAGGGCGCGTGGCATCTCTGGCCATTGCAGGCTGAAGGCGATCAAGCCGATGAAGAACGCGGCGACGAGCGAGCGGATGACGAAGCGGCGGGTGAACGCGCCCGGCGGATCGGCCTTGGCCTTGCGGCGCGCACGTCGGGCCGCATTGCGCTCGGCGCGCGCCTTCGCCGCCGGAGGCAGCGCAGGGCCGCGCTCCATGTTGCGCATCATGCGCTCGTACTGGCGCCGCTCCTCGCGTGACATCGATGCCGAGTCTAGCGAGCGTCAGGCGCGCGGGTCGACCGCGCGCGGACGGGCGCGCCGCCGGCCGGACGGCCCCATGCCGCCGTCGTCACCGTAGTCGACCTTGAGCTGCACGGGGTCCGATCCGAACAGGGCGGTCAGGAACCAGTCGAGCCCGACCCGCGCCTTCCCGCCGATGCCGGGCACGCGGCTCCAGTAGTAGCTGCGCCACATGAGCCAGGCGAGCAGGCCGCGGACGCGAATCCCGAACACGACGCCGACGCCGGTATGGTGGCCGATGCTGGCCAGCGTCCCGATCACGCGATAGCGGAACGGGCGGATCTCGTGCGGGCGCCCGTCGATCGCGGCGAGGATGTTCTTCGCCAGCTGCTTCGCCTCGCGCACGGCGTTCTGGGCAGTCGGCGCATGGAAGCCCTCGTCGTCCGCCTTCGGGATCATCGCGTTGTCGCCGATGGCCCATACGGACGGATGGCTCGTCTGCATGGTCGGCTGCACGAGCGCGCGTCCGGCGCGATCGGCGTCGATCCCGGCCTCGCGGACGACGCGCGACGGCTGGACGCCGCCGGTCCACATGACGGTCCGCGCCGGGATGAAGCGTTGCTCCTCCCCGATCACCACGCCGTCCTCGCGGACCTCCTGGAGTGGCGTGCCGAGGTGGATCTCGTACCCGCGATCGCGCAGCTTGCGAGCGGCGTACTCCCCCATCTCGATCGGCATCTCGGGCAGGACGCGGTCCTTGAGCTCGACGATGTGGAAGCGCAGCTCGTCGGTCGGGATCTTCGGATAGAAGCGCTTGCGCACCCGTCGGACGAAGTCCTCGATCTCGCCGGCCGTCTCCACCCCGCTGAATCCCGCGCCGCCGACCACGAACGTGAGCTGCGCGCGACGGTGGGCCTCGTCGGTCTCGAGATCGGCGCGCTCGAGCATCTCGATGACGCGGTTCCGCAGGGCGAAGGCGTCGGCGAGCGTCTTCATCCCGACGGCGTACTCGGTGATCCCCTTGATGCCGAATGTGGCGGTCTCGCCACCGAGGGCCATGACGAGGGTGTCGTAGTGCAG
The DNA here is from genome assembly GCA_035540715.1 of Candidatus Limnocylindrales bacterium. Taxonomy (GTDB): domain Bacteria; phylum Chloroflexota; class Limnocylindria; order QHBO01; family QHBO01; genus JACDBZ01. Next base: position 920 of record DATLGA010000014.1, on the reverse strand, counting down.
CCGGTGCAGGTCCCCGTCTCCTCCGAGCACCGTGACGACCTTGCCCTCCACGTCGATCGCCTCGACCTCGGCCGTGATGGCCCAGCTCGACGGCCGCTTCAGCTGGGCGCGCAGCGCGGTGACGCAGTGACGCGCCTCGAGCATGCCGGAGCAGACCTCCGGCAGGAGCGGCGTGAACAGGGTGAAGTTCTCGCGGTTGACGAGCCAGATCTCCACGTCGTCGCGACGCCGCGTCAGGCTCTCGAGATGGCGCGCCGTCTCGACGCCGGCGAACCCACCGCCGAGGATGAGGATGCGGTGCGGCCAGGGGGGCTCCGAGCGATAGATCGTGCGCATCGGCTTCGATCATCGCACGACGGGTGCCGTGCAGCACCGTACCGGCTCGTCCGGCACCGGCATACCGGCCCTCCGCACTTCTCGGCGGCGGTCTGTACCATAGGCCCGACATGCAGCAGCCGATCCACGAGATCTTCGACCAGTTCAAGCAGCAGCTCCCGGACATCGATCCGGTCGAGACGCAGGAATGGCTCGACTCTCTCGACGCGATCGTCGAGGACGTGGGGCCCGAGCGGGCGCGCTTCATCATCTACAAGCTGCTCAAGCGCGCGCGGCAGCTGCAGGTCGGCCTCCCGAGCCTGACCCAGACCCGCTACATCAACACGATCAGCCCGGAGCAGGAGCCGTACTTCCCGGGCGACGAGGCGATGGAGCTCCGCATCCGGCGCATGATCCGCTGGAACGCGCTGGCGTAGGTTGAGAGGTGACCGCCGATGCCCTCGTACTTCGTGTTCGCGCGAAGGACCATCGCCAGGGCGTTCCAGCGGATCATGCGCCGGATGCGAAGCTCCATCGCCTCGTCGCCGGGGAAGTAGGGCTCCTGCTCCGGGCTGATCGTGTTGATGTAGCGGGTCTGGGTCAGG
>DATLGA010000013.1:0-12780 GCA_035540715.1 Candidatus Limnocylindrales bacterium | reverse complement strand
CCTGCGGCTCCTCGACCAGGTTGCCCTCGTCCTCGGACGGCAGCGGCAGCCGGTCCTCGTTCTGATCCATGTGGGTGTGCACCTCCTCCGGCCCCGCTGCGCAAGCGGCGTGCCGGTAGGATGCGATCGATGGACCTCATCCCCAGGCTCCGCGAGATCGTCGGCGAACGCCACTGCCTCACCGACCCGGCACTTCGCGCCTCGTACGAGACCGATTGGACGCGCCGATGGACCGGCACGGCGCTGGCCGTCGTCCGTCCCGGCTCGACTCGCGAGGTTGCATCGGTCCTGCGCGCGTGCACCGATGCCGGGATCGGCGTCGTGCCGCAGGGCGGGAATACCGGTCTCGTCGGCGGATCGGTGCCGCGAAGCGGGGAGGTGGTCGTGTCGACGTTGCGGCTCAACGCGCTCGAGGAGGTCGACGCCGATGCCGGCGAGGTGACGGTCGGCGCGGGCGCGACGCTGGCATCGGTCCAGGAGGCGGTCCGGCGTGGCGGCTGGGACGTGGGGGTCGACCTCGGGGCGCGCGACTCGGCCACCGTCGGCGGCATGGTTGCCACCAACGCTGGCGGCGTGAACGTCCTCCGCTACGGCGCCATGCGCTCGCAGCTGCTCGGCTTCGAGGCCGTCCTTGCCGACGGCACGATCCTGCGACGCCTGCCGGGCATGCCGAAGGACAACACCGGTTACGATCTCGGCGGCCTTCTCGCCGGCTCGGAGGGTACGCTCGCCGTCGTCACCAGGGTCCGGTTGCGCCTGGTGCCACCGCTGACGCGGCGGGCGGTGGCCGTCATCGGTTTCAGGGACGCGACTTCCGCGGTGATCGCTGCGGCCCGGTTGCGACGCGACGCAGCATCGGTGCTGGCGCTGGAGCTCTTCACGGCCGCAGGCCTCGAGCTGGTCATGCGTCATGCTCGCGTTGCCGCCCCCTTCGACGGCCGGCGACCGGTCTACCTGCTGGTGGAGGCTGGATCCGACGCGACCGACCCGACCGACGAGCTGCTGGCGGCGCTCGAGGCTCTGGCGGTGGACGATGCCGCGACCGTGGTGGCGTCCGATCCGGCCGGCCGCCATCGGCTGTGGCAGCTGCGCGAACGCCATACCGAGGCGGTCAACGCCGAGGGGGTGCCGCACAAGCTCGATGTCTCGGTACCGGCGGCCACGTACGCGGAGCTCGTCGAGCGCGCGCCGGCCGTGGCCGCCGCCGTCGATCCGGGGGCGCGGACGATCTGCTACGGCCACGTCGGCGACGGCAACCTTCATGTCAACGTCATCGGTCCGTCAGCGGACGACGAGCGAGTGGACGACGCGGTGCTGGAGCTCGTGCTCGAGCTCGGAGGGAGCGTGTCGGCGGAGCACGGGATCGGCGTCGCCAAGGTGGACTGGCTCGTACGGGACCGGGGGGAGGAGGCGGTCGAGGCGATGCGGGCCCTGAAGCGCGCGTGGGACCCGGCCGGCATCCTCAACCCGGGCGTCCTGCTGCCTGTCTCCCCGCGGTGACGTGTCAGGGTCCGCCCATTCCGTGCTGTTGAGCAACCAGGTGAGTGCTACGCACCTCTCCGGCCGGGCAACATGTTGCCGACCAACTGGGTGAGTGTTACGCCGGATCTGGCCGTAGCGACGTGCTGCGTACCAGCCACCTTGCCGCTACGAACGTTCGACCGGCCGCTCTGAGCGTGAATGGCGTGGGCGGATCCGCTTGCGGCCCAGCGCAACATGGTTAGTGCCAACGGGATTGGTATCTGACAAGAACCACAGTCCTCGAAGGTCGCCGACCGGGCGCCGAATCCAGCTGCGAATCGCGCGGGCGCGCTCTGGGTACGTCGCCGCGAACGTGTCGGCGTGCCGCTGGACGACGGATCGGTTCGCGGTCAGGCCCGCCACTGCCACGACGACGCCAACCTGCGCGGGGCGCCATCCTCGCTCCCGTGCCAGCAGCTCGGGGACGATTCGCCGCTTTCGGTCGAGGGTGGCGTTCATCTCCTGGCTGTCGAGCAGGCGGCTCTTGACCTCGATCAGCAGCAACGTGCGCGAGGCCTCATGCCACGCCACGATATCGACCGAGCCGCGCTCGCCGTAATGGTTGAAGGTGTACTCCACCACCACCTCCCACGCGACGTCTCGAAGGACGCCGACGACTCGATCCAGCAGCTCGGCGTGATGGGCGTCGATCAGCCGAATGCCATCGCCGCCACGCCATCGCGGCGCGAACGGCAGCTGGATCTCCAGCGCGTTCCCGATCTGCCGGATGCTGCGGAGGCTGAGGTCGGCCAGGTGGCCGCGCTCGAACAGCGACACGAGGCTCTGGCTGACGTGTGCGCGCACGGCAAGCTGGCGCTGAGTCAGGCCAAGCCGATGCCGTATCGCTCGCGCCAGGGCTCCCACTCGCAGATCGTCCATGGCCATCTCGCGCTCATGGTGAACGTGCGGGGTGTATCGGCCCCTTACCGGTCACTTATCGGCGAGCAACCAGGTGAGTGTTACGCGTGACCGCGGCCGGGTAGCGTGCTGCCGACCAACAAGGCTGCTGCTACGGATGTCCGACCGGCTCCACTGAGCGTCGATGGGAGGCTCCCGGTGACGCTGACGCATCACCGGGAGCTGCTTAGCACTCACCAGGTTGGTATCCAAGACGAAGGATCGGCCCACATGGTCAAGCGCGAGCAGCCGCAGCGGTTCGACCGGCTGCTGCGCGCATTCCCCGATGCTCAGCAGCACCGGTGAGATCCTGGCCGGACCGATCGTATATACCGGATATACGCTCACGCATTAGAGCACCTTCCCCGGATTGAGGATGCCGAGCGGGTCGAGGGCCGCCTTGATCGAGCGCATGACCTCGACCGCCTCGGCGCCCCGCTGCTCCTCCAGGAACCCGCGACGCGAGGCGCCGATCCCATGCTCGCCGGTCAGCGTGCCACCGAGCGCGATCGCCGCTCGGTAGAGCTCCTCGCAGGCCGCCTGCACCCGCGCCTCGGCCGCCGCATCGCCCCGGTCCCAGACGAAGGTCGGATGCAGGTTGCCGTCGCCGGCATGGCCGAAGGTCCCGCAGCGCACGTCGTGGGCCGTGGCGATCCGCGCGATCGCAGAAACCAGCTCCGGCAACCGCGCCCGCGGCGCCCCGACGTCCTCCATGCGTGCCATCCCGAGGCGCTCCATGGCGCGGTAGGCGAGGCGACGGACCTGGCGCAGCCAATCGGCCTCCATCGGATCGGTGGCGCGGTGGACCGATGCGGCCCCGGCATTCGCGCAGCAGGCCTCGGCGGCCCCCAGCTCGGCGTCGGCTGCGTCGCCGGGCGCATCCGACTCGATCAGCAGGAGGGCGGCCGCGGATCGATCCAAGCCGAGGTCGTGCCAGTCGTCCACCGCGGCGATCGTGACGCGGTCCATGAGCTCCAGCGTGCACGGCTGGATACCTGCGGCGGTGATGGCGGCGACGGCTGCACCCGCGGCCTCGAGGGTCGGGAAGAAGGCCAGCATCGTCCGCTTCGGCGGCGGAGCCGGGCGCAAGCGGAGCGTGGCCTCGGTCACGATCCCCAGCGTGCCCTGCGACCCGATGAACAGCTGGGTCAGCGAGTAGCCGGCGACGTCCTTCACGTTGCGGCCGCCGGTCCGGATGACGCGACCATCGGCCAGGACGACCTCCAGCGCCAGGACGGCGTCGCGCGTGACCCCGTACTTCACGCAGCACAGGCCGCCGGCGTTGGTCCCGATGTTCCCGCCGATGCTGCAGAACTCGTAGCTTGCCGGGTCGGGCGCATAGAACAGGCCTTCCTTCGCCACGGCCGCCTTGAGCTCGGCGTTGATGACGCCGGGCTGGACGACGGCGAGCAGGTTGGCCCGATCGATCTCGAGGATCACGTTCATGCGGGTCAGTGCCAGGGTCAGCGCCCCCTCGACGCCTGCCGATCCGCCGGACAGCCCCGAGCCCGCCCCGCGCGGCACGACGGGCACCCGGTGCTCGGTCGTGGTGCGCATGATCGTCGCCACCTCCTCGGTAGACGCCGGCAGCGCCACTGCGAGCGGCAGGCCGGGCTCCCAGTGCGACGTCTCGTCGCGCCGATACGACTCCCGATCGATCTCCTCGGTCAGGAGCTTCAGGTCCGGCAGGCGCGCGCGCAGGTCGTCGAGGAATGCGGTCACGGATCGATGGTACGCAACGGCAGGCACCGCTAGAGTCGGACCGATGAGTGAGATCGACGAGGTGCTGGCCGCCGCGACCCGGCTCCGCGATGCTGGCGAGCCGGTCGGCCTGGCGACCGTGGTGTCGGTCCGGGGGTCCTCCTATCGGCGTCCGGGGGCTCGGCTCCTCGTGCCGCGTGACTCCCCGCCGGTCGGGCTGATCAGCGGTGGCTGCCTGGAGGACGAGGCGGCGCGCCTGGCGCGCCAGGCGATCGCCGATGACGCCCCGCTGCTGGTGACCATCGACCACTCGAACGAGGGCGACGAGCTCTGGGGGTCCGGCCTAGGGTGCCGGGGCGTGATCGAGCTGCTGGCGGAGCCGCCGCCCCTGGCGACCGAGACGCTCGAAGCCCTGCGCGCCGCCCGGACCGAGGGCCGCGCCACGTACCAGCTCACCGGTTTGGACGGCGAGCGCCGGCACCTCACCGCCATCGAGGCCGATGCGCTCGGCGAGCGCGCCGCGCTGGCTGTCGCCCATGGCCGGCCGGCGCTCATCGGCGAGACGGTCCTCGACCCGATCCTGCCGCCACTCCACCTCGTGGTCTGCGGCGCCGGGCCCGATGCCGCCCCGCTCGTCGCCGCCGGCGTGCGCCAGGGTTGGCGCGTCGACGTGGTGGATCCGCGCCGTTCCTGGCTGCGGGCGGATCGCTTCCCCGGCGCCCGACTCTTGGACGCCGAGCCGGCCCAGGCCGCCGAGGCGGCCGGCGCCGGCGAGTGGACCGCGGTCGTGATCATGAGCCACGACTACCTGCGCGACGCCGCCTTCCTCGGCGGCTTCCTCGGCCGCGGGGTGACGTACCTCGGCATCCTCGGCCCGCGTGACCGGACCGAGCGGCTCCTTGCCGAGCTGCCGTCACCACCGTCCGACGCCGACCGGGCCGTCCTGCACGCGCCGGCGGGACTCGACCTCGGAGCCGATGGCGCCGAGCAGGTCGCCACCTCGATCGTGGCCGAGATCCTGGCCGTCCTCCACGGTCGCTCCGGCGGCCACCTCCGTGAGCAATCCGGCCCGATCCACGGGTAGCGGAGCCGCCTGGCGGGCGTCATCCCCCGATGTAGCTCATCTCGATCTTCGGCAGCTCGACCGTGTCGAGCGAGCGCAGCTCGGAGTAGCGGTCGGAACGGCCGGTCCAGGTGGCGCGCAGGGCATCGGCCAGGGCCGCGTCATCGGCGCCGGAGCGCAGGATCGGTCGCAGGTCGTGGCCGGCGGTGGCGAAGAGGCAGGTGTAGAGCGAGCCGTCCGCCGACAGCCGCGCCCGGGTGCAGTCGCCGCAGAAGGGCTGGGTGACGCTGGAGATGACGCCGATCTCGCCGGCCCCGTCGCGGTAGCGCCAGCGCTGGGCGACCTCGCCGCGGTAGGAGGCATCCGCGGGCTCCAACGGCCAGCGGGCATCGATGGCGGCGAGGATCTCGCCGGCCGGCACGACCTCGTCGAGCCGCCAGCCGTTGGTGTGGCCGACGTCCATGTACTCGATGAAGCGCACGACCGTATCGGTCCCGCGGAAGCGCTCGGCCAGGTCGAAGACCGCGTGCTCGTTCATGCCGCGCCGGATGACCGCGTTCAGCTTGATCGGCCCAAGCCCGGCGGCCTCCGCGGCGGCCATGCCGTCCAGCACCGTGGCGACTGGCACCTGAGCGTCGTTCATGCGCATGAAGGTCGCGTCGTCGAGGGCGTCGAGGCTGACGGTGACCCGATGCAGCCCCGCATCGGCCAACGCCTGCGCCTTCGACGCAAGGAGGGTGGCGTTCGTGGTGAGCGTCAGATCCTCGATCTCGGCGATCCCGGCCAGCATCCCGACCAGCGTCTCGAGCGAGCGGCGCACGAGCGGCTCGCCGCCGGTCAGGCGGACCTTGCGGACGCCGAGTGCGACCGCGGCGCCGACGACGCGAGCGATCTCCTCGTACGAGAGGATCTCGGCGCGCGGCAGGAAGGCGTGGTCCGGGCCGTAGACCTCGCGCGGCATGCAGTAGCCGCAGCGGAAGTTGCAGCGATCGGTGACGCTGACGCGCAGGTCACGCATCGGGCGGCCGAGGGTGTCGAGGACGGTGAGCGGGGCGGGCGCCATGGCCTGACGATCGTCGCAGCCACGGCGCCGCCGCGCAACGCGGACCTACGGGGCGAGGCCCGCCACGAGCTCTCCGAACGCGCTCGCCCCGAGCGCGCCGGCATGGCGGTGGGTCACCCGGCCGTCCGCGTCGACGAAGACGAAGCCGGGGAACGAGGTCATTCCCAGCGCGGACAGGCCGCTGCTGGAGGCGTCGTCCACGAGCGTCGGCACGGTCCAGCCCTCGCGATCGAGCCAGGCCGACGGCGGGTAGTTCGGGCGAGCGGCGTCGATCGAGGTCGTGAGCGCGACGAGCTTCACCCCGTCCGGCATCCCGGTCGTGCCGAGGAACGACACCAGCTCCGGCACTTCGGATTGGCAGTACGAGCACCAGTGCGCGAGGACGACGATCGCCATCGGCCCGTCGGATCCGCCGATCGAGACCGGTGATGCGTCGACGCCGATGCCGGACAGCGTCGGAACCTCCCGGCCTGCGGCCGCATCGGCGGTCGCATCGGTGAATGGCGGCAGGGGGCTCCCGGCGATGGACAGCGGCGCGCGGGCGGGTTCGGCCAGGCCCGCTGCGGGGGAGCTGCCGCTCAGCGCGATGGCGGCGACCGCGGCGACGAGCAGCACCGCGGCGACCACCCCGGTGATGATCATCGGCACCCGCGTGGACGGCCGTTCGACGGCGGTGGTGCGACGCGGCATGCCGCGGGAGCGCTGGGCTCGGGTGGTCACGCGGAGGACTCCTCTCGTGGCGGGCCGCTGCCCGCGTACGCGAACAGCAGGGTCAGGACGGCCACGAACCCGGCGAGGGCCATGACCGGAAGGGTGATGAAGCCGAAGCGCTCGAACCAGACGAGGTCGCACGGCACGGTGACCGAGCAGGACCCGGTCGGCAGCCCCGGCAGGCGCTCGACGCCGACGTGGTAGAGCGAGACGAGCGCGCCGATGCCGGCGATCGGTCCGGCGTAGCGGCGGATGGTCGGGTCGCCGCGCACGGCCGCCAGGCCGAGCAGGACGACGAGGGGGTACATGGCGATGCGCTGGTACCAGCACAGGACGCACGGCGTGAAGCCGGCAACCTCCGAGAAGTAGAGGCTCCCGAGCGTGGCGGTCAGCACGACGAGAAAGGCCAGCCAGAGGACGGCCGGCCGGACGACGGCGGAGACCCCCTCCATGAGGCCCGGCAGCAGCCGGGCGCGATCCATGGCCGAGAAGGCCAGCGTCAACGCGACGCCACCGATGGCCACCACGACGAGGATGGCCAGGAACGTGGAGACGACGAGCACGTTCACGCGCCCGCCACGGGCCGGAGGCTCATGACGCCGCCATTGATCCATGCGCCGCCGATGCGGGCACAGGGCCGGATGACCCGGCCGAAGGCGGGCCAGGTGGCACCGATCGGCGCTCGCGAACCTAGGTCCCGAGCACCCGCTGAATCCCGATGGTCACGCCGCAGACGACGGCCACGGCGCCGCCGCCGACGAGCGCCACGCGCGAGGCGACCGCTTCGGTACGCGGCAGCTGGAGCCCACCCAGGCCGATCCCGACCGCGAGCGCACCGGCCAGCACGAGCAGCCCTCCGGCGGCCGTGGCCGGGTCGAGCAGCGTCCGGAGCGTCCCGGACTCGATGCCGGCCTCCCCGAGCGTGAACGCGTACCGCTGCCGGTCGACCTCGCGATCGGTTCCTGGGAGGAGGACCCGCACGGTCGTGTCCCACGCGCTGCCGGCGGGCAGGACCACCGCGTCGGCCGTCCAGCGGGCGCTGCCGTCGGTCACGGCCGCGGTTGGGCCGTCGTGAGCCCCTCCGTCATGGTCCGCTTCGCCGCCATCCGTCGGCCCGTGGTCACCCTCCGGGACGAGGGGGACGCGGGTCGTCGAGCCGGTGTCGAGCCGGTCGAGCGACAGCTCGAGCTCGGCGCCCATGGCCAGCGCGTCGGTCGTCGTGACGACGATGCGGTTCACGCCCGGCCGGCCCGGCGCGAGCTCCATCGCCATGCCCGGCGTGATCGTCCCGAAGGCGTCGGGGATCGGCTCGATGGCGATCCCTCCTGCCTCGTCGGTCGGCGGGGTGACCGCGAGGACCGCGGTGGCGAGCAGGACGGCGGCGATCGCGGCCCCCTCGACGCCCAGCCGCGTCCGGATTGCCGGCAGCCACTGGACGAGCCGTCCGCCGTCGAGGTAATTGAGTCCGCCGACGGCGAGGGCCGCTCCGGCCAGGAGCGTCTTGACGATCAGCGTCCGGCCGTACCCGGTGTCGGTGGTGACGATGGCGCCGGCCTGGGTCCACGCTGCGTAGATGCCGGTCAGCCCGACGATGCCGATCGACACGAGCGCGAGCGCCGAAAAGCGCGGGACGAGCGACCGCAGCTCAGGCCGTCCGCCGACGGCCAGCATGCCGGGCCGGACGACGAGGATGAACAACGCGACGACCCCGCTCACCCAGACCGCCACGCCGGCCACGTGCGTGACGTGGACGGCGATCGGCGCCGCGCCCGGGAGCGCCGAGGCGTGCCCGGCCGCCACGAGGAGGACGATCCCGCCCACACCGACCGCTGCGGCAGCGACGCCGGCGATGCGTGGCGGGAGGGCCAGGAGGGCCGCCGCCCCGGCCAGGGCGACCGCGGCGCGCGCGAGGTGGAGCAGCCCGTTGCGTGTCTCGGTGAGGTACGCCGGGACGGCGTCAGCCTCGAGGGCGGCCGCCGTGACCACGACGAGCGTGGCCCCGGCCGACAGCCCGAGGCCGACGGCCAGGAGCCGCCGCAGCTCCGGAGGCATCGGTCCGGCGCGCACGACGACGGCGTGGAAGATCGGCATCCCCAGGGCCAGCAGGAGCCCCAGGTAGGTCAGCCAGCGCCCCGCCACACGGAGCGGGTCGGCGTCGGCGTGGTCCATGGCGTGCCCGGCGCCCGGGATCGCGGCCTCCGTGTCGCCGATCGCGAAGCTGAAGAACCCCTCGGCAGTGTGGCCGTCGTCGGCCGAGAGCGTTCGCCAGGTGACGGTGTACACCCCGTCGGGCAGGTCCGGTGACGCCAGGACGAGCGCGTAGCGGTCCTCCGGGTCGATCGTGCCGCCGCGCGAGACCAGGACGGTGCCGTCGCCGGCCCGGACGTCGAGCGAGGTGACCTGCTCCTCGAGCCGCTCGCTGAAGACGAGCCGCAGCTCGTCCGGCGGCTCGTCGAGCACCTCCCCGCCGCCGGGGGAGCTCGCCACCAGCTGGGCGTGCGCCGCCACTTCGCCGCCCGTCGCGCCCGGCCAGGCCGGGGCGACGAGCAGCGCAAGGAGCGCGAGGAGCGGCGCGAGCCACTGCCGATGGTGAGCGAGGGGCATCAGGCCCGCCGGCGCGCCGCGCTCAATCCGAGCGCCACCAGGCCGACGAGCAGCCCCGCGCCGCCGAGGACGAGGGCGAGCGTCGCGGTCGTGGCCGCCTCGGCCCCCGCCTGGGCATCTCGGGCGGTGTCGCCGGCCGCCGGCAGGACGACGGGGAACTGGCCGCCGGTCACGTCCTGCACCTCGTGGAAGGTGTCCTCGCCCGAGGTGAACGACTCGTCGAACGGTGTGCCCTCGATCTCGCCGAAGATGCGGAACGTGTACGCCCCGGCCGCGGTGGGGAAGAAGACCGATTGGTACCAGCCGGGCTGCCCGAAGCGTGCCGAGAGCGGAAGGCTCCGCATCTCACCCTGGTAGGTGACCTCCGCCTCGAGGGTGTCCTCGAGGCCCTCGACCGGCTCCTCGCCGCGCAGGACGCGGAACTCCAGCCCGCTCTTCTGTCCGGTGTAGACGGGCTCGCCGATGAACCCGACCGTGACCGTGTATTCGCCGACGTCGCGCGTCTCGTGCCCGAGGACGGGCGTGGCAGCGAGCGCCGCCAGCACGGCGACGATCAGGCCGGCGCGCGTGATGCGCTTGACCATGGAAACGATCTCCCTGGGCACCGCTCGGTGCCCGACATTCTGCTCGTGAACCTGTTGCCGTCAGCCAGGGGTGACGAGCGAGACGGGAGGCGCCCGCCCCGCGCCGCGGCGGGCGAGGACGGGAAGGCGGGATGGCGCGTCGTCGGTGGGTGGCCGGCGGAGGGAGCGCGGTGCGCGACGACGGATGCCGGCAAGGGCGGTCGCGATTGCCGAGACGAGCTCCCGCTCCACCGACACGACCAGCGCGGCGCCTACGGCGGCCAGCAGCGTGATCAGTCCCAGGATGGGCAGGGCCAGCGGATACTCGGGGCCGAGGAGCGCACCGGTGCCGATGAGGTGGGAATGGTCGACGAGGTGCTCGACGTTCTCCTGCACGGTGAACCCGATGGCGACCACCGTGAACAGCCGCAGCCACATGCCGGGGATGCGCGCGGCGAGCCGGCGGCCGCGAAGCCGTGGAGTGGCGTTCAGTCGCCCGGCCGCGTGTCGCAGCCGGCGTATCCGAATCCCCGAGACGAGGGCGCCGAGCAGCCCGGCCAGCAGCAGCAGACCGCTCGCCACGCCCCAGTAGTCGTGCCCGCCGGAGCGCAATGCGCGGCTCAGCTCGGCACCGGGGCCGACCTGGACGAAGATCACCGCGTCGTGCGCCACGAGCAGGGACACGCCGGCCAGCGCCCAGAAGGCGAGCGGCCGGATTCGGCGGCGGAGCACCCCGGGCACCCTCATGTCACTCAATACGGCGGCCGACACACCGCCGCATCATCGGTTCATGCCGACTCGCCGTGGCCGTGCGGGTGGTCGACCAGGCGCATGCCCAGCGACGGAAGCGGTCGCGGATCGGGATCGGGCTCGTACTCGTCGGTGTTCGGGTTGACGGCGTAGGTCCAGCGTGGGCCGTCGGCCGCGATGGAGCGGAGCGCATCGGCCAGGGAGTCGATGTCGGCGCGGGTCGAACCCAGGCCCAGGCTCATCCTCGCGGCGCCGGGCAGGCGCTCGTGGTGGCCCGCCTTCGTCTCGCGAATGAGCCGATGCGCCTCGGCATCGTCGACCCGGAGCAACCGCATCATCAACGGGTGCGCGCAGAAGCAGCCGTGACGGATGCCGATCCCGTGCTCGGCCGACAGGACGGCCGCGAGGAGGTCGTACGCGATCCCTCGCACGTTGAACGTCATCAGCCCGACGCGTGGGTGGTCGGGGGGCCAGACGCGGTAGTGCTCGAAGCCATCGACCCGATTCAGCCGATCGCGGGCGTAGGTGAGAAGGGCGCCCTCCTCGTCCGCGACCAGCTGCATGCCCGCCTCGGCGAGGGTGTCGCAGGCGACTCCGAGCGCGACCGCCCCCACGACGTTGGGCGAGCCGGCCTCCTGGCGGTCCGGCAGCTCGGCCCACAGGACCTCGTCCACGGTCACGAGCTTCACGGCGCCGCCCCCGCGCAGGAACGGGTCGCCGGCGCTCAGCCAGTCGCGCTCGCCGATGAGCGCGCCGGCCCCGTATGGGGCGTACAGCTTGTGGCCCGAGATGGCGAGGAAGTCGATGCCGTCGCGGGTCATGTCGATCGGCGCGTGCGGCGCCAGCTGCGCGCCGTCGACGAGCAGGCGGGCGCCGTTGTCGTGCGCGACCCGAGCGATCTCGGCGATCGGCCAGATCTCGCCGGTGACGTTGCTCGCCCCGGTCACCGCCACGAGGTGCGGATCCTCGCAGTGCGGCAGGGAGCGCAGCGTCTCCTCCAGGCTGGTCAGCATCTCGGCCGGCGTCTCGGGCACCGGCAGGTAGCGGACGCCGATCCGCTTCCACGGCAGCAGGTTGGCGTGGTGCTCGCCGGCGAAGCACACGACGTGGGTGCCCTCGGGGAGCGTGCCGGCCAGCAGGTTGATCGAGTCGGTCGTGTTGCGGGTGATGATCACCGCGTCGTCGTGGCGGGCGTTGACGAAGCGACGGATCGATTCTCGCGCGCCCTCGTAGGCGGTGGTTGCCACGCGCGACTTGAACCCCGCGCCGCGGTGCACCGATGAGTACCAGCCGAGCAGCTCCTCGACCGCGTCGTGCACCGTCTTCAGGGCGGGAGCCGAGGCGGCGTAGTCGAAGTTCACGTAGCGGCGTGAGCCACCCGTCACGAGCGGCACCTCGGTATCGGCGCCGACGAGACGCAGGAGCTCGCTGCCGTGGACCGATGGCGTGGCCGTCATCGGCTCCATCCTACCCCGGCCCTAGCCGAAGAAGGCCAGCTTGGCGGCCGCCACGAGCAGCACCAGCGCCAGGGCCCGGCGCAGGCCGAGGATGCTGAACCGTGCCGCGCCGAGCCACGAACCGACGAATCCGCCCGCCCCGACCGCCACGACCCAGAGCGGCAGCTCGGCCGGCAGCTGCAGGCCCCCGGTGAGCACGCCGGCCAGTCCGGCCACCGAGTTGGCCAGGATGAACGCTCCCGATAGGCCCGCCGCGTCGCGGGTCCGTGCCCAACCGGCCAGGACCAGGGCCGGCGTGAGGAAGATGCCGCCACCGGTTCCCGTCAGGCCCGACACGAGCCCGATGCCGGCGCCGATGGCGAGCCCCGCCATGACCGGCACGCGGGTCCGCGGCGGGTCACTGGTCAGGGCGCCGGTCGCCAGCCGCCAGGCCGCGGCGACGAGCACGAT
>DATLGA010000012.1:0-7490 GCA_035540715.1 Candidatus Limnocylindrales bacterium | reverse complement strand
CAGGTCAACGGCCTCCGAGGGGGCATGGGCGACCGCTCGGCGCAGGCGCGCGAGCCCGGAGGCGGCGGCATGCATCGCGTCCTCGGTGAAGTCAAGCTTGGAGCGGTAGTGGGCCGTCAGTGCCAGGTAGCGGAAGGCGAGCGGCTCGTAGCCGCGATCCGGCAGGTCGGCCACGCGGACGACGTTGCCGGTTGACTTCGCCATCTTGGCGTCGGCCATGGTGAGGAACTCGCCGTGCATCCAGATGCGGACCACCTGGTGGCCGAGTGCGCCCTCGGATTGGGCGATCTCGTCCTCGTGGTGCGGGAACTTCAGGTCGATCCCGCCGGTGTGGATGTCGAACCGCTCGCCGAGATGCTTCAGGCTCATGGCCGAGCACTCGATGTGCCACCCCGGGAAGCCCTCGCCCCAGGGTGACGGCCACTTCATGAGCCGATGCTCCCGCGCCCGCTTCCACAGGGCGAAGTCGGCGGGATCGCGCTTGTCGGTCTCGACCTCGACGCGGTGGCCGGCATGGGTCTCGTCCACGCGCTGGCCCGACAGCTGGCCGTACGCCGGGAAGGCCGACACGTCGAAGTAGATGGTGCCGTCGACCTCGTAGGCGAGGCCACGCTCGAGCAGCCGCTCGGTGAGCGAGATCATCTCCGGGATGTGATCGGTCGCCTTCGGCATGACGTCGACCGGCAGGATGTTGAGGAGGCGCTCGTCCTCGAGCCACGCCTCGGTGTAGTAGTCGGCGATCTCCTCCGGTGTCTTGCCCTCGGTCGCCGCGGCCTCCTCGACCTTGTCGCCGGCGGCGAGCGAGTCGTGCTCGTCGTTGCGCATGTGCCCGACGTCGGTGATGTTCTTGACGTACGTGACCTCGTAGCCGAGGTACTCGAGCGTCCGATGCAGCAGATCACCGAAGAGGTACGTCCGCAGGTTGCCGATGTGGGCGTACTTGTAGACCGTGCTGCCGCAGGTGTAGATCCCGACGCGGCCCGGCTCGAGCGGCTCGAGCGGCTCGGTGCGGCGCGACAGGGTGTTGTGGAGGCGGATGACGGGGAGCATCGGGCTGCCGATTGTACCGAGGTCACGCCCAGGGGCTCTCGCGCCGGCGTGTGTGCGTTGGGTGCACGGATCTGCGAAGCAGACGGTGCAGGTTGCGCTGGGGGCACATGATCGGCTGCCCGCCGCACAGCCTCGGTACCATGGACCGATGCCGCAGCGCGACGCGTCCGCCACCTACCCGCTCACCCTCGGTGACGAGCCCGGGTTCTGCCCGGCCTGCGGCAAGGCCGTCGAGGAACGCGTGCTCGAGGAGGATCATCGACCGCGGCTGATCTGTCCCGACGGACACGTCACCTGGCGCAACCCCCGCATCGTGGTCGGCACGATCCCGACGCGCCACGGCCGCGTCTACCTGGCGCGTCGCGCCATCGACCCGGCGAAGGACCGATGGACCTGCCCCGGCGGCTTCCTCGAGATCGGGGAGGCTACGCAGGAGGGCGCCCGCCGCGAGACCGAGGAGGAGACCGAGCTGCGCGTCGAGATCGGGCCGCTCGTGGGCGTCTACTCCCGCCCGCACGCCGGCGTCGTGACGATCATGTACGAGGCGACCGTCGTCGGGGGTCGCGCGGAGCCGGCCGCCGAGACGAGCGAGGTGCGCGACTTCGGCCCGGACGAGATCCCGTGGGACGAGCTCGCCTTCAGCACCGTGGAGTCGGCGCTGCGGGACTGGGTCGCGTCGCTACCCGGGCGAGGCCGGCGGTTCGAGCCGGAGCTCTACGTCACCGGCGACCCCGACTGACGGACCACCTCGCCGCGCAGCGGCACGGCGCCGCCGAGCAGGAGGCCGAAGCCGATGGTGGCGAAGAGCGTGGTCGGGTGCGTGGCAAAGGCCGCGCTGCTGTCGCCGCGCCACACCAGCGCCGAGACGAGACCCCATGCGAGGAGCGCGAAGGCAGGGCCCGCCACCGCGAGCGTCGGGCGCACAGTGAAGAAGCGGCCGAAGAAGTAGGCGAAGCACATGCCGACCAGTGCGCCGCCGGCCTGCACCGCTCCGAGACCGAGCACGAACGAGAGCTCGGGCGATCGCGCGAACGGCGCGAGCGCCAGGGCCAACGGCTCGAGCGGCCGCAGCGGGTCGCCGTGGACGATGCCGGCGAGGGTCATCGCGATCGCGGCCCACACGTAGCCGCCGGCGAGGCCGGCGATGAGGCCGCGGTAGGCGAGGCGCAGGCCGTTGACCTCGGTCACCGGGCGGCGCGGGCAGCGATCACCATGCCCGGCAGCGTAGTCCCCGGCCGGCTCGCCTCACATCGGACCGATGGTCCGGAGGAGGAAGGTACCCGCGGCGGGCTCAGCCGCCGAATCGCTGGAAGACGGTGACCGCGTTCTGGCCGCCGAACCCGAAGCCGTTGATGATCGCGACGTTCACCGGCTGTCGGCGCGCGACGTTGGGGACGTAGTCGAGGTCGCACTCCGGATCGGGCGTCGTGTGGTTGATCGTCGGCGGGATCACACCGTCGCGGATCGACAGGATGGCCGACAGGCCGGACATCGCCCCGGCCGCGCCGAGCGTGTGGCCGAGCATGCTCTTGTTCGAGCTCACGGCGAGGCGATCGGCATGTGGTCCGAATGCCGCGCGGATCGCCTTCGTCTCCGTGGCGTCGTTGAGCGGGGTCGAGGTGCCGTGGGCCACGACGTGGTCGACCTGCTCCGGCTCGAGGTGCGCGTCGCGGACGGCTCGCTGCATGGCGAGCGTCGCGCCGTATCCCGATGGCTCCGGAGCCGAGATGTGGAACGCGTCGCCGGTCAGAGCGCCGCCGGCAATCTCGGCGACGATCGGTGCCCCACGCGCTTCCGCGTGCTCCGCCGACTCGACCACGACGACTCCGGCCGCCTCGCCGAAGACGAATCCGTCGCGCTCACCGTCGAACGGCCGCGACGCCTTCTCCGGCTCCTCGTTGCGCGTCGATAGCGCGCCCATGTTGGCGAGGGCTGCAAAGGAGACCGGCATGATCGCCGACTCGGTCCCGCCGGTGATGACGACGTCCACGTCACCGTGCTCGATGAGCCGCTGCGCCTCGACGAACGCCTGGACGCCCGACGCACAGGCCGCGACCGAGGTGATGACCGGGCCGCGGATCCCGTTCTGGATGCTGATCTGGCAGGCCGCCATGGACGCGGAGGTCATCGGGACCATGAACGGGCTGACGCGGGCCGCGCCCTTGGTCTGCATCGTCATCTCGCCGATGGCAACCTCCTGCAGCCCGCCGCCGCCGGTGTTGACCACCACGGCGATGTCGTCGCGGTTGCGGTCGCCGATCTCGAGCTTTGCTTCGTCGATGGCCTGGCGTGCCGCGGCGACCGCCAGCTGGCTGAAGCGGCTCATGCGGCGCGCCTGCTTGAAGTCCATCCACTCCTTGGGGTCGAACCCCTTCACCTCGGCAGCGATCCGCACCTCCTCCCCGGATGGGTCGTAGGCGGCGATGGGCGCGACGCCGGAGACGCCGTCGACGAGGTTGCGCCAGAAGGTCGGCACGTCGTTGCCGATCGGCGTGATCGCGCCGAGGCCGGTCACGACCGCACGGCGAGCCGGGTCACGCGGACGGACGGTCGGGGGCATCTACTCGTCGAACCGGCGCAGGATGACGGTCGAGTTGTGCCCGCCGAGGCCCATGGAGTTCGAGAGCGCGACGCGGACGTCCGCCGCGCGTGCCTCGTTCGGCACGTAGTCGAGCGTGAGCTCCGGATCGGGGTGGCGATAGTTGATGGTGGGCGGGATGCAGCCGGTCTCGAGGACCTTGGCGCACACGAACGCCTCGATCGCGCCGGCGGCGCCCATCGCGTGCCCGGTCATCGACTTCGTGCTCGAGACGGCCAGCCGGTCGGCGTGCTCGCCGAAGACCCCACGGATCGCCATCGTCTCGAAGCGATCGTTCAACGGCGTCGACGTGCCGTGCGGATTGATGTAGTCGACCGCCTCCGGACCGATCCCGGCGCGTGCCAGCGCCGCCCGCATCGCGCGCTGGTTCCCCTCGCCGCGCTCTGCCGGCGCCGCCATGTCGAACGCGTCGGCCGACGAGCCGTAGCCGATCACCTCGGCAATCGGTCGGGCCCCGCGCCCGAGGGCGTGCTGCAGCTCCTCGAGGACGAGGACGGCGGCACCCTCGGACACGACGAAGCCGTCGCGGGTGGCGTCGAACGGCCGCGACGCCATCGGCGGGGAGTACTCGCCCGTGTCGGGGTCCTTCGGGGTACCGAGCGCGCGCATCTGGCTGAAGCCGGCGAACGCGAGCGGGACCAGGGGCGCCTCGGTGCCGGCGCCGAGCATGACGTCGGCCTGGCCACGAACGATCGCCTCCATCGCCTCGCCGACGGCGTGGCCACCGGTGGCGCAGGCGCTGACGACCGCCATGTTGTGCCCGCGCAGGCCGAACTGGATCGCGACCTGGCCCGAGGCCGAATCGGGCAGCATGTGGGGAAGGAGGAACGGCGAGACGCGACGGACGCCGCGCTCGTCGAGCGTCTTCTGGCCCTCGAGCAGGATCCCGATGCCGCCGATGCCGGTGCCGAAGACCATCCCGAAACGGTCGGCGTCCACGTCGCCGTTGACCCGTCCGCCGTCGCCCAGCAGGCCGGCGTTGCGGAGCGCCTCGCCGGTTGCGGCGACGGCGAAGTGGGTGTTGCGATCGTGGCGGCGCGCGTCCTTGGCGTCCATGAACTGGCCGGCGTCGAACCCCTTCACCTCGCCGGCGACGTGAACCTCGAACGGCGACGAGTCGAAGAGCGTGATGTCGTCGATACCCGAGCGGCCGGAGACGAGCGCGTCCCAGGTCGCCTCGACGCCGATACCGACCGGTGAGACGACGCCGAGGCCGGTGACGACCGCGCGTCGCTCGGTCACGTGGGCTGCTCGCGCAGGGCGGTGAGCCACGAGCGATCTGGCGGCGTGTCGACCGGGTGGGTGCCCGCCTCGGGGCTGATGCGCCGGATGAGCCCCGACAGCACGCGGCCCGGGCCGACCTCGACGAAGTCGGTGACGCCGTCGGCGACCATCCGCCGCACGGTCTCGGTCCACTGCACGCCGTGCACGAGGTGCTCGGTCAGCTCGATGCGCAGCCCGTCGGCGGTGTTGATCACGCTGGCGTGGACGTTGCCCAGCATCGGTACCTTCGGGTCCCGGAACGGCACGAGGGCCAGGATGCGGCCGAACTCGTCACGGGCCCGGCGCATGAGCGGCGAGTGGCTCGCCACGCTGACCGTCAGGCGCGCCGCCTTCCGGGCGCCGACCGTCTTGCTCATCTCGAGGGCGAAGACGAGCGCGGGGATGACGCCCGAGAGGACGATCTGGCCCGGCGCGTTCGCGTTGGCCACGCTGATCTCGCCGTGCTCGCGCGCCCGATCCACGATCTCGTGCACCTGCTCGTCGGAGAGCCCGACGACGGCGCCCATGCCGCCCTCGATCCCGCGCTCCTGCATGATCCGCCCACGCTCGCGCACGAGCCGCAGCGCATCGGCGTAATCGATCGCGTCGGCGGCGACCGCGGCGGCGTACTGGCCGGCCGAGTGCCCGGCCATCGCACGCGGCACGAGCTCGATGCCCGCCTCGCGTGCCTCGTCCCGCATCGCCTCGAGGTAGGCGACGCTGGTGGCCAGGATCGCGGGCTGCGCGTTGATCGTGCGGTCCAGCTCCTCCGCCGGTCCCTCGAGGATGAGGCGCGAGAGCGGAATGCCGAGGGCCGCGTCGGCGCGCTCGAAGGCCGCCGCCGCCGCGGGCGAGCGCTGAACGAGGGCGGCGCCCATGCCGACGTACTGGGATCCCTGACCGGGGAAGACGAAGGCGATCGTGCGTGTGACGGGCGTGGCGCCCGCTTCGGGAGTGTTCGTCATCGGTGCATGCTTCGCTTCAGTCCAAGCTCGCGCGAGTATAGCCGAGCAAGCCGAAAAGGCCGAATGGCGGTGGTGGTGCGTCAGCGCACCGCGTAGCGGGTGATCACGTCCGCCAGGACCGGCAATCCGAATGCCAGAGCGCTGACCGGCACCCGTTCGTCGTGACCGTGGAAGAGCGACAGGAACGGCACGTCGGGATCGAGCCGGAGCGGGGCGAATCCGTAGCACGGGATGCCGAGCTCGGCGAGCGCCTTCGCATCGGTCCCGGGCGTGATCATCATCGGCACCGGCTCGGCGTCGGGGTCGGCGCGCCGCACCGCATCGCGCATCAGGCCGACGATCTCGGCGTCGGCGGGCCATTCGATCGCCGGCAGGCGGACCACCGATTCCACCGCGGCCCGGTCGCCGGCGGCCGCCTGGAGCTCGGCGAGCAGCTGCTCCTGGTCGGTGCCGGGCAGCGTCCGCACGTCGATCTCCGCCTCTCCCGACCCGGGGATCACGTTCACCTTCTTCCCGGCGCGCAGCACGTTCGGCGTGACGGTGTCGCGCAGCATCGCCTCGAGCGAGCGGCGCAGGACGGGGTCGCCGACCTTGCGCCCCAGGACCGCCGATGCGCCGGCGGGGTCCTGCTCCGCCAGCTCCGCGACCTCGCTCAGCCCGAGTGTCGCGAGGAAGGCGGCGACCGTCGGGATGACGCGCGCCGGCCGTGCGGCCTGCTGCGCCGCGATCGCCGACACGGCCTCGGCGAGCCGGATGGCGGCGTTCTCGTCGTGTGGCATCGAGCCGTGGCCCGGCGTGCCGGTCGTGCGCAGACGGGTCCACACGATGCCCTTCTCGGCCACCTGGAGGGTGTAGAAGCGCCGGCCGCCGATGGTCATCGAGTACCCACCGACCTCGTTCAGGGCGACGGCCGCGGGACGGCCGGCCGCATCGGCGAACAGGTCGGGCCGCTCGCGGGCCCAGTGCTGCGCCCCGAACGCGCCGCCCGCCTCCTCGTCCGCGACGGCGGCGAAGATCACGTCCCGCCGCAGCTCGGCGCCCGACCGGGCGAGCGCCAGCATGACGCCGAGCTCCATCGCCACCATGTTCTTCATGTCGACCGCACCGCGGCCCCAGACCTCGCCGCCGACCAGCTCGCCGCCGAACGGATCGCGGCTCCACGCCTCCGCGTCGACGGGGACCACGTCGATATGGCTGAGGAGGATCAGCGGCGGCTCGGTCGCCGGCCCGGATGCCCGCAGGCGCGCGAAACAGGAGCCGCGCCCGGGGACCGTCTCGAGCACATCGGCCTCGATGCCCGCGCCGGCGAGGACCTCGGCGCAGTAGCGCGCGGCCGCCGTCTCGCCGCCCGCAGGATCGCGTCCGGCGGCGACCTCCGGGCCGCCGTCGGGTGGGTTGACGCTCGGGATGCGAATGAGCTCGCGGAGGTGCGTGACCGTCTCGTCAAGATCGAGGTACGGGCCGAGATCGTGGCTCATGCAGGCTACGGTAGCGCGCGCACCGGCAGGCCGGTCGCGGCTATTGCTCGGCCGGCAGGCGCATGGCCCGCCGGTGGTGCGTCATGAGCGCGAGCGGCCCGACCTGTTCGCCGATGCGGCCGGCCGTCCCGCGGC
>DATLGA010000011.1:0-2883 GCA_035540715.1 Candidatus Limnocylindrales bacterium | reverse complement strand
GGCCCACGCCTCGTAGAAGATCGCGACGTCGAGGAGCCAGGCCGCCACGCCGGCCGCCGCCGCGGCGCCGAGCGCCACCGGCAGGTTCCAGGCCCGGTACAGGGTGAATGCGAAGACGAGCTCGGCCGCGCCACCCTGCATGAGGCCGTAGACGATCGTGAGCAGCCCCCACTGCGCGCCGAGCAGCGCCGAGACGGTCGCCGCGACGGTCTCCGCGAAGACTGCCGCTCCGGGCCGGCGGATGATCAGCGGCGCGACGACCGCCGGAAGCAGCCAGGTGCCGTACATGAACGCCTGGAGCGGCGGGAAGCCGGTGAACGCGGGCCCGGCGGCCGCCCAGAGCAGGTTCCAGGCCCAGAAGACGACGCCGAATGCCACCCCGATGACGGCGCAGACGACGATGTCGGCGGTGCGCCAGCGGGCGTGCGCGCGGGAAGAGTCGGTGGTCATGATGCGTGAGCTCCTTCGATGGCTGTCTCGACGACCAGGAGCATCCCGTGCTCGAGCCGAACCGATGCGGGCGTCTCGATCACCTCGTTGCTGAGCCCTCGCGAGCCGCCTGCCGCGAGCGTGGCCGCGGCGAGCGGCCAGCGCAGCCCGGCAGTGGTGACACCGCGGGCGTCTCCGCCGACCGCCAGCAGGGTCACGAGGCCGCCCACCGGGACCGCCGGCACGAGCATCTCGCCGCCCCGCAGGACGCGAAGCGTCGAGTCACCCCGCACGATCCGCGCATCGATACCGGCCAGCAACGGGTCGCCGAGAAGCAGCACGTTGGCAAGCTCGTGGTCGAGCCGGTCGCCGCCGGTCGCGCCGAGGAGGACCAGCTCGGAGGCGCCGGCCCCGGCAGCGGCCCGAACGGCCAGCTCGGTGTCGGAGGCCTCCTTGTCGGCTGGATGCCGCTGCACCCGGGTGCCGTCGCCGGCGACCCGCTCCACGAGCGCCGGATCGGTCGAATCGAGGTCGCCGATCAGCAGGTCCGCCCGCTGTCCGGCCGCGACGAGCGCCTCGACCCCGCCGTCGGCGGCGACGACCAGATCCGCGGCGTCCACGAGGCGCAGGTCGCCGGGCTCGACGTCGCCCGAGGCGACCACGACGGCCTTCATCGGTTCGGTGCTCCTCGATGCGGGTACGGGCGAAACGACGAACGGCGCGCCCTCGGAGCCTTACGGCACCGCAGGCGCGCCGCGATGCGAGCTGCTTCGACTTCCTTCGCCGGCATGACCCGGATCAGGTTCGAGGGTCTGCGGCCACGATGGCCACACTCTCAGCGCGATGGCGCTCCCCTGTCGTCTCTTGGATTGTCCGCCAAGGGTAGCACGGCCCGTATCATCGGTCGATGCACCCGAACGTCGGCCGCGTGGTCGAGGCAGCCCGCCGCGCAGGCCTGGAGATCGAGGTCGAGCGCTTCCCCGAGGGCACGCGTACCGCAGCCGATGCCGCGCGCGCCGTCGGCTGCGAGGTCGGGCAGATCGTGAAGTCGCTCGTCTTCGTGGCCGACGGCCGGCCGGTCGTGGCACTCGTGTCCGGCGCGAACCAGCTCGATCCGGAGAAGCTGGCGGCCGAGTGCGCGGCGCGCGACGTCCGCCGGGCGACCGGAGACGAGGCGCGCGAGGCCACCGGCTATGCGATCGGCGGCGTGCCGCCCTTCGGGCACCCGACGCCGTTGCCGGTACTCGTCGACCGCGAGCTCCTGGCCCACGACCGCCTGTGGGCCGCCGCGGGCCTGCCCGACGCCGTGTTCGCGGTGGCTCCCGACGACCTCGTCCGTGCGAGCCAGGGACGGGTGACCGACCTGGCCGCGGCGCCCGCGGGCTGAGGCCCCGCTATCCTTCGCGGCGCGATGCCGCTCCCTGTCGTGTTCCTGCTGGTTGCCGCCGGCGGCCTGGTGCTCGTCGCCGGAGGGATGCTCCTCCTCCGGGCGACGGGCGCGCGTCCGGCGCTGGCGCGCCGGATGGCCGGTCCGCCCGAGGTCAAGGTCGGTCGCGCGCGCGAGCTCGATGCGGCCGGAGGGCCGGTGCGGGTCGCCGGCCGCATCCGCTGTCGCGAGCCGATCCAGGTCGGTGGCGGCGAGCGACTCGTGGCCTACCACCGCGACGTCGAGGTGCGGATCGGGCGCAGGTGGCGGCCGATCGAGCGTCTTCGCGAGACCCGATCGTTCGAGCTGTGGGACCACGACGGATCCGCCGCGATCGACCCAGCGGAGGCGGCGGAGCCGCTCATCGCGATTCCGAAGGTCTGGCGGGGTGACGCCGCGGAGCTCGAGGAGCCGCACGCTTCGGTCGTCAAACGGCTGGCCGAGCGTCATGGCCAGGTGGCCGAGGCGCGCGCCACCACGCGCACGATCAACGTCACCGACCGGCTTCTCGTGCTCGCCCGGCCGGTCGCCGACCCGGCCGGTGGTCTGCGCCTCGAGCCACCGGAGGGTGGATTCCTCGTCACGAACCTCGCCCTCGACGACGCCATGCGCCTCCTCGGCGGCCGCCACCGGCGGAGCGCGGCGGCCGCCGTCATCGCCCAGGGCGTCGGCATCGTCCTGGCGCTCGTCGGTGTCGTCGGGGCCGCGGCCTCGGCGCTCGCGGGCGGCTGATCGGGTCCCCGGCACCGGTACGAACGGGGCATCGTGCCGGCCACCTCCCGTTTCTAGCATCGGGTGCACGGGACTTACCACAAGCTCCATCGCTCACTGGCCGTCCCGCTCGACACGGAGACGCCGATGCCCCGCGAGCACGACGACGCGCTGCTCAGCGTCGCCCAGGCGGCGACCCTCCTCGGCGTGCACCCGAATACGATTCGCTCGTGGACCGATGCGGGGCGGCTGGCCGCCTATCGCATCAACGTCCGCGGTGATCGGCGCTTCCGCCGCTCCGACGTCGCGCGGTTGCT
>DATLGA010000010.1:0-2779 GCA_035540715.1 Candidatus Limnocylindrales bacterium | reverse complement strand
TCTGCGAGACGTCGACGCCGTGCTCGCGCACGAGCCGCCGCACGGCCGGCGTCATCCGTCCGCCAGCGGCGCCGTCACCGTCGCCGTCGGCGGCTTCCGCTCGAGCGGGCTGCGGCTGGCCCTCGTCCTGTGGCTGCTCGGCCTGGGGCTCGGCGGGCTGCTGCTGCGGCTGCTGCGCCTCCGTGGCCGCCTCGGGCGCGGCGGTGGCCGATTCCTGCTGCTCGGTGGCCTGCTCGCCCGCATCGGCGGCGGCCTCGGGCTGCGCGGGCTGTGGCGCCTCCTCGGCAGGCGCCTCCTCCGCTGCGGGAGCCTCGGCGCCGGCCCCGTCGGCGTCGATCTCGGCGAGCGGCGTGCCGACGGCGACGGTCTCGCCGTCGGAGACCATGATCTTCGTGATCGTGCCGGCGACCTCGGCGGGCACTTCGGCGTTGACCTTGTCGGTGACGACCTCGAACAGCGGGTCGTACTGCTCGACCGTGTCGCCTTCCTTGACCAGCCAGCGCTCGATCGTTCCCTCGGTGACCGACTCGCCGAGCTGCGGCATCTTGATCGTGGTTGCCATCGGTGTGGTTTCGTTCCTCGTGCGTCCGCTTGATCTTAGCGGCGGGCCGGAAGAAGCATCGGTCAGTAGGCGGCGAGCTGGCGCGCGGCCGCCACGATGCGTGCCGGGTTGACCATGAACCAGTCCTCGAGCGTGTGGTGATAGGGCACGCCGGGGACTTCGGGTCCCGCCAGGCGCGTGACGGGCCCGTCGAGATGCTCGAACGCCTTCTCGGCGACGGTCGCGGCGACCTCCGCGCCGAACCCGCCGAAGCGGTTGGCCTCGTGGACCACGAGCGCCTTGCCGGTCTTCTGGACCGACCCCAGGACGGTGTCGAGGTCGAGCGGCCGCAGCGTGCGCAGGTCGACGACCTCGGCCTCCACCCCATCCTCGGCGGCGAGCGTCTCCGCCGCCTCGAGCGCGCAGGTGCGCATGAACCCGTAGCAGAAGATCGACAGGTCCTTGCCCTCGCGGGCGACCGACGCCTTGCCGATCGGAACGACCGTGTCGCCGTCGGGCACCTCCGCCTTGAACAGCCGGTACGTCTTCTTGTGCTCGAAGAACATGACCGGGTCGGGGTCGCGGATCGAGGCCTTCAACAGGCCCTTGGCGTCGGCCGGCGTGCCGGGGGCCACGACCTTCAGCCCGACGGTCGAGGTGAAGTACGCCTCGTTCGACTGCGAGTGGTAGAGCGCTCCGTGGACGCCGCCGCCGTACGGCATGCGGATCACCATCGGTGCGGTGAAGGTGCCGTTGGATCGGTAGTGGATCCGGCTGATCTCGCTGACGATCTGGTTGAACGCCGGGTAGACGAAGTCGGCGAACTGCATCTCGGCGATCGGCCGCAGGCCGTAGACCGCGGCGCCCATCGCGGCGCCGGCGATCATGCCCTCGGTCAGGGGCGTGTCGAGGACGCGCTTGTCGCCGTACTTGGCCCACAGCCCCTCGGTCGCCCCGAACACGCCGCCCTTCTTGCCGACGTCTTCGCCGAGCACCATGACCCGCTCGTCACGCTCCATCTCCTCGTCCATGGCCAGCCGGATCGATTCGAGGATGTTGAGGGCGGGCATCAGTGGGTCCCTCCATCGATCGGCGCCAGCGGCACCGGCGTGCCGCCACCGGGGATCGGCTCCGCGTAGACCCGCTCGTGGGCGTCGTCGGCGGTCGGCTCGGGGCGGGACTCGGCGCGCTTCGACGCCTCGTTGACCTCGGCCTTGACCTCCGCCTTCAGCTGCTCGTCGACCTCGTCGGTGAGGAGTCCGCTCTCGCGGAGCTCGTTCGCGAAGCGGGGGATCGGGTCCAGCTCCTTCAGCCGTTCGACCTCACCAGGGTCGCGGTACCGCCGCTGGTCGTCGTCCGACGAGTGAGACGTCAGGCGCACGACCTTCGCCTCGATGAGCGTGGGGCCCTCGCCGCGGCGCGCCCGCTCGTGGGCAGCCTTCGCCGCGGCATAGCAGCCGAGCACGTCCCCGCCGTCCACCTCGACGCCCGGCATCCCGTAGCCGGCTGCGCGCGCGGCGACCGAGCCGCCGGCCACCTGCCGGTCCAGCGGCACGCTGATGGCGTAGCCGTTGTTCTCGCACACGAAGATCACCGGCAGGCGGTGAACGCCGGCGAAGTTCATGGCCTCGTGGATCTCGCCCTGGTTCGCCGTGCCTTCGCCGAACTGGGTCATGGTCACGACGTCGTCGCCGCGAACCCAGGCGCCCATCGCGATGCCGACCGCGTGGAGGACCTGCGTGCCCACCGGGGAGGACAGCGAGACGATGTTGTACGGCGCGCCGCCGTAGTGACCGGGCATCTGCCGGCCGCCGGAGCTCACGTCGTCGCCCTTGGCGAGGTGCGCGGTGATGATGTCCTCGGCGCTCATCCCGAAGGTCAGCGCGCTGGCGATGGACCGGTAGAACGGCGCCATCCAGTCCTGGTGCTGGCGCATCGGCCACGACGTCGCGACCTGGGCGCCCTCGTGGCCCTGCCCGGAGATGATGAAGGCGATCTTGCCGGCGCGCTGCATGAGCCACATCCGCTCGTCCACGCCCCGGGCGAGAAGCATGGAGCGGTACATCGCCAGCACGTCCTCGTCGGAGAGGCCCAGCTCGGCGTGGCGCCGCTTCACATCGGTTGCCATACGTTCCCTCCTCCTCTCAGACGTGGATCGGCGCACCGTCGACGGCCAGAGCCGCCTCGGGGAGCACCTCGGGCAGGGTCGGGTGGGCATGCACGTTCATCGCCAGCTCG
>DATLGA010000009.1:0-38542 GCA_035540715.1 Candidatus Limnocylindrales bacterium | reverse complement strand
GTTCCCACGATCGGTCACGAACGGCTCGGTGATCCGGTCGGGATCCTTCTTCGTCAATGGCATGCCCGGAAGACGCCCCATCACTCCCCATCCGGCGACGTGCACGTTGACGAAGAGATCCCAGATCCCGTCGGGCAGCGGCTCACCGGCCGCCATCGTCGAGAGGTCGAGCGAGAGGTTCACACGGCCGGCGATGTGGACGCGCGGGCCTTCCTCCGGCCGGTGTCCGAGCGGGACGCTGACCTCGTGCTCGACGCTCTCACCGCGATGCCGGAGCACCACCGCCAGCCGAGCGGAACGGACCGCGTCGGTCATGTCGAGGTCGCCGTCGCGGAGCTGGAGCCCGTCCCGAACTCCCGCGGGCGGATCCCACGTCAGCCGATCGCCGTCGCGCAGGAACGACACCGTGGCGCCCGAGGCATCGGTCAGGGCCGCTTCCAGGGCGAGGCCCATGCGCCAGCGACCCGGCTCGACGGTGAGAGGCCGCGCGTCGACGCGCAGGCCGTGCTCGAAGAGGCCCAGCTCACCGACCAGGTCGGTCCGCCCCGCGCGCACCGCGCGCGATAGGATCCGGTACCGCGGCGGAAGATGCTCGTCGACCGTGGGTGGGAACCGCTCGAGCGCCAGGCGCCTGATCTCAGCGAACAGCGTCAGGTCACGGTCCCGGGGCTTGACGAACCGGCGGCCGCGAAGCCGGTGGAGCATCTTCGAGCGATACCAGTGGGCGTAGAGCCGATCGCGGAACGATCCGGGCTCGGTGTGCCGATCGACGATGTCGAGCACGTCCCGCAGGCTGGCGTAATACTCGACCGGATCGACCCACCGGTCGGTCGCGTTGCCCCCGTCGTCGCGGCGGACCCAGTGATAGCAGGGGTAATCGGCGAGGATCGAGATGCGCCGAGCGTGGAAGTACGCCTGCATGACGAAGAAGTGATCCTCGAGGCGTCTTCGGCCCTCCGGGAACCGGATGCCGTGCTCCTCGATCATCGAGCGACGGAACAGTTTGTGCGGCGTCAGCAACACGAGGAGGGGGTCGTCTCCCAGCCGCGCGTCGTCGACATTGCGTCGAAACAGCTGGCGCGGGACCCCGAACCCATGCCCGACTTCGCGCCCGACGACGACATCCGCTCCGTTTTGCTCGGCGCGCTCGTAGAGCTTCTCGAGCGCCTCCGGCTCCAGCCGGTCGTCATGATCGGCGATGAACACGTACCGTCCGCGGGCGACCCCGATGCCGACATTGCGCGGCCTTCCCGACCACCCGGAGTTCGGGATCTGTCGTGCGACGAAGTTCGCGTGGCGCTTGGCGAGCGCCGTGACGACGGCGCCGGTGTCGTCGGTTGAGCCGTCGTCGACCAATATCACCTCGAACTCGTCAGCCGGCATCGTCTGCGCCAGCAACGAGTCGACGAGCCGATGCAGGAACGCGCTCGAGTTGTACGTGGCGACGACGACGCTGACCTTGAGCTCGTCGCGATGCTGCGTCGTCTCCATGCTGGGCGGCACCTCGGGACTTCGGATCGATCCGCTCGAGGCAGAGTGCAAGTCTCGGGCCGCTCCGGATCAGCCGCGCCATTCGAAGGTGCACAGATCCGGACGTTCCGCGGCCCGGAAGTCCCGCCGGTCAGCCGGCGCCCGGAACCCCGGCCGCGGCCTCGCGCGCGGCGACCTCCTCGAGGAAGTCACGCGAGCGGAGCTCGCGCTCGAGCACGGCCGATACGGTGGCGTGGAGAACCCGCTCAACCTCCCGGTGAAGCGGCGGAGCCAGCCGCAGCCGCAGGACGCCCACGATCGGCGAGCGCTGGAGGTGGCGCATGACCTTGAGCGCCTCCGGCGTCATCGGCCGAGCGCCATGCGCCGCGTGCGCGCACTGCGGACAGAGGACGCCGCCGCCGGCAGGCGAGTACGCATTGCCGTCCGGCTCGATCGTGGAGCCGCACTCGAGGCAGCGCGTGAGCTCGGGCCGGAAGCCCATCGCATCGAGCAGCGCGAGCTCGAACCAGCGCGCGACGACCTCCCGTTCCACCTCGGCCCCGGCGTCGAGCGCCGAGAGTGCCTGGGCGAGCAGCCGGAAGGCGTCGTGCGAGTCCGCCGCGCCCTCACAGAACCGGTCGGCAAGCTCGACCACGTACCAGGCGGCGGCGGTGGAGTGCAGATCGTTGCGCAGGCCCAGATGCGGGTCTTCCAGCGAGGACGAGGTGACGACGTCGAACGTACGCCCGACCGCGAGGACCAGCTGCACGTCGCTGAACGGCTGGAGGCCGCCACCGATGCGCGAGCGTGGCCGCCGCACGCCCTTCGCAATGACCTTGAGCTTGCCGAGACGAGGCGTCAGGACGGTGAGCACGCGATCGGCCTCGCCGAGATCCATCGTGCGCAGGACGATCGCCTCGGTCTTGTACAGCCGTGCCCGGGGGCTCATCGGTGAAACCTGCTACATCGGTGTATCATGATACCCATGGAATCGAGCACCCAGCGGTCGCGGACCACGAAGATCGACCGGCCGGTCGAGGAGGTCGGGTACGCTTCCGATGTGGACGTCCGCACCGAGTTTACGCGCCTGCTGGCCGATATCGAGGCTGAGATGTCGAGCGTGCTGTCCGAGCGAGACGGGCATGCACGCCCGCTGTACGAGATGCTCGCCTACCACCTCGGCCTCGACGGCGACGCCGGCCCCCGTGGCAAGCGCATGCGGCCGCTCCTCGGGCTGCTGGCCTACCAGTCGCTGACCGGCGACTATCGCCCGGCGCTTCCCGGCGCCGCCGCCGTGGAGCTCGGCCACAACTTCAGCCTCGTCCACGACGATATCGAGGACGCGGACACCGAGCGCCGGCATCGGCCGACGCTCTGGGCGATCTGGGGCGTTCCCCTCGCGATCAACGCCGGCGATGCGCTCTTCGCGCTCTCGCGGCTCGCGCTCTACCGCCTCCTGGGAGACTTCAGCGAACGTCGGGTCCTCGCCCTCATGCGCGTGTACGACGAGACGTGCCTGGCGCTCTGCGAGGGCCAGTACCTCGACATCAGCTTCGAGCGGCGCTCCGACGTCTCGGTCGACGCCTACCTCGAGATGATCGGCAAGAAGACGGCGGCTCTGGTGGGCGCGTCGGTTCAGGCCGGCGCCATCCTCGCCACCGACGATGCCGACGTCATCGAGGCGTACCGTCGGTTCGGCTACGACCTCGGCATGGCGTTCCAGATGGCCGATGACGTGAAGGGCACGTTCTGGGGCTCGTCGGAGTCGGGCAAGCCCGAGGCCGGTGACGTGCGGAAGCGGAAGAAGACGCTGCCGGTGGTCTGGGCGCTCGAGAACGGGTCAGCCGAGCAGCGGGATCGGCTGACGCGCCTCTATGCCGATGGCATTCGCGCCACGGACGGGCGCGGGCCCACGCCGCAGGCCGACGCTCCGATGTCGGACGAGGCGGTGTCCGAGGTCCTCGAGATTCTGGAGCGATCGGGAGCCCGCGAGCACGCGCTGGCCGAGGCGCGGCGGTACCGCGACCTGGCTCTCGCCGACCTCGACGTGTTGCCATGTCCAACGGAGCGCAAGCGCGACCTCGCCGGGCTCGTCCGCTCGGTCATCGCAGCGTAGGCGGCACCTACTCGGACTGGAGCTCCTCGACGGCCTCCTCGGCGTCTCGCTCGTCATGGCGCCGCGGGCGGGCCGCGATCACCTTCGCCACGCGCCGCGGCTCGGCGGCCTCGACGCGCAGCAGCACGCCGTCGCGGAACGGGATCTCGGCGCCGGGGAGCGGAATCCGTCCGACCCGGTGGACGACGAAGCCGCCGACGGTGTCGTACGCCTCCTCGTCGGGCTCGTCCTCGTCCGAGAGCTCGAACAGGTCGCGCAGGTCGTCCATGCTCACGCGGCCGTCGAGCCGGAAGGTCAGCTCGGCATCCGAATCGATCGGCTCGACCATCGACTCCTCCGCGTCATACTCGTCCTGGATCTCGCCCACGATCTCCTCGACCACGTCCTCCATCGTCACGAGACCGGCGGTGCCGCCGTATTCGTCCACCACGATCGCGATGTGGCGCTTGGCGGCCTGCATCTCGTGGAGGAGCTCGTCGACCGCCTTCGATTCGGGGACGTAGACCGGGGCGCGGACGAGCCGCCGGATGTCGATCGGCTCGGCCGGACGCCCGTTCTGCTTCAGGTACGGCAGCAGGTCCTTCGCATAGAGAACCCCGACGATGTTGTCGAGGCTCTCCTCGAACACCGGCAGGCGCGAGTGCCCGGCCCGCACGATGATGTCGAGCACCTCGTCGAACGGGTCACTCACGTTGACGGCGCGGATGCCGATCCGCGGGACCATGACCTCGTGGACCTTCTTGTCCCCGAGCTCGATGACCCCGTGGATCATCTCCTTCTCCTCCTCCTCGAACTCGCCCTGCTCGGTGCTGCTCTCGACGAGGACCTTAAGCTCCTCGGTCGACAGGTAGCCGGCCTGCGGCTTCTCCTTGCCGCCGAGCAGCCGGACGAAAATCTTGCTCGTCGCCGAGACGAACCACACGATCGGCGACAGGATCCGATCGAGGAGACCGACCGGGCGAGCGACGAACAGGGCGAGCCGCTCCGGGAAGGAGAGCGCGAGCGTCTTCGGGACGAGCTCGCCGACGATGATCGAGACGAGCGCGATGACGAGGGTGACCACCACGAACGCGACCGTGTCGGCCGCGGTCCCGAGCACCGGTCGGATCAGCTCGGCCAGGTTCGACGAGAAGGCGACGGCGCCGGTGGCGCCGGCGAGGAAGCCGAGGAACGTGATGGCGATCTGGATCGTCGCCAGGAAGCGGCTCGGGTCGTCGGTGAGCCGCTGCGCCGTGCGAGCCGCTCGGTTTCCTTCCTCGGCCAGCTGCCGGAGGCGGTGACGCTTGACGGTGATGAGGGCGATCTCACTGGCGGCGAAAAAGCCGCCGATGAGGATGAGCAATGCGACAACCCCGAGGTCGAAGACCGGGTTGCCGGTGGTACTGCTGCCGTCCATTGGGCGGGTGTGAACCAGCCTCCGCTACGTGTTCCGATCCGTCCCGGAGGGGACGGGCGCCTGCCCGGCGCGGGGTTCGGCGTCGCCCGCCGTCGCCGGGCCGCTCGAGGAACGGCGTCGGCGCATCTCGATCGGCCGCGCGGGCATGCCGACCACCGTCTTGCCGGGCGCCACGTCACGCGTGACGACAGCCCCGGCTCCGGTCGTGGCTCCCTCGCCGATCGTGACCGGCGCCACCATCATCGTGTCGACGCCCAGCTTGACCTCGTCGCCCACCACGGTGCGGTGCTTGTCGGCGCCATCGAAGTTCGCGGTCACCGATCCGGCGCCGATGTTCACGTTCTCCCCGATGTCCGCATCACCGATGTAGCTGAAGTGATGCTGCTGCGTGCCGGCCCCGATCCGGCTCTTCTTGATCTCGGCGAAGTTTCCGATCCGGCAGCGAGGCCCGACCTCGGCGCCCGGTCGCAGATGCGCATACGGGCCCACTTGCACGTCCTCGGCCACGCTGGATTGCTCGAGGACGCTGGCCCACACGTGGCTGCGCGGTCCGACCCGGCTGTCCCGGAGGTGCGCGTTCGGGCCGATCACCGCGTCCTCCCCGATGACGGTCGCGCCCTCCAGGATCGTCCAGGGCTCGATGCGCGCGTCCTGCCCGATCTCGACGGAGGCGTCGATGCGGGTCGTCGACGGGTCGGCGATGGTCACGCCGGCGCGCATGTGCCGCTCGGCGATCCGGCGCCGCATCCGCTCGTCCGCGGCCGCCAGGCTGACGCGGTCGTTGATCCCGATCGCATCGTCGGGGTCGTCGACCGTCACGGCGCGCACGGAGCGCCCGTCCCCCACGGCCAGCCCGACGAGGTCCGTCAGGTACAGCTCCCCCGAGGCGGACGGCTCGATGCGGCCGATCGCGGCACGCAGCCATGCGGCATCGAAGGCATACGTGCCCGCGTTCACCTCGTCAATGGCCCGGGTCACCGCGTCGGTGTCGCCCTCCTCGACGATCGCGCGGACCGCGTCCCCGGCGTCTCGCACGAGCCTGCCGTAGCCCGCCGGCTCCGGCATGCGCGCCGAGACGAGCACGATGGCGGCCACAGCGGCTTCGAGCTCGGCCACGAGTCTGCCGAACAGCTCCGGCCGAAGGAGCGGCGCGTCCCCCATCGTGACCAGGATGGTTCGCGCCTCGGGATCCACGAGCGGCAGCGCGACGCGCACGGCGTCGGCCGTCCCGTCCTGGCGTTCCTGGCGAACGGTGCGCGCCCGATCGGCGACCACGGCCTCGACGGCCTCGGCACCGTGACCGGTCACCACCACGGGCCGGTCCACTCCGGCGCGGGAGAGCGCCTCGATCGCATGGAGAATCATCGGCCGGCCGGCGACCGGGTGCAGCACCTTCGGGATGCGAGAGCGCATGCGGGTGCCCTGGCCGGCAGCCAGGATGATGGCCGCGGGGGCGGTCAGCGGTGCAGACACGTTGCGCGATGGTAGAGGTGGCCGATTCGCAGCGTCAACCGAGCCCCGAGACGGCCACCGCCTCGATCTCCACGCGAGCGCCCTTCGGCAGGTCGCGCACGGCGAAGGCGCTGCGGGCCGGAAACGGCTCGGGGACGACGCGCGCGTAGACCTCGTTCACGGCGGGCCAGTCGCCGATGTCGGCGAGGAAGACGGTGACCTTCACGAGCCGATCGAGCCCGCTGCCGGCGGCCTCCAGGATGGCGGCGAGGTTCGCGAGCGCACGCTCGGCCTGCGCCGCGACGTCGTCGCCGGCGAAGGCCCCGGTCGTCGGATCGGTGCCGAGCTGGCCGGCCGTGAATACGAGGTCGCCGGCGCGGATCGCCTGGCTGTAGGGCCCGGCGGCCTCCGGGGCCGCGTCGGTGCGGATGACGTCGCGCGTGGTCATCGGTCCTCCTCTTCAGCTGCGTCGAGGCGCTCGATCCGGGTACCGGCCGTGCGCGTTCGGGTCATGGTGACCGGCAAGCCGGCCGTCTGCAGGGCCGCGGCAACCGCGGCAGCTCGATCGGGGTCGTCCGTGATGGTGAAGATCGTCGAGCCGGACCCGGTCAGGAGCGGCTCGCCGCCGGCGCGCGCCATCGCGTCCATGAGGGGCCGCAGCTCGGGGCGCAGGCGCAGGGCCGGCTCGAGCAGGTCGTTCTCCGCCACCCCCCACTCCTCCGGCCGCAGCTCGGCGAACACCGCCCGGGTCGAGATCCCGAACGGGGGATGCAGGAGCACGACCGAACGGGCCGCGGGGGTCATCGGCTCCACGCGCTCGCCGATGCCGCCGATTCGCGCGGCAGCCAGACCGCTGGCGAAGAAGGGCACGTCCGCGCCGATGCGGCTCAGCTCGACAAGCTCGTCGGAGCCGGGTCGATCGGGCGCTCCCCGCCATGCGCGACCGAGACGCCACGCCGCGGCGGCGTCGGACGACCCGCCGCCGAGGCCGCCACCTGCCGGGATCGTCTTGTCGAGCGCCAGGCACACGAGCTCCGGTTCCGATCCGAGGCCGGCGACGAGCCCTCGCCACGCCAGGTTCGACGCGTCCAGCGGCAGGTCGCGGACGCCCGCTCCCTCGATCCGCAGACCGCTGCACCCAGGCAGGAGGAGGAGCCGGTCGGCAAGATCCACGAGGACGAACACGCTGTCGAGCAGGTGATGCCCGTCGTCACGCCTCCCGACGACCCGAAGCGAGAGATTGAGCTTGGCGGCGGCGTCGAGCCGCAGCGGGACGCTCACCCGAGCGGCCCGACCGCCCGGGTGACGCACGCCCACTCGGCCACGCTCAGCGTCTGCGGCCGCCGATCGGGTGTCACGCCGCAGACCTCGAGCGCCCGCTCCACGACCTGACGATCGACCGGCAGCTCGCGGCTGAGGCCGTTGTGCACCTGCTTGCGCCGCTGCCGGAAGCCGGCCTGGACGACGCGGTAGAACGGCTCGCGCCCCTCGCCGGGCGGGATCTGCGGCGAGGCCCGGCGCCGCAGCCGGAGCACGGCCGAGTCGACGCTCGGTGGCGGCTCGAACGCCGCCGCGGGGACGCGGGCCACGATCTCTGCGTCGGTCACGTTCTGAACGAAGACCGACAGGTAGCTCATCTGGCCGGGCGGCGCTGCGACTCGCTCGGCGACCTCGAGCTGGACGAGAAGGACGGTGAGCTCGGGCGGGCGCTCCCCCTCCAAAAAAGCGTGAAGGAGCGGGCTCGTGATGTGGTACGGGATGTTGGCGACGAGCTTGAACGGCGCGCCGGGAAACGCCTCGCGCGGATGGAACGTCAGCGCATCGGCCTCGATGAGCTCGAAGCCCTCCACGCCGACCAGCTCACGGCGCAGGTACTCCGCCAGCCGAGCGTCGAGCTCGACGGCGAGGACCGATGCGCCTGCCGCGAGCAGGCGACGGGTGAGCACGCCCAGGCCGGGCCCGACCTCGACGATCCGATCGCCCGGCTCGATCTCGGCGGCCTCGACGATCGCGTCGAGCGCCTCGGCATCGGTCAGGAAGTTCTGCGAAAGGCTCCTGCGCGGCCGCAGCCGCTCTGCGCCCATGAGGCGCCGAAGCTGACCGGGGGTGGGCGGAACGAGGCGCTCGGGGGCGAGCGGGTCGCTCATCCGGCCTCCAGCCACGGCAACGACAGGTTCGGCACCGCCTCGAGCCCGGGACCGGTCCGGTCGCCGGCCAGGAACCGGAAGCCGGCCGCGGCTCCGATCATCGCGCCGTTGTCGGTGCACCAGGCCGGAGGCGGCACGAGCAGCGGGAGCCCGTCGGCGCCGAGCCGCTCGGCGAGAACCGACCGGAGCGCCCGGTTGGCGGCCACGCCGCCGCCGAGGGCGACGGCTGCCACCCCGTGATCGCGCGCTGCGGCCACGGTCTTCGTTGCGAGCGCGTCGACGACCGCCTCCTCGAACGCGGCCGCGAGGCCGTCGACCGGGATCGGCTCGCCGCGTTCACGGTAGCCGTCGACCTCGCGCAGGACGGCGGTCTTCAGTCCGGAGAAGCTGAAATCGTAGGGCCCCGCGGTCCGAGCGCGCGGGAACCGCGTCGCGGGAGGCGCCCCCTCGGCCGCCGCGGAGATGGCCGGCCCCCCGGGATACGGCAGTCCCAGGAGGCGCCCCACCTTGTCGAACGCCTCCCCGGCTGCGTCGTCAACGGTCTGGCCGAGAAGCGTGTAGCGCCCGTGGTCCTCCATCAGCACGAGCTGCGTATGGCCGCCGCTCACGACGAGACACAGGAGCGGGAACGGCGGCTCTGCCGGGAGGGGGTCGCCGGCGGGCGCATCGGTCAGCCAGTTGGCGTAGATGTGACCCTCGATGTGGTTCACGCCGACGAGCGGCAGGTCATGGGCGGCGCTGATGGCCTTCGCCACGTTCACGCCGACGAGCAGGGAGCCGATGAGCCCCGGTCCATAGGTGACCGCCACGGCATCGAGATCGCTCCAGGTCGCGCCGGCCTCGTCGAGCGCGGCCTCGAGCGTCGGTACGATCCACCGCAGCTGCTGCCGTGCCGCGACCTCGGGCACGATTCCGCCGGTCGCGGCGTGCAGCGCCACCTGGCTGGCGACCTGGTTGCTCTCGATCCGGCGGCCGCCGACGATGACCGCCACGCCGGTCTCGTCGCAGGACGACTCGATCGCCAGGATCCGCGGACCGCTCATCCGCCGAGCCGCTCGCGCTCGCGCTCGACGATCTCCCGCATGCGGGGGTCGTCGAGCTCGGGGGTGGTCATGATGAGCGCGTCCTCGCCGTCATCGGTGTAGTAGCGCGGGCGGCGTCCGGCGATCTCGAAGCCGAAGCCGCGGTACAGGGCCTGCGCCGCGACGTTCGAGACCCGCACCTCGAGCGTCATCCGCCGCGCGCCGATCGTGCCGCTCAGCTCGGCCAGGTTCAGCAGGAGCTGGCGCCCGATCCCCTGCCGTCGCCATTCGGGGTGGACGCCGAAGGTCGTGATGTGGGCGTCGTCGACCATGAGCCACACGCCGGCGAAGCCCACGACCCGGTCGCCGGCGCGCGCCACCAGATAGCGGGCGAGGCGGTTGCCGCGCAGCTCCTGCTCGAAGGCGTGGGCCGGCCACGGCGTTCGGAAGCTGAGTCGCTCGATCTCGTGCACGGCCGCGACGTCCTCGTCCCGCATCGGGCCGATCACGACCCGGGCCGTCAGAGCCATCGGATGCTCGCCTCCCCGCCGGATGCCTCGACGCCGCGCGGGGCGCGCAGGTACCGGGGCTCGAGCCGCGCCAGGTCGTCCCCGTCACCATCGCCCAGGCGTTCGGCGGCGGCGCGCCCGACCTGGATGGCGGAGCGCGGCGATCGCGCACGCGTCAGGTCGAAGGCCGCGGCCAGCTCCGCCGGCGCGACGACGACACTGTGGGCCAGCCGCTCGGCGAGGCGATCGCGATCGGCGATCATCGGCTCGGCATCGCCGCGCAGCAGCACGTATGCCTCTCGGGCTCCGGCGCGCGCGATCGCGGCCTCGGCGTCGGGCTCCGCGTCGAGCCACGCCGGCAGGCCGGGCACGCCGACGATCGGCGGTCCGAGCGCGAAGGCGAGCCCCTTCGCCAGCGCCATCGCCACCCGCAGGCCGGTGAACGATCCGGGCCCGGTGCTCACCGCGACGGCGCTCGTCTCGTCCAGGGACCGGCCATGACGTTCGAGGAGAGCCAGCAGCCGCGGCAGGAGCTCGGACGATTGGCGCTGCCGCGAGGTCCAGGCATCGTCGCCGATCGGCGTTCCATCGGCTTCGACGAGCCCGATCGACAGGTCCGTGGAGGCGCCGTCCATGGCGAGGATCATGTGCCGGGCTCCGTTTCGCCGGTGAGGGCCACCTCGGCGAGCCGCTCGTGCGCCGAGCCGTGCGCCGCCCATCGGACGAGGCGCTCGCTGGGAGCGTGGTCGGGCACGAGCTCGAGCTCGAGACGCTCGATCGGCAGCCAGCCCTCGAGACGGTCCGCCCACTCGATGACGGTCACGCCGTCGACCTGCCGCTCGTCGAGCAGTCCGGCGGCCGATGCCTCCTCCGGATCGGAGAGGCGGTACGCGTCGATGTGGTACAGACGCAGGCGGCCGGCGTGCTCGTTCATGAGGATGAAGGTCGGGCTGTTGACGACCGACGTGACGGCCAGCCCGTCCGCCAGCCCCTTTGCGAGCTGCGTCTTGCCGGCCCCGAGCGGCCCGATCAAGCCGATCACGGTGCCCGGCCCGGCCACGCGACCGAGCGCACGGCCGATCGCCCGGGTCGCCTCGGGTCCGTCGCTGCGGAGCGTGCCACGCGCCGGCGCGCTCGTTCGGGTTGGCTGCATGAACGGCAAGTATAGGAAGGACCGGCCGCGTCCTCAGCCGCCGGCCCGGGGCTCAGCGGCCTCGAGGTTGGCCAGCGGCACGACCGCGGTCAGGCCATCCTCGAACCGCACGATCCCCGCGCGGGCCGGGATACCGGTCGTCGTGACCTGCAGGCCGTCGGCGACGCGGAGGAGCTCGCCAGCCATGCCCGCGTACGGACGCCGATGCGCGACGACGCGATCTCCCGGTCGCGCAAGGACGCGCCGTGCGGGCGGCGGGCCGGCGTCGTACACGTACAGCTGCGCGGCGGCGCCGAAGAGGCTGGCCACCCGGCCCTCGTGCGCCTGGAACCACGCGAACAGGTGCGGGTCGAAGCCGACCTTGCCGAATCCCTCGAGGAGGAGAACGCCGAAGTCGCCACGCGCGCCGCCGATCTCGCGGCGTCGTGCCTGCGTCGCCTCGAAGTCGCGCAGCTCCTTGTCGAGCACGCCCCCGAGCACGATGCCCGCGACGCCCATCGCCCGGGCCC
Source organism: Candidatus Limnocylindrales bacterium (assembly GCA_035540715.1). GTDB lineage: Bacteria > Chloroflexota > Limnocylindria > QHBO01 > QHBO01 > JACDBZ01. The sequence goes on along the minus strand of DATLGA010000009.1, from coordinate 26,768 downwards.
GCGTCAACGTCTCGGCGGATGCGCGGGACCCGCCGACGAGGATGCGTCCGGTCGTCCCGACGTCGATCGCGCTCGCTCGCAGCTCGTCGGCCGGGTCGCGGACCGCCAGGCGGAGCTCGCCGTGCACGGCGCCGCCGCTGCCGCCGACGCCGGCGACCATGGCGCCACCGACGCGGATCTCGATCGCGTCGGCCTCGACGCGCGTGACCTCGCCGCGGACATGGCCGACGATCGGCTCGGTGCCCTGGAGGGGCGCGACGAGCGCGGCGCCGTCGTTGAGGTCGTAGCTCAGGAAGAGGCACGCGTGCGGCACCCGAACCTCGCGGCCTCGAGTGTCGGCGGCCAGGAGGTCTCCATCCTCGAGGACCGTGCCGGGGCTCACCGCCAGGCAGGTGGCGGCCGCTTCGGCGGAGCGGCGCAGCACGGCCGCGACGGGCACGCTCGTCCCCTCCCCCGGCGGCCGGCGCGTCGCCAGGACCTCGGCCGGCTCCACCTCGTGACCCACCTCGACGAGCGGGGTCGCGCCCACCGGAAGCCGCACGCGATGCACGACGCTCATGCGATGCGCTCCACGCCGGGCGACGCCTCACGGCTGAGGGCCTCCCGCCAGGCCGTCAGCATCGCGCGGCGGTCGTCGCCGCGCCGGGGCAGGGCGACCGGAACGCCGCGCGCGTCGAGGATGAGTCCGACGCTCCCGCCGGTCGCCGTCGCGGTCGTGCGCCGCGCGCGGCGTGGCGCTCCCAGCGAGACGCCGTCACCCAGCTCGATCGTGAGCTCGGCATCCTGGCCGCGCCCGAGCGGCACGACCTGGAGCTGGCCGGCGCGGACCTCGATGGGTCGGGACGCCGGCCAGCCCGGGCGGTGGAGCGTCACCCGCATCGCCATGCGGCCGGCCTCCCCGCCCCGGGTGACGACCGCGGTGCCGAGCGGGACCAGCAGGTCGTCGCCGAGCAGCGCGAGGCCCTCGCGAACCTCGTCAGCCCCCAGGGATCCGAGCGGCGCCAGGGCGCCGGCCGCGTCGACGGCGAGCTGCGCGACGCCCAGCGGTCGCACGCCGTCGAGGAGGATGCGCGCCGCCTGCGCAGGCTGAGGCGCCGCGGCAATCGTTCGTCCGACCCCGATGACGAGATCGAGAGGCCCGGCCGCGCCGTCCTCGAGCATCGCCCCGATCAGGACCGTGGCGGCCGCCTGTGTCGCCGCGAGCTCCTCCGGGGTCTGGGGCAGGGTCGACGGGCGCGCGCGCAGCGTCTGGAGCAGATCGGCGATCGCCGCCTCGTCGCCGGCGTCGGCGGCCAGGCGAGCCACGCGCGCGGCCATCCCGGGGACCGTCGCCGCGCCCGCCAGGCCGCCGCGAGCGTGAACACGGCTCACGACGCTGCCGTCGGGCTCGGCGAGCGCCCGCAGCGCACCACGCGCCCCGAGGTCGACGGCGAGAATTCGGAGGCCACTCGCACCGGCCAACGCCCCGATGGCACGGGGCAGAGCCACCGCCGCCAGATGCGCATCGTCCTCACCGCCCAGCGTCTCGCGCAGGAGGCGCTGCAGGTGCTCGCGCAGTGGAACGAGATCCTCGCGCCGGGCGTCGGGCCGCGGGTTCGTGACGGCCATGACGGCGCCCTCCTCGAACAGCTCGGCAACCTCGCCGGCAAGCTCCGCCGAACCGGCCCACACGACCGGTCCGCGTCCCGCGCGGCGAGCCGACGCGACCAGCGCGGCTGCCTCGATCGCGCGCGGGCTGCGAGCGCCGTCGAAGCCACCGGCCACGAGCCAGGCATCGGCGTCGACGGCCTGGATCGTGGCGAGCCGATCGGCCAGCGACCGCCCGTCGTCGAGCGTCACGCTTTCGACGACGTCCCATCCGGCCGCCTCGGCGGCGCGGCGGGCGCTCCCGCCGGACAGCTCGCGAGACACCGCCACGACGGCGATGCGACCGGGTCGCCGCGCGGTGTGACACTCGATCCGGTTCGCCGAGGTGAGCAGGTCGTCGAGCCGACCGACCAGCCGCGCGTCCACCGTCGCCGCGAGCTGCGTGGCGAGGGTGTCCCGCAGCTCGATGCCACCCCACGCCGTCGGCTGGGCCGCATGTCCCACGATCCGCCAGCGGCCAGCGACCCGCGCGATCACGTTGGTCTTCACCCACGCGGAGCCGGCGTCGACGAGCAGCGCGAGCTCGGCATCGACCGGCGCGTTCATCGGCCCAGCCCGATCCAGTCGCCGAGCAGGAATCCGATCCGATCCACGAGCAGGAGCAGCCGCGAAAAGAGGAGGTAGCCGAGCCACCCGCCCAGCCCGACGAGGAGCAGCCAGCGTCCCAGCCCCGCGGCTGTGGCGAGGAGGCGGCCGCGTCGGGCGCCGTGCAGGAACCCGAGCAGGACGAGCCCGGTGATCACCGCACTCAGGGCCGCCACGGCGGTCGCTTCGGCCGGCCCGCCGGGGACGGTCGCCGCCACGGCGAGCTGCGGCAGGATCGTGCCGATCACGGCACCGCCGAGCGCGAACGCCGCCAGCGAGCCGATGAGGATGGCGAGCGGCACCGAGGCGACGGCCCGCGGCAACCACGGCACGGCGGCGGTGGAGCCGACGAGCGCAAGCGCCACCCACAGCTCCGGCCGCCCGCCCGGATCCGCGACCAGCGGCCCGACGACGCGGGGCAGGATCACCTCGGTGATGGCCAGCAGCGCGAGGAATCCGGTCAGGAGCCCCGCGAAGAGGTGCTGCGTCCAGCCGAACAGGCGGCGCTCCCCGAGAAGGCCGCCCAGCACGACGATCGTCACGAGGGCCGCGACCCACGTGCCGGCGATCGCTGCGGGGCCCTCGTCGAAGAACCCGGTCATCGTGGCTCCCGCGAGGCGCCCGGTCGCGGCACGCGGGCCAGGAGCGCCTGGCCGAGGACGACGAGTGCCACGGCGAGGCCGACGAGGATCGCACCCACCGACGGCTCGACGGCGACCGCCAGCCGCTCGAGGCGGCCGAGCTCCGACGTGGCGCGGTACGCAGCGCCGTCGCGCGGCGTCGCGGCGAGCGCGTCGAGCTGCCCGGTGGCGACGTAGGGGTGCAGCTCGGGGAGCAGCACGACCGGGGCGACGGCGACCATCGGAACCTCACCGATGCGCGGTGCCACCTGCTCGACCCAGCTGCGCGGGCCGAGGTCGTTGCCGCCGACGATGAGGATGAGGTCGACCTCGGCCAGGCCACCCTCGACGAGACGGCGCCCGAAGGCGTTGAGCTCGCCGACGGCCGGAAGCTGTCGGGCCAGGCTCACGAGCGCGGCCTCGGCACCCGGGACGAAGCCGAGATCCGCCAGGCGGGTCGGGTTCGTCCCGAGCCGCGCCATGCGGTCGAGCTCCGCGAGGCCGAGCGCGCGCCCCTCGGGTGTGAGACTGACGAATGCCAGGCGCGCATCGCGGTTCAGCAGGTCCGCCAGGAGGACGCGGACCGTCGGCCGGATCTCGGCGTACGTGCCGAGATCCGGGTCGAAGCCGACGAGGACCTCGGCGTCGGCCGGAAGGGCATCGAGCTGCTCGGTCCATCGCTGGGCAACGGTCGGGTCACCCGATTCGAGGCGCAGACGCTCGTCGATCGGCAAGAGCGACGCCGCCGCCAGCAGCCCGACGAGGACCACCGGCGGAAGCCAGGCCAGTCGCGTCAGGCGTTCACCCATCGGTCGACCCGACGCCGAGCAGCGTGCGCGCCGCCACCACGGCCGCGACGATCGCGATGCCGAGCAGGAGCCCCCGGAAGACGGCGCCGATCGGGATCGCCAGCGCCCAGCTGGCGGTGTCCGCCAGCCAGCCGCCGACCGTGCCGCCGAGCGGCAGGAGCAGCACGAGCGAGATCGCCGCGGCGGCGACGAGGACAGTCGCCTCCCGGCTTCCGAGTGCCAGCGATCGCCGGGCGGCCGCCAGGGTCGTGACGAAGAGGAGGCCGAACAGGCTGGCACCGATCGGGACGAGCAGCGCGCTGAGCATCCATCCGACGGCCGGGTCACCAGCCCCGCCGGCACCCGGCCGCAACCCGGCGACGAGCATGGCCCCGATGCCGACGAGGACGAGGACCGCACCGACCGGGTCCCCGCGGCGCCGCCACAGGTCACCCCCGCGCCGGACGCCGAGCGCGACGACCGCCGCCAGTGCGGCCCCCGCCGCCACCAGGATCGCGGCCTGGATCGCCACCTCGGCGACCGCTCCGATCGACTCGTTGACGACGAGGTAGTCGAGGAGGAGCAGCAGGCCGACGACGACGATCGGGACGACCAGGATCGGTCGCCTCACGGGCGCGCGAGCCCCAGCAGCGCGGCAGGATCCGCAACGCCCGCTGCCGACAGGACTGCACCCACGGCGAGCAGCACCAGCGCGAGCCCGATGAGCCGGTTGGCCGCCAGGACCGCGGTGCGCTCGTTGACGTCCGCGCGAAGGTCCGCGGCCACCTGGTACGGCTGCGGGCCGATGAGGCCGCCGCCGGCACCGACGAGCACGGTCGCGGCCTGGGCTGCTTCTGCCGTCCCGGCGCTGAGCGAGCCTGCGCCGCCACCCAGCCCGTCCAGGTGCAACTGGGCCTCCTCGCGCAGGCTGCCCAGGGCGAAGGCCGCCGCGGGCCGAGCGTTGGCCGTGAGCGCCAGGCCGGCGGGGACGCCACGTCCCTCGCCGACCACCACGGTCCTCGACCGACCGGAGCGCTCCGGCGTCGAGGTGGCGGCATGGGCGGCCTCCATCGTGGCGGCGGCCGCGACGGCCAGCAACGGATCGTTGGTGAGCACCCGCATCGGGACCCCACTCCGCGCGGCCGACCGCGCGACGTGCCCGAGGACCGGCAGCGCGGCGAGGCTCTGGAGGCGGCCGAGCGCGTCGGTGCTTCGGGCGATGCCGGCCGTGCCGAGGGACATCACCGCGTCCGTCCCGGCCTCGGCGGCCAGCGCCATCGATCGGCCGACAGCGGCGAGCCCGGCGGTGTCACTCGCCGTCCAGCGCGTCACCGGACGCGCCACGAGCTGCAGGAAGACGAGCAGGATCGCCAGGACCACGAGGGTCGGCCCGATCTCGAATCGCAGCGCCGACGCGCCGAGGACGTCGCCGACGAACCGGACGAGATCGCCGACGAGCTCAGCCGGGCTCGGCATCGGCCGCCTCCGTGCGGTCGAGCTCGGCCATGAGCGTTTCCAACGCTCGCTCGTCGGCCATGGCGTCGGCCACGGCCGGCCCACCGGCGCCACCGAGCGCGGCGACGAGCGGACCCAGTGCGGCGCCGAGGTCGCTCACGAGCGGCGCCACCGGTCGATGGGCGTCGACGAGCAAGCGGGCCGGTGCCGCGAGACCGTGCTGGCGAAGCGCGGCGGCCACTCGGCGCGCGGCAGCGTCGCTCATCGAGCCGTCGCGCGATGCGCCGCGAGCGCGGCCGACACGGCCCGGGTCTCGGCGGGGGTCGCCGTGGCCAGGACCACGGACTCGAGGGGTGCGCCGGCGGCTGCGATCGCCTCGACCAGCTGCTGCGCTGCCTCTTCGGCAGAGAACACGCCGAACTCGACCCCGACCAGGGCCACGGCGATGCGGCGGAGCTGGAGCGGCGCGGCGAGGGCGAGAGCCGCCCGGAGCGCGCTCTGCAGGCGCATCGCGTCGGCTGCCCGATCGTGCCCGACCGCGACGGTGTGGATCACGTACCCGGCGGCCAGCGATCCGGCCGGTGTGACGACCGCGCTTCCGGCCGCGATCGGGCCCTGCTCGACCGCCGCCCGCTCGATCTCCTCCCCGCCATGACGCTTGACCGATGCCGCCGGGCCGGTGGTCATGAACAGTGACTCGTTCGCGGACACGACGAGGGCGTCGACCTCGAGCTCCGCGATGTCCCCCTGCCAGACGTCGATCTCGATCGGTGCAGCCATCGGTCCGTCGTGCTCCCGGCGCGGGCCCTCCGTCACTCGGCCCCGAGATGGAGCCGAGGGAGCCGTTGGCGCAGCGCGGTCGTGACTTCGTAGTTGATCGTTCGCCGCTCCCCAGCCACGTCATCCGCGGTGATCCGCGAGCCGGACTGCTCCCCGATGAGAACGAACACGTCGTCGTAGGTTACACCAGCGATCTCGCCCAGATCGACGGTCAGACCGTCCATGCTGACGGCCCCGACGATCGGCGCACGATGGCCCCGCACCAGCACGGAGCCGTTGTTGGCGTGGGCTCGGGGCCATCCGTCGCCATATCCGATCGGCAGCGTAGCGATCCGGGTCGCCCGCCTCGCGCGGTAGCGAAGCCCGTAGCCGAGCGCCTCGCCGGCATCGACGTCGAAGATCCGCAGCGGGCGCGCCTTGAGGCTCAGGGCGGCACGCAGATCCGACAGCGCCGATGGCCCCGTGACACCGCCGGGAGCCAGCCCGTAGAGCGCCAGCCCGGGCCGGACCGCGTCGGCCGGCCCGGCGACCCGCGCGGCGATTCCCGCGCTCGCCGACACGTGGACGAGCCCCGGATCGACCCCCGTGGAACGCAGCGCATCGACCGCCTGGGCCATCCGGACGAGCTGCACGTCGGTGTGCGCGTCGTCCTCGCCCGGCACCGCGAGATGGCTCATCGTGCCGGCGAGCATCAGCTGGCGGCTGCGGGCGACCGCCACACCCAGCTCGACCGCCTCGTCGAGCGCCGCTCCCTGGCGTCCGAGGCCGGTGTCCACCTTGAGGTGCACGCCGATGCGACCGCCGGCCCGCTGCGCCGCGGCCTCGAGCCAGGCGATCGTGCGGGCGTCGTAGACGACCGGCTCGAGCTCGAGCTCGACGACCTCGTCGGCCTCGTCGGGCCCGATGCCCCAGAGCAGCAGAATCGGGCCGGCGATCCCGGCCTCGCGCAGCCGGCGAGCCTCGTCGACCGTCGCTACCGCCAGGCGTTCGACGCCTTCGGCCGCGAGCGTCCGGGCGACCTCGCGATCGCCGTGGCCGTACGCGTTGGCCTTGACGACGCCGATGACCTGCGCGTCGCCCACCGCCCGCCGGATCGCGGCCAGGTTGTGACGGATCGCGTCGTGGTCGACCTCGATCCACGCGCGGTGCGGGCTCCCCGGACGTGTCATCGAGGTCGGTCGTCGCGAAGCTGCTCGATGGCGACCGGAACCAGCGCGGCGATGTCGCGTGCCATGACGCCGGCGCGCCCGATTCGCTCGGCCGCGAGGAGGCCGGCAGCACCGTGGAGCGCCACGCCGCACGCGGCCGCCTCGAATCGGCGGCACCCGGCCGCCAGCAGCGCCGCGATGACGCCGGCGAGCACGTCGCCGCTGCCGGCGGTGGCAAGTGACGGCTCCACCACGTCGGACCGCAGGAGCAACCCATCCGGCTCGGCGACCACGGAGTTGGCGCCCTTGAGGACGACGACCTGGCTCCATCGCAGTGCGGCGGCGCTCGCCGCCTCCGCGCGTGCGGCATCGTCGTCCGAGTCGGGCGCGGTGCCGCCGGTGAGCCTCGCGAACTCGCCGGGGTGCGGGGTCAGGACCAGCGTGGACCGCAGCCCCTGCCACCAGCGAGCCGCGTCGGCCAACGCGTTCAGGCCATCCGCGTCCACCACGGTCGGGATCGGGATCGAGCCGACGAGCTGGCGCGTGCGTCGCTGCGTCGCGGGCTGGCGGCCGAGGCCGGGGCCGATCACCGCCGCGTCGTAGTCTCGAACCTCGGCGGTGACGCGACGCCATCCGCCGGGTGCGATGAGCCCCGGCGCCTCCTCGTCGAGCGACATCCAGGTCACCTCCGGAACGCTCCCCGCCAGCCGGGCGACGACCGACTCGGCGGCCGCGACCCGGACGACGCCGGCTCCGGCGCGCATCGCGCCGATCGCGGTGAGCAATGCCGCGCCGGGATAGTCGATCGATCCGGCCACGACGAGAACGCGACCGAACTCGCCCTTGTGTGCACGTGCCGGTCGAGGCGGAAGGTGGTCCGCCACCCAGCGCCGGGTGATCGAGCGGGCGCTCACCGCCATGGCGCTTCAGTCATGACGGCGATGGGCGACCGCGACGGCGACGGCCAGGCGCCGCTCGTGCGAGATCGAGACGCTGACCGCGTCGAGCCCCATCGCCGCGGCCCTTCGAGCGGCGCGAGCGTGGAGCGTCACCTGCGGAGCGCCAGCCCGGTTCGGGAGGATCTCGATCTCCCGCCATCCGACGCCGCGTACGCCGAGCCCGAGCACCTTGCTGATCGCCTCCTTGGCGGCCCAGCGGCCCGCGATGCGCTCGACCCGGCGGCGGCAGTAGCGCTGCTCGGCATCGGTCAGGACGCGCGTCCGGAATCGGTCCGGAAAGCGCTCGAGCACCGCCACGATGCGCTCGATGTCGCAGAGGTCGATCCCGATCTCGTGGCGGCTCATGAACGAACGGAAGAGCCGCTACTCGACGGTGACCGACTTGGCCAGGTTCCGCGGCTGGTCGACGTCGGTGCCGCGCGCGACCGCGACCTCGTAGGCGAACAGCTGGAGCGGCAGGACCGCGATGACGGGGCTGACCGCCTCCGGCGTCTCGGGGACGTAGATCACGTCGTGAGCATACCGGTCGATCTGCTGATCACCCTCGGTCGCCACGGCGATGACCGGAGCAGACCGAGCGCGCGCCTCCGCCACGTTGCTGACGACCTTCTCGTAGATGGCTCCCTTCGTGGCCACCGCAAGCAACGGCGTCTCCGGATCGAGGAGCGCGATCGGCCCGTGCTTGAGCTCGCCGGCGGCATAGCCCTCGGCGTGGACGTAGCTGAGCTCCTTGAGCTTCAGTGCGCCCTCCATCGCGATCGGGAAGCCCACGCCGCGGCCGATGAAGATGAAGTCGCGGGCACCGGCGTAGCGCTGGGCCAGCTTCTTGATCTGCGGCGCCAGCTTCAGCGTCTCGGCCGCGAGGCGCGGGAGGCTGCGCAGCGCCCGACCGAAGGTCCGACGACGGGCCTCCGACAGCGTCCTGCGTGTCGCGGCCAGCTGCAGCGCGATCATCTGGAGGACGAGAACCTGCGTGACGAACGCCTTCGTGCTCGCGACCGCGATCTCGGGCCCCGCCTGGAGGTAGCACACGGCGTCGGCACCGCGGGTGATGGCGCTGCCGACCACGTTCGTGACCACGACGATCGTCGCCCCGCGCTCGGCAGCCAGCTTCAGCGGCGCCAGCGTGTCGGCCGTCTCTCCGGACTGGCTGACGCCGATGACCAGCGTCCGGGCGTCGATCGGCGGAGGGCTGTACCGCATCTCGGAGCCGACCTGCATCGTCGCGGGCAGGCCGACCCACTCCTGGATCAGGTAGGCCGCCACGTGAGCCGCGTAGCTGGCGGTTCCGCAGCCGACGACGTACACCCGCTCGATCTCGGCCAGTCGGTCGGCGATGCCGTCGAGCTCCTCGAGGTGGACGCTGCCATCCGGCCCGACCCGCCCGCGCAGGCACTCCTGGATCGCGTGCGGCTGCTCGTAGATCTCCTTGAGCGTGAAGTGCGGGAAGCCGCCCTTCTCGGCCGCCTCGATGTCCCATCGGATCTCGGTGACGTCGCGCTCGACGTCGCCCCCGTCGAGCGAGACGATCCGCGTGCCATCGGCCGTGACGTCGGCGATGTCACCCTCGTGGAGGATGACGACGTTCTTCGTGTGCTCGAGGATGGCCGGAACGTCACTGGCGAGGAAGCCCTCGCCATCGCCCAGGCCCACGATGAGCGGCACGTTCATCCGTGCGCCCACGATCCGGTTCGGGTGGTCGGTGTGCATGACGCCGATCGCGTACGCGCCACGCACCGCTCCGAGCGCCGAGCGCACCGCCTCGACGAGGTCGCCGTCGTACTTGGACTCGATCAGGTGGGCGAGCACCTCCGTATCGGTCTCCGACGAGAAGCGGTGGCCCTCGGCGGCCAGGCGCTCCTTGATCTCGGCGTAGTTCTCGATGATGCCGTTGTGGATCAGCGCCAGGCGCCCGGTGCAATCCGCATGCGGGTGGGCGTTCGTGTCGTTCGGCAGCCCGTGGGTCGCCCAGCGGGTGTGGCCGATGCCCGGACGGCCGGCGGGCGTATCGCCGTTCAGGTGCTCGGTCAGGTTCGTGAGCTTGCCGGCCTTCTTCTCGATGAAGACCTCACCGTTCTCGGTCATCACCGCGATGCCGGCCGAGTCGTACCCCCGGTACTCCAGCCGGCGAAGGCCTTCGATCAGGATCGGGGCCGCATCACGCGGCCCGACGTACCCGACGATGCCGCACATGAGCCCTCCTCGACGCCCTGGGCGTCAGTTCAATCGTGCCTCGGCGAGCGTGGCGAGCTCGCGGGCTACCTCGTCGATCTCGCCGGCGTCATCGCCCTCGACCATGATCCTGATCTTGGGCTCCGTGCCGGATGGGCGGACGAGCACGCGTCCGCGATCGCCCATGCGCTCGGTGGCACGCTCGATGGCGGCCGCGAACTCCGGGTCGTCGCGCCACCCGTCGCGGCGGGCGACGGCTGAGTTTATCACCACCTGTGGAAGCCTCGGAATCCGGCCGGCGAGGGCCGAGAGGGGCCTGCCCGCGGCCCGGAGGGCTCGAACGAGCTCGATGGCGGTCATCAGGCCGTCGCCGGTCGAGGAGCGGTCGCGGAAGATGATGTGGCCGGACTGCTCGCCGCCGAGGACGGCGTCCTCGCGCTCCATCGCCTCGAGGACGTGCCGATCGCCGACCGGGGTCCGAACCATCCTGCCTCCCGCCTGCGTGACGGCTCGCTCGAGGCCGCCGTTGCTCATGACGGTCGCCACCAGGACGTTGTTGCGCAGCGTCCCGGCCGACAGGCGCTCGAGTGCGCAGATCCCCATGACCGCGTCGCCGTCCACGATCGCCCCCGTCTCGTCGACCGCGATGAGACGGTCGGCGTCCCCGTCGAAGGCGAGCCCGAGGTCGAGCCCCGCTGCCGCGACCGTCTCGGCGAGCCGTTCCGGGTGCGTGGAGCCGCAGCCATCGTTGATGTTCGTGCCGTCGGGGGCGTCGAACAGGACGGTCACCTCGGCGCCGAGAGCGCGAAACAGGTCCGGCGCGATCACGCTCGCCGACCCGTTTGCGCAGTCCACGCCGATCCGCAGGCCGGCAAACGCGTCGCCCGCCACCTCCACGAGCTGGCGTCGATAGGCGTCCGCTGCTCCCCGGTCCCGGCGCACGCGGCCCAGCTCGGCGTTCGGGCGGGTGCCCATGGGGGCGCCCTCGTCGATGAGGCGCTCGAGGTCGCCCTCCGCCGCGTCGCCGGCCTTGCGGCCGTCGACCACCACCTTCAGCCCGTTGTCCGGGGCCGGATTGTGTGAGGCCGACACCATCACGCCGGCCACGAACGCGTCGTCCCGGCTGGCGTGCACGAGGCAGGGCGTCGTCACGAGGCCGAGATCGACCACGTCGGTGCCGGTCGCGGTGAGGCCCGCCGTCAGCGCCGCGGTCAGCATCTCACCGGAGCGTCGGGGGTCACGCCCGAGGACGACGGCCCGTCCCGGGCCGCCGAATCGGCGGCCGACGGCGTGGCCGAGCCGCAGCGCGAGGTCGACCGTGATCTCCGTGCCGACCGCCCCGCGGATGCCGTCGGTGCCGAACCGCCCCATCTAGGGCTCGGGCGTCGGTGTCGGCTCGGGCGTCGCAGGCGCGACGATCGTGACCGGCACCGATCCCGGGCTGACGCTCTCGATCACCACGCCGTCGGGAATGCCGGCGAAGGTGGGTGTCAACGAGTACGCGCCGGGGGCCAGTCCCGCCACGTCGACGAGCGGCGTGATGTCGCCGGCGTTGAGCTGCGCGAAGGCGGCCCCGGGACCGCTCAGCGTGACCGCCAGCTGCTCGATGCCGGGCAGGCACGCATTCTCACCCGCGCCCTGGCACACGACGCCGACGACGAAGGTCCGGCTGGAGACCGACGGCTGGATCCCGACCGTCACCGTGGCGATCGCCTCGTCCGGCTCGAGCAACCGCACCGCGTCCGGGAGAATGAGCTCGACCTCGAAGGCCTCGTCCGCGGCCAGGCCGGTCAGGCTGACGGTCTGGGTGAGCACCTCCTCGATGCCGCGCAGGTCGTCGGGAAGCCCGCGCAGGGTGACGGTCGTCGGCTCCACGCTGAGCGAGGCGAGCGCAAAGCCGGCAGCCGGCGTCCCGGTGATCTGCGGTCGCACCGCCACGGTTCGGTTCGTCTCGACCGCCTGCACGTCGATCTCGACGGTGATCACCTCGGGCTCGACGCGCACGTTCTGCACCGGCTGCCCCGCGATATCGACCGGCTCGAGCGTCACCGTCCGCTCGACGCGGATGCCCGACTCGTCGATGAGGACGCGGGCCACCGCCCGATCCACCTGGTCGACGAGGGTCGAGGCTCCTCGGATCGTGACCTCTTCCAGGCTCGTGAGCGGCTCGCCCACCTCGAGCGTGTCGGGCACCTGGCCGTAATCCACCACCACCGGCACCATGCGCTCGACGAGCCGGTCGATCTCGACGGTGACCGTCGGCGGATCGCGTCGCACGATCTCGACGTTGTCGACCAGCGCCACGACCTCCACCGGAAGGACCTGCGGCTCCGGCGCGTTGTCCATGTCGTACTGCGACAGGTCGACGGTGGCGCGGAACTGGTCGCTCGAGAGGGTCCCGGCGATCTCGATCGGCGCACGGTAGGTCACGTCGACGGCGCCGGGCGTGCCGCTCAGCACGGCAGTGTTGGACGGCTGGCCCGAGATCCCGATCGTGAGCTGAACCTGGGTATCGGTGAGGTTGCCCGACAGCACGATGCCGGTGTACAGGACCGTGGCCAGGAGGACGGCCGACAGCTTCAGGTGCCAGTTGCGCAGCAGGAAGCCCATCTCAGCCGCGCCTCACGGCTCGCCCATCGGCCGGCCGGGCGACCACGCGAGCTTCGGGGTCGATCGGCGTGTCCTCCGGCTCCGCCTCCTCCGCCTGCCCGATGTGCCACCGGCCATCCACCGACCGTCGGAGGAACGGAACGGCACGCCGGGGCGCCTGGGGACGGATGAGGTTGAACAGCCGGCGGCGCAGCTGGGCCTCGGTGAGGTTGCGCTCGATCCGGCCACGGACGACGAGGCTGATCGAGCCGGTCTCCTCGCTGACCACGATGACGACCGCGTCGGTCTGCTCGCTGATGCCGATCGCCGCCCGGTGACGCGTGCCGTAGCGCTCGGAATCGAGGACGTTCTGGCTCAGCGGCAGGAGCACGCCGGCCGACGTGATCTTCTCGCCGGACACGACGACCGCCCCGTCGTGGAGCGCCGTGCCGTGATAGAAGATCGTCACGAGCAGCTCGGCGCGCAGGTCGGCGTGGATCGGCACGCCGGACTCGGCGGCGAGGTCCTGGAGCCCGGTCTCGCGCTCCAGGGCGATCAGGGCACCGTGCCGCGAGCCGGCCAGGATGCGGGCCGCTCGGCTGAGCTCGCGGGCGACCCGCTCGGCGCTCGCGACCTCTGACGAGACGAAGAACCGGTTCACGCTGCCGATGCGGCCGATCTGCTCGAGGGCCCGCCGCAGCTCCGGCTGGAAGACCACCACGACCGCGAACAGGCCGACCACCGCCGCGGTCTCCATGAGACGGCGCAGCAGGTCGAGCCCGAAGAGGACGGCCGCGAGGTACACGAGGTAGAGGACCGACAGGCCGATGACGATCCGGACCGCCCGCGTGCCGCGAATGAGGATGAAGAGCCAGTAGATGACGAACGCAACCAGCAGGATGTCGATGATCGACGTCCAGCTCCCGCGGAGGTAGGTGTCGAAGAATTCGCGGATCGCGTCGATCACGTGGGAGTCAACTGCGCTTCGGGTTGCGACAAGGGACTCGATGATACCAAGAAGCCCCGGCCGAACGGCCGGGGCTCATCGGTCAGGTGTTCGATTCGGTCGCTAGCGCTTGGTGTACTGCGGCGCCTTGCGGGCACGCTTGAGGCCGTACTTCTTGCGCTCCTTGGCCCGCGGATCGCGAGTGAGGAGTCCGGCCTCGCGGAGCGCCGTGCGCGCGTCCGGGTGGGCGCTCAGGAGGGCTCGCGCGATCCCGTGGCGAATCGCGCCGACCTGGCCCGACACGCCACCCCCGGCGACGAGGATGCTCGCCGAGTAGCGGCCCTCGGTCTCGGTCACCCGAAACGGCTGCAGCAGCACGCCGTCGGACGCGGCCCCGCCGAAGTACTCGGCGGACGGCTTGCCGTTGACGACGATGCTGCCGTCACCCGGCAGCAGACGGACCCGCGCGACGGCGGTCTTTCGCCTGCCGGTCCCGTAGACGTAGTTCGTGCTCACCGATCGTCCTTCCTCGTTACAGCTCGACAGCGGTCGGCTGCTGGGCCTGGTGCGGATGGTCCGCGCCGCTGTACACCTTCAGCTTCTTGAACATGGCTCGGCCGAGCCGATTCTGCGGCAGCATGCCCTTCACCGCACGCTCGATGACGAGCTCCGGCTTGCGCTGCAGGAGCGTCCCGAGCGTCTCCTCGCGGAGGCCGCCGGGGTAGTTCGAGTGGCGGTAGTAGGTCTTCTGGCGCAGCTTGTCGCCGGTGACGCGAATCTTCGCGGCGTTCAGGACCACGACGTGGTCCCCGGTGTCGAGATGCGGCGAGTAGATCGGCTTGTGCTTGCCCTCCAGCAGCGTGGCGATCCGCGTCGCCAGCCGGCCGAGGGTCTGGTCGGTCGCGTCAACGACCCACCAGCTCCGCTCGATCTCGCTCGCCTTGACGGCGTAGGTCTTCACGTTTATGCGCTCTCCGGCTTGGCTGTTCGTCCCCGGCCCGCCTCGTCGGCGATGCCGCGTTGTCTCGTCTTCGTCTGGGTGGCTGATGCGTACACGACTCGCTCGAGCGTGAGCCCCTTCGCCGGCGCCGCGCGCCCGTCGAGGGCACGACCGCTTCCGCGCAGGATGGCGTCGACGTCGTCGGGCCCGAGCCGCCCCCGGCCGGCCGCCAGGAGAAGCGCGACGATGCTCCGCACCATCCTGCGCAGGAACGCGTTGGCCGTGACGCGGACCTCGACCAGGTCGCCGCGCCGGGTCACGCGCACCTCGGCAAGGTGCCGCACCGTGCTCCCGTGCTCGTCGGCGCCGAGGCTCGCGAAGTCGCGCTCCCCGACCATCCGAGCCGCAGCCGCCTGCATGGCGGCCACGTCGAGCCGGTCGTCGATCTCGAGCGTCCAATGCCGTTCCAGTGGGTGCTTCGCCCCGCCGGTCCGAATCCGGTAGCGGTAGACGCGCCAGCGCGCGTCACGCCGCGGGTCGAAGCCCGCCGCGGCCGCCCGAAGGGACCGGACCGCCAAATCCGCCGGCAGGACGGCATTGAGCCGCCGCTGCAGGTCGGGCCATCGCTGCTCCCCCGCCTCTCGGCGCGGAAGGCAGAACGCCGCGACCTGGCCGGTGGCGTGCACGCCGGCATCGGTTCGCCCGGCGAGACGGACGCGAATCCGCTCGCCGATCAGCCTGTTAAGCGCCTCCTCCAGCTCCCCCTGCACGGTCCGAGCCTTCGGCTGGACCTGCGAGCCGGCGAAGGCCGTCCCGTCGTACTCGACGATCGCCCGAGCGCATCGCTGCGCGGCGGCGGTCATCGACCCGTATCGGTGCTGTGTGCCCGCCCTCTCAGACGAGCTCGATCTGGACCATCGACGCAGCGTCCCCCGCCCGCTGGCCGATCTTGACGATGCGTGTGAAGCCGGACGGACGATCGGCGTACTTCTCCGCCAGCTCGCCCATGAGCTTGTCGACGATGAGCGGCTCGTGCGGCATCTTGCTGACGAGCTGCCGTCGGGCGTGAAGGTCGCCGCGCTTCGCGAGCGTGATCATGCCGTCCACCATGCCGCGGACCTCCTTGGCCTTCGCCTCGGTGGTCTTGACCTTCTCGTAACGCAGGACCGCCACGGCGAGGTTGCCGAGCATCGCCACGCGATGGTCGTGCGTGCGCCCGAGCTTGCGTCCGGCGATCCGGTGCGGCATCGGATCAGGCCTCCCGGTCGAGCTCTGCGGCGGCGGCCTCGTCGAGCTCGGCGGAGGCGGGAAGGTCCGACTCGTCGGTGCTCATCGAGGTCGCGTCCGGGCTGATGAAGCCGCGGAGCGCGAGGCGCTCCTTGAGCTCGTCCAGGCTCTTCTGGCCGAAGTTCCGCATGCGCAGGAACTCGTCGTCGCTCAGCGAGAGGACCTGGCCGATCTTCGTGATGCTGTTGCGCTTCAGCGAGTTGTAGGCGCGCATCGGGAGGTCGAGCTCCTCGATCGGCGCGTCGAGCAGGTTGGCCGACGGGGCGACCGGCGACTCGTCGGTCATCGGCGCGGCCGGACGGCCGATCTGGGCGAAGCGGCCGAACTCGCGGACGAGAATGTCTGCCGCCTGGCTCAGCGCGGCCTCGGCGGTCGTGGTGCCGTCGGACTCGATCTCGAGCGTGAGCTTGTCGTAATTGGTCATCTGGCCGACGCGGGTCTTCTCGACCTGGTAGTTCACGCGGCGCACGGGCGAGAAGATCGCGTCGACGGGCACGACGCCGATCGGCATCTCCTCGGTGTGCTCGGCGGGCCGGTACCCCATGCCACTCTCGACGGTGAGGTCCATCTCGATCGAGCCTGAGTCCGAGTCGAGCGTGAGGAGCACCAGGTCGGGGTTGACGATCTCGACGTCGGCAGACTCGCCGATGTCGGCCGCGGTGACCGGACCGGCACCACGCTTCACGAGCTTGAGCGTGAGCGCGTGGCGCGCGAAGGAGCGCAGGCGCAGCTTCTTCACGTTCAGCACGATCTGGGTGACGTCCTCCTTGACGTTCTCGATCGTGCTGAACTCGTGGAAGACGCCATTGATCTGGATGCTGGTGACGGCAGCGCCCTCGAGGGAGCTGAGCAGGACGCGACGCAGCGCGTTGCCGAGCGTGACGCCGTAGCCTTCCTGGAGCGGGGTCACCTCGAAGCGGCTGAGGTTGCCCTCGGCGTGCACCTCCTCGATGCGCGGCTCCGGGGGCTGCTGCTGCTGCTGCGGGGTCTCGAGTTCGATCATGGGATGTGGGGACTCCTAGCGCGAGTAGTACTCGACGACGAGCTGCTCGTTGAACTCGAGCGGCATCTGCTCGCGCGCCGGTTCGGCGACAATGGTGCCGGTCAGCTTCGACGGGTCGACGCTGACCCAGTCGGGGATCTGCGCCGCGCGCATCGTGTCGGCTGCCGTGGTGAAGTAGTCGCGGCCGCGGCGGCTCTCCCGGACCTCGATCCGGTCGCCGACCTTCGTGCCGAAGCTGGCGACGTTCGTGGGCCGGCCGTTCACCGCGAAGTGGCCGTGGGTGACGAGCTGCCGGGCCTGCGGCCGGCTGGCGGCGAAGCCCATCCGGTAGACGACGTTGTCCAGGCGCATCTCGAGCATGCGCAGCAGGTTCTCGCCCGTCATGCCCTTGCGCTGCTCCGCCTTCTCGAAGTAGTTGCGGAACTGGCGCTCGAGCACCGAGTAGCTCTTGCGGAGCTTCTGCTTCTCACGCAGCTGCAGGCCGAACTCGCTCACCTTGCGGCGTCGCATCGTGTTCATGCCCGGCGGCGTGCTGCGGCGCTCGAAGGAGCACTTGCGGCTGTAGCAGCGGCTGCCCTTGAGGAAGAGCTTCAGGCCCTCCCGGCGACAGATGCGGCAGACCGCGTCGGTATAACGTGCCATCGTTGATTCCCCTCTCAGACCCGGCGCCGCTTCGGCGGGCGGCAGCCGTTGTGCGGGATGGGGGTCACGTCGGTGATCGCGGTCACCTCGAGGCCGGCCGCCTGGAGCGACCGGATGGCCTGCTCTCGACCGCCGCCGGGGCCCTTCACGAAGACCTCGATCTGGCGCATGCCGTGCTCCATCGCACGCTTGGCAGCGAGATCAGCCGTCTGCGCCGCGGCGTAGGGCGTGCTCTTCCGGGAGCCCTTGAAGCCGACCAGGCCCGCGCTCCCCCAGCTGATGACGTTGCCGGTCATGTCCGTGATGGTCACGATCGTGTTGTTGAACGTCGACTGGATGTGTGCGTGCCCCGCCGGCACGTTCTTTCGCTCGCGCTTCTTGCCGCGCTGAGCCCGCTTACGCTCTGCCATGGAACTCCCGTATTACTTCTTGCGGCGGACGCCGACCGTCTTCTTCGCCCCTCGGCGCTGCCGCGCGTTCGTCTTCGTACGCTGCCCGCGGACCGGCAGGTTGCGCCGATGGCGAAGGCCGCGGTACGAGCCGATCTCCATCAGGCGCTTCACATTCATGCTGACTTCGCGGCGAAGGTCGCCCTCCACCTTGAACTGGCGGTCGACCACCTCGCGGAGGCGGTTGACCTCGTCCTCGGTGAGGTCGCGGACACGCGTGTCCGGGGACACGTTCGCGACGCCGATGACCTTGGCGGCCGAGGTCGGACCGATGCCGTGGATGTAGGTGAGGCTGATCACCACCCGCTTCTCGCGGGGGATGTCGACGCCGGCGATACGAGCCACGATCCTCCTACCCCTGCCGCTGCTTGTGCTTGGGAACGACGCAGATGACCATCACCACGCCAGAGCGCTTGATCACCTTGCAGCGCTCGCAGCGGGGCTTCACGGACGCAGAAACCTTCATCTCATCCTGTACGTGATGCGACCCCGGGTGAGGTCATAGGGACTGAGCTCGACGCGGACCGTGTCGCCGGGCAGGATGCGGATGAAGTTCTGGCGCAGCTTCCCGGAGATGTGCGCGAGCACCTCGTGCCCGTTCTCCAGGCGCACCTTGAACATCGCGTTCGGCAGGGGGAGGATCACCTCACCCTCGACCTCGATGGCATCCTTCTTCGGCAAGTCGACACGCACCCTCGTTCAGCGGTTGATGACTACTGGAATTGACACACGGAAAGGCCGCCGCACCGGGCGACCCGCGAACGAGGAGTATACAGCACCTGCGGCCAGGCCTTCAAGGCCGCTCATCGGGGCACCGTCAGCAGCTCGGGACCGTGGTCGGTCACGGCGATCGTGTTCTCGAAATGGGCCGCCAGGCTGCCATCGGCGGTGCGGACGGTCCAGCCGTCGTCGTCGACGAGGACGTCGTCGCCGCCGAGCGTGAACATCGGCTCGATGGCGAAGCACATCCCCGCCTCGATGAGCATCCCCGCCCCCGGCCGTCCGTAGTTCGGGACCTGCGGCTCCTCGTGCATGGCCTGGCCGATGCCGTGGCCGACGAACGGGCGGACGATTCCGTAGCCATGTTCGTGCGCGACCGACTCGATCGCATGCCCGATGTCGCCGAGGTGGTTCCCCGGCAGGGCGGCCGCGATCCCGGCCTCCATGCCTCGACGCGTCGCATCGATCAGGGTGGCGACCCCCTCGGGCACGGCCCCGACGGTCCAGGTGCGCGCGCAGTCGGCATGCCATCCGTCGACGATGCAGCCGACGTCGACCGAGACGACGTCGCCCTCCACCAGCCGGCGGCGCGGCGAGGGGATGCCGTGCACGACCTCGTCGTTGACGCTGGCGCAGATGACGCCGGGAAAGGGCGGGTTGCTGCCGTAGCCCTTGAACGAGCTGATGGCTCCCGCGTCGCGGATCATGCGCGCCGCGATCTCGTCGAGCTCGCCGGTGGTGACGCCGGGCCGCAGCTCGGCGCGGAGGACGTCGAGGACGCCGGCAAGGATCTGCCCGGCGGCGAGCATCCGATCGATCTCCGAGCGGCGCTTGATCGTCGCGCCGGCGCTCCGCATGCCCATCGCTACGCCTCCGCCTCGCGCTCGATGCGCGACAGGATGGCGGCGGTGACCTCGTCGATCGACCGGGTGCCGTCGAGCCGATCGACGATGCCGGCGCGCTCGTAGTGGTCGACGACGGCGAGCATCGGCGGGACCTGGCGGTCGAGGCGCGCGCGGACGACCTCCGGCCGGTCGTCGTCGCGCTGACGCAGGGGCGTGCCGTCGCGGTCGCACACGCCCGCCGTCTGCGGCGGATCGGTGTCCTCGTGATACGGCGTCCCGCAGGTCGGGCAGATCCAGCGTCCCGCCACCCGGCGAACGAGCTTCTCCGTGGGAACCTCGATGTAGATCACGCGACGAATCCGCTCACCCTGGCTGGCAAGCGTCTCGTCCAGGGCCCGCGCCTGGCCGACGGTCCGCGGGAAGCCGTCGAGGATGGCGCCGCGCGACGCGTTCGGCCGCGCGAGCTCCTCCATGAACATCCCGATCGTGATCTCGTCCGGCACGAGCTCCCCGCGCTCCATGTACTCGCGCGCCTCATCGCCGAGCGGCGTGCCGGCCGCCATCGCGGCACGGAACAGGTTGCCCGACGCGAGGTGCGGCAGACCGAGCTCGCGCGACAGGATCGACGCCTGCGTCCCCTTGCCGGCCCCCACGGCGCCGACGAGCAGCAGGATCAGCCGCTCGTCATCGGTCCGTGCGTCGGCTGGCCCATCGGTCAACGGATGAAGCCCTCGTAGTGGCGCATCATCATCTGCGCCTCGAGCTGCTTCATCGTCTCGACCACGACGCTGACCATGATGAGGATGCTCGTTCCCCCGAGCTGGAGGTTGCCGGTACCCGGGATGAAGGCGGAGACGATGTACGGCATGACCGCCACGGTGCCGAGGAAGATCGCTCCGCCGAGGGTGATCCGGCTGGTGACCCGTGAGAGGAACTCCTCGGTCGGCTTGCCGGGACGGATGCCGGGAATGAAGCCGCCGTTCTTGCGCAGGTAGTCGGCCGTCTGGTCGGGACGGAACTGGAACGCGGTATAGAAGTACGTGAAGAACACGACGAGCAGGAAGTACAGCGTCCCGTACAGCGGGATGTTGTTCTGGCCGTTCAGGTTCGTCGCGATGAAGTTCGCCGTGTCGCGCACCCAGCCGATGTCGCTGGTCGTGAAATACGTCGCGATCTGCGCCGGGAACAGCAGGATGCTCACCGCGAAGATGATCGGGATGACGCCCGCCATCGTGACCTTGAGCGGCAGGTACTGCGTCTGGCCCTGGTACATGCGGCGGCCGCGAACCCGGCTGGCGTACTGCACCGGGATGCGGCGCTGGCCCTCATTGATGAACACGACGCCGGCGATCACGATGATCGCGACGATGATGAACGGGATGAGGCGCTGGAGCGCATCGGGGCCCGAGGCGATCGGGCCGACCTGCTGCGGCACCGAACCGACGATGCCGGCGAAGATGATGAAGCTGATCCCGTTGCCGAGGCCCTTCTCGCTGATGAGCTCGCCGAGCCACATGAGGAGGATCGTGCCGGCCGTGAAGCTCACGAGCAGGCTGAGGGTCTCGATGCTGAACAGCGGGTTCGGCGGGATCACGCCGTTCGCGCTCAGCAGGACGCTGATGCCGTAGCCCTGGGCCGCGGCGAGCGGCACCGTCAGCATGCGTGTGTACTGGTTGAGCTTGTTACGGCCGTACTCGCCCTCCCGGCTCAACTCCTCGAGCGCCGGGATCACGCCGCGCATCAGCTGCATGATGATGCTGGCGTTGATGTACGGGTTCACGCCGAGGCCGATGATCGAGGCGGCCGCCAGGCCGCCGCCCGAGAAGATGTTCAGGATCCCGAGCAGCGGGTTGTCCTGGAACAGGTTCGCCAGGGCCGCCGTGTTGACGTTCGGGATCGGAACGTTCGTCAGCGCCCGGAAGATCAGCAGGATCCCGAGCGTGAAGAGCAGCTTGCGCCGGATGTCCGGCGCACGGAAGGCGGTGACGACCGTCTCGATCAAGCCTCGGACTCCCCGCTCTCGGTTGCGGCGGTGTCGGTCTGGGCTGGCGCGTCGCCGGCCTCGTCGGCCTGGTCGCCTTCGCCGGCCGCCGGGGCGGCGCGCCTGGCGCCCTTGCGGGAGCCCTGGCGCAGCCGCACGGGCGCGGCCACCGGCTCGTCGTCGTCGACGGGCGCGTTGTCCGGCCACGAGAGCCGCTGGACGCTGCTCCCCGCCGCGGCCAGCTTCTCCAGCGCGCTCTTGCTGAAGGCGTGGGCGTGGATCGTGACGCCCGCCGGCGCGTCACCCACGCCGAGCACCTTGACCGGCAGCTTCGTGTCGCGGATGAGGCCGTCGTGGGCCAGGACGTCCGGCGTCACGAGGGTGCCCTTCTCGACCGCGGTCAGCTTCGCCAGGTTCACCGGCGCGTACTCGACGCGGAAGCGGTTCTTGAAGCCATGCAGCTTCGGCGTGCGGACGTGGAGCGGCGTCTGGCCGCCTTCGAACCACGCAGGGATGTTGCCGCCGGACCGCGACTTCTGGCCCTTCGTGCCCCGCCCGGCGGTCTTGCCGCGGCCCGAGCCGTGGCCGCGGCCGACCCGGCGGGCCGGCTTGCGAGACCCGGGCGTCGGGTGCAGATCGTGGAGCTTCACTTGGATTCCTCTTCCTTCGCGGCCGCGCGCGGCGACCCGTCCGGCTCCTCGACCGTGACGAGGAAGTCGACGCGGCGGAGCATCCCGCGGATCATCGGCGTATCGGCGACCTCGACGGTCTGGTTGAGCCGGCCGAGGCCGAGGGCGCGGATCGTCCCGCGCGCCGCGGCCTTGTGCCCGATCGTCGACCGGACCCAGGTGACGCGCAGCGTCGGTGCGCCGCTCGAGCTGGTGCGCTTAGCGGCCACGCCCGCCTCCCGGGCCGGTGTGCATCGGCTCGCGACGCTCCGGCACCTCGTGTGGCGTGCGGGCCAGCGCGGCACCGCGCTTGCCCAGCAGCTCTTCCGCCGTTCGCCCACGCAGCCCGGCGATCTCGTCCGCCGACCGCAGGGCCGACAGGCACTCGATCGTCGCGCGGACGACGTTGATCGGGTTCGTCGAGCCCGACGCCTTGCTGAGCAGGTCGCGAATGCCGGCCGCCTCGACCACCGAGCGGACCGAGCCACCGGCGATGACGCCCGTTCCGGCGCTCGCCGGCTTCAGCATGACCTTGGAGGCGCCGAAATGCCGATGCACCTCGTGCGGGATCGTCGAACCGACGAGCGGCACCTTGATCAGGTGCTTCTTCGCGTCCTCGACGCCCTTGCGGATGGCCTCCGGCACCTCGCCGGCCTTGCCGATGCCGGCGCCGACGGTGCCATTGCCGTCCCCGACGACGACCACCGCGCTGAAGCTGAAGCGGCGCCCACCCTGGACGACCTTCGCGACGCGGTTGATCTGGACGACCTTCTCTTCCAGGTTGAGCTTGGACGGATCGATCCGTGCCATGCGGTTCTCCTCTCTCGCTACAGGGTGAGGCCGCCCTCGCGGGCGCCCTCGGCGAGCGAGCGGACCCGCCCGTGGTATTGGTATCCGCCGCGGTCGAGCACGACGCTCGTCACGCCGGCCGCCTTCGCGCGTTCGGCCAGCGCCAGACCGACCGCGCGCGCCGACTCGACCTTCGTCGCGGCCGACAGGTCGGCCTCGCGGCTCGAGGCCGCGGCCAGCGTGCGCCCGGTCGTGTCGTCGATGACCTGGGCGTAGATGAACTTCGCGCTGCGGAAGACCGACAGGCGCGGGCGCTCCGTGCTGCCGCTGATGCGGAGCCGGAGTCGCTCGTGACGCTTGCGACGCAGCGCGTCGCGGGACAGGTTCGTCATCGGTCTTCCTAGCCTCCGACCTTGCCGGCCTTGCCGGCCTTGCGGAGGATGTGCTCGCCCGCGTAGCGGATGCCCTTGCCCTTGTACGGCTCGGGCTTCCGCTGCGAGCGGATGTAGGCGGCGGTCTGACCGACGACCTCCTTGTCGGCGCCGAAGACGCCGAGGCGGGTCGGGCTCTCGACCCGGAACTCGATTCCCGCGGGTGGGTCGACCTCGACCGGATGCGAGTAGCCGAGCGCGAGCACGAGCTTGGTGCCCTGCAGCTGCGCGCGGTAGCCCACGCCGCTGATCTCGAGGTTCTTCGTGTAGCCGGTCGTGACGCCGGTGACCATGTTGTTTACCAGGGTCCTGGTCAGGCCGTGCAGCGCGCGGTGGCGCGGCGCATCGGACGGACGGACCACGCGCAGCGTCCCGTCCTCGCGCTCGACCTTCATCTCCGGGTGCACGGTGCGCTCGAGCGTGCCGAGCGGGCCCTTGACCCGCACCGTCGACCCGTCCTGGGTCACCTCCACTCCGTCGGGGAGCGGAATCGGCATGCGTCCGATTCGTGACATCGATTCGCTCCTTTACCAGACGTAGCAGAGGACCTCGCCGCCGAGATTCTGCTTCCGGGCTTCGGTGCCCGTCATGATCCCGCGGGAGGTGGACAGGATGGCCAGGCCGAGCCCGCCGAGAACGCGCGGGATCTCGGTCTTCCGCGCGTACACGCGCAGGCCGGGCTTGCTGATGCGCTTCAGGCCGGTGACGACCGGCGTGCGGCCCTCGACGTACTTGAGGCGCAGGGTGAGGACGTCCTGGACGCCATTAGCCTGCGTCTCGTACGCCTCGATGAAGCCTTCCTCGGCCAGGATCCGCGCGATCTCGCGCTTCACCCGGGACGACGGCAGGCTGAGCTCCTTGTGCCGCGCCGCGCTGGCGTTGCGGATGCGCGTCAGCATGTCGGCGATCGGATCGGTCACTTGCATGTCGTGTTCGTTCGTCTCCTCGGCGGTGGTTCGCTCCCGGCCTCACCCGGGTGGCGCCTGCCGCTGATGGCGGCCGCCGCGAGGCGGCCATCGGTCAACGAGCCGTCACCAGCTCGACTTGGTCACCCCCGGAAGCTGGCCCAGCAGGGCGCGCTCCCGGAAGCAGATGCGGCACATCGCGAAGCGGCGCATGTACGCCCGAGGGCGTCCGCACACCTGGCAGCGGTTGTGCTCGCGCACCTCGAAGCGCGACCTGCGCCGCGACTTCGCGATCATCGACTTCTTCGCCACGTGTTGCTCCTTACTGCGCCTGGAACGGCATGCCGAGGAGCTCGAGGAGCTTGCGCCCCTCCTCATCGGTCTTGGCCGTCGTCACGATGCTGATCTCCAGCCCGCGCAGGCGGTCGATCTTGTCGTAGTCGATCTCCGGGTAGACGAGCTGCTCGCGAAGGCCGAGGCTGAAGTTGCCCCGCCCGTCGAACGAGCGCGTCGGGATGCCCCGGAAGTCGCGGATGCGCGGCAGCGCGAGCGCCAGCGTGCGCTCGAGGAAGTCGTACATCCGCTGTCCTCGGAGCGTCACCTTGGCGCCGATCGGCATCCCGGTGCGCAGCCGGAACTGCGCGATCGAACGCTTCGCGCGCGTCACGATCGGCTTCTGGCCGGTGATCGTGGTCAGGTCCCCGACCGCCGCGTCGAGCGCCTTCGCGTTCGCGATCGCCTCGCCGAGGCCGATGTTGACGACGATCTTCTCCAGCCGGGGGATCTGCATCGCGTTCGGATAGCCGAACTCGCGCTGCAGGGCGGGCGCGACCTCGTCGTGGTAGCGCTGGCGCAGCCCCGAATAGACCGGCTTCGTGAAGCCGTTCGCCGCCTTGGGGGCGCCGTTCCGGGCCTTCGCCGCGCCGTTGCCCGTCGAGGACCGGCCGCGAGCGGCCTTCGTCGCCGTACCGGCGCGAGACGCGCGGGTCGTTGTGTTCTCGTCGGGACTCACTTGGTCGTCACCTCGATCTGCTCGCCGCAGTGCTTGCAGATGCGCGTGCGGCGTCCGCCCTCGAGGGTCGCGTGGCCGACGCGGGTCGGCCGGTCGCAGCTCGGGCAGACCACCTGCACGTTGCTGATGTGGATCGGCACCGGCAGGTCGATGATCCCGGCCTGCTGTGTGCGCGACCGCGCTCGCTGGTGCCGCTTCGCCATGTTGATCCCCGGGATCACCACGCCGAAGCCGCGCTTCGTCTTCTCGACCCGGTCGACGGTGCCGCGCTTGCCGCGGTCCTTGCCGGCGAGGACGAGGACGGTATCGCCCCTTCGGACGTTCATCTACAGCACCTCCGGGGCGAGGGAGACGATCTTCATGTAGTTGCGCTCGCGCAGCTCGCGGGCGACCGGCCCGAAGATGCGCGTGCCGCGGGGGCTCCCCTGCGGCGTGATGAGGACGGCCGCGTTCTCGTCGAAGCGGATGTGGCTGCCGTCCGGACGGCCGTACTCCTTCGTGGTGCGAACCACGACGGCGCGCACGACGTCGCCCTTCTTCACCCCCGAGTTGGGCAGCGCCTGCTTGACGCTGGCCACGATGACATCGCCGACCTCGGCGGTGTCGCTGGTCGAACGGCCGAGGACGGAGATGCACATCAGCGTTCGCGCGCCGGAGTTGTCGGCCACGCGCAGCCTGCTGTACTTCTGGATCATGCCTGCTCCGTCCCGTCCACCAGCTCCTCGTGGGAGCCGCGCGCCACGACCTCGACGACGGTCCAGCGCTTCTCGCGGGAGAGCGGACGGCTCTCCTCGATACGCACCGTGTCGCCGACGCGGGCGGTGTTCTCCTGGTCGTGTGCCTTGAACTTGGTGCTCAGACGCACGACCCGCTTGTAGATCGGGTGGCGCCGCAGCCGCTCAACGCTCACGACGACGGTCTTGTCCATCTTGTCGGACACGACGCGTCCGGTCTTCGTTCGTCGCTTGCCCTGCATCAACTGGCCTTCTCAGTCCGCGCCTCGGCAGCCTCGGCGGCGTGCTGGCGCTCGGTCATGACGGTCAGGATGCGGGCGATCCGCTTGCGGGTCGCCGGCAGCCTGCTGTAGTTGCTCTCCTGTCGCGTGGCGAGATCGAAGCGAATCTTCCACAGCTCCTGCTTCGCGTCACGCAGCGCGCCCTCGAGGTCCTTGTCCGAGAGGGCCCGCACCTCACTGATGTCCATGCTCGAGGCCCTCCTTGACGACGAACTTCGTGCTGATCGGCAGCTTGTGACCCGCCAGGCGCATGGCCTCGCGAGCGATCGGCTCGGGGACGCCCGACATCTCGAACATCACCCGGCCCGGCTTGACCACCGCGACCCAGTGGTCGGGGGCGCCCTTGCCGGAACCCATCCGGACCTCGGCCGGCTTCTTGGTGACCGGCTTGT
>DATLGA010000008.1:0-36979 GCA_035540715.1 Candidatus Limnocylindrales bacterium | reverse complement strand
GCCACCGGTTCCCGTCAGGCCCGACACGAGCCCGATGCCGGCGCCGATGGCGAGCCCCGCCATGACCGGCACGCGGGTCCGCGGCGGGTCACTGGTCAGGGCGCCGGTCGCCAGCCGCCAGGCCGCGGCGACGAGCACGATCGCGACGAGGACGCCGTACGTCGCGCGAGGCAGCTGGATCAGGCCGCCGATGAAGGCCATCGGGACGGAGGCCGCGACGAGCGGCAGCAGCTCCCGCCATGGCAGGTGGCCGGCCCGCGCGAATCGGACGATGACGATGCCGGCGACCAGCAGATTGAGGACGAGGGCCGTCGGCCGCATCACCTCGGGGGCCAGCCCGACCAGGCCCATGATGGCGAGGTACGCCGATGCGCCGGCGTGCCCGACGCTGGCGTAGAGCGCAGCGGCGAGGAGGAAGAGCAGCGCGAGGAGCAGGGCCTCCGGGGTCACCGGGGCATGCTAAAGGAGCGGCCGGTGACGGCCGCTCCTTCGAGCAGGTCGCCTCTCAGCGAGGCTTCGTGGTTCCGGGGTCGCCCCCCGCGGTGTCGTCCAGTGCGGGCTCCGACGCCGGAGCGCTGGGAGGGCGCCCGCCGGCTGCACCCTCGGACCCGGCTCCGGCCGTGCCTTCGGCCTCCTTCATCTTCTCGGCGATCTTCGGCGTGGTCTGCCGGCCCTTCTCGTACCAGCCCTCGGTGATCCGGGCGGCGGTCTGCTGCCCTCCGAGGCCGAACGCGAGGCCGAACGCCAGGACCAGGGTCGCGACGAGGCCGATGAAGAGCGTGTTCACCACCGTCGGGGCGATCCCGAGCTGGTTGAACGCTGCGACGGCCGCGAAGCCGAGGATCGCGTAGCGGGTGAGGTTGGCGAGCAGATTCGGCGTCGTGAAGCCCATCTCGGCCGCCGAGCCGCGAACGATGCCCGCGACGAAGTTCGCGATCAGCGCGCCGATGACGATGATCACGATCGCCACGACGAGGTTCGGCAGCCAGAGCAGGATGGCGTTGATGACCGCGCTGATCTGGGTCAGGCCGAGGATCGAGGCGGCCGCCTGGATCGCGATGAGGCGGATGAACCACTTGACGATCTCGGCGACCAGCTTGCTGGCGGTCCAGCCACTCCCCGCCTGCTGGATAAATCCGGCGATGCCGGTCGATTGTGCGGCGCGTTCGAAGCCGACGGCCTTGAGACCCTTCTCGATCAGCCCCGCGATGATCCCGGCTACGATCCAGCCGAGGATGAGGATGAGGATGGCGCCGATGAGCGCCGGCAGGAATCCGAGCAGGTTCTGCAGGGCCTCCGTCGCCGACAGCATGACGGCGTCGCCCCAATTACGGACGGTCTCCATGTGCAGCCTCCCTCACGTGACAGGCGAATGTGCCCGAGCGCCGATGCATGCGCCGTGCCTCATCGTGGATCGCCGAGGTCAGGGAGCGTCCGGGTTGCTCCGCTGCAGCACGTCGAGGAGGGTCGAGCAGGCTTCGCCAGGCGTGGATCCGCTCCCGCGGTGCCCGGGAAGGCCACCGAGGGTCGCCGCGTCCGGCGGTGCCCAGAGCGCGGTGGTCGGGTGGAACTGGCTCCAGGCGAACCAGAAGGCCTCGTGCGTGACGAGCTCGGTGCGGTCGTCGGCTCGGGCCCGAAGGCCGCCGCCATCGGTCAGCAGCTCGACCCCCGCGAGGGAAACCGGGCGCCCGGCGGCGAGCTCGCCCCGCGCCCGTCCGGCGTCGAAGGCGATCGCTTCGCCGGACGGTGCGACGACGCCGACCACCGGGGCCTGGAGCGGGAGCCGGGTGTCGGCCGGCCCGATCGGGAAGATCGGCCCGGCGTCGTCGCGTCCGCACAACGGGTCGTCGGGATACGTGCGGCCGATCCCTCCATCGCGGGCGACGATCCGCGTCTCGGGATGGGCCTGCTTCCACTCCCCCCACGTGCTGACGATGACGCTGACCGGCTCGAGCGTGAACGCGGCCTCGCGCAGCGGGCCGGACACCGCTCGGCCGGTGAAGGTGTGGAAGGCGGAGCCGGTGACCAGGTCGTACATGAGCTTGTTCGATCGGCTCAGCAGGCCCGACGTCCGGAGGACGAGTGGCTCGAAGCCTTCGGGCACGGCATCGACGAGGTACGCCTGGGCCGATGCGCACAGCGTGCAGTACGGGATGCCCAGGCGGCGCCCGCCGAGCTCGAGGTTCACCATCTCGTGGACCTCCATGATGTGCTTCGGCAGCGCGACGGATTCGCCGTTCAGGCTGACCCCGAAGACGATCCGGTCGTCCGGATACCAGTCGCCGGCGTCGGCGTGGGTCAGGGCCGGATCGTCGAGCGCCGGGATGCAGCCGCGGTGGCATGCCCCGGTCGCCCCGGCCGGCCGGTCGTCGATCGGCACGCCGCCCCAGGTCGTGACGCGCCAGTCGATGGTGCTCTCGGCATCGGCGAAGAACGGCTCCCAGCCCGGCTCGATCTGCAGCAGCAGCGACGCCTTGCGCTCCCGGTAGTCCGGGGGCGCCGGAAGGTCCCAGCCGATCAGCAGGTTGGTGGCCGCCAGCCATGGGTGGGCCCCGAAGCGCCGGTCGCCGGGATCGGCGGCGGTCAGCTGGCTGAAGGCGTCGGTCAGCGGTCCGGCGCTGTCGGGGGTGACCGCCAGTCGCAGCAGATCGGCGATGAGCCACGCCAGGCGTGCGTCTCCGGATCCGGCGACCGCGGTGAGCGCGTCGGGATCGGCCGGCGCGCTGAGCCCGGCACCGACGAGGCGCTCGACGGCCGCGGCCAGGGCCGGATCGAGAGGGCCGGCGGCGACCGCCGGCGGATCGGGCCAGGGCTCGATCTCGGCCGGCGCCGACGGCGTCCGACCGGGCAAGGGGGTCGCCGTTGCGGCGTCGCGGTCGGCCGGCATCGGCGTGGCGCAGGCGACCGCCACGAACACCGGCACGAGAAGGGCAAGCGGCCACCGTCGCATGCCGGCATGGTCCCCGCGGCCGATGACGATCGTGTGACGGTTCGGTGTCAGCCGGCGACGGCGGACGGATCCTCTCGGCGCAGGAGGATCCCCAGGTACGCCTTCCACGGACCGACCTCGGCGTCGTGTGAACCGGCCATGCCGGCGAAGATCTGCGAGATGTGATCGAGGTCGTGGATTGCCCACGTTGCGAGGAGCTCGCGGAGCGTCACCTCGCCGAGGCTCGGGTGGAGGCCTCGTCGGTCGAGGTCGGACTCGTCGGTGACGAGATCGGCGAGCCGAGCCAGATTTTCGGCGCGCAGGCGGGCAAAGTGCTCGACGAGCTCGTCGAGCGTGGCTTGGCCATCGCGGTCGGCGTGCGCGAAACGGTCGAACCGGTCGAACGGCAGGGCGGTGCCGTGCTCGAGGATCCGCTGGGTGCGCTCGATCCAGTCGGTCAGCTCCCCGGTGATGAGGTGCCCGATGACGTCCTTCGGTCGCCAGCCGTTCTCGGGCACGTCGGCCGTATCGGTCCAGCTCTCCGGCAGGCCGATGAGCAGCGTTCGAAGCACGCCGGGCGTCCGCCGCAGCAGATCGGTGGTCTCGGCGACGAACGTGCTCATGCATCCGATCCTACAACTCGGTGGTAAGCCGGCGGTAAGCGGCCAGCCCGCACCGTGGCGCGATGACGCCGGAACGGATCGGGCTGGTTCTGCGCGCGCTCCGTCACCGACGTGCGTGGACGCAGGCCGCGCTCGGAGCGCGCGTGGGGTGCAGTGCGTCCGTCGTGTCTCGGGTGGAGCGTGGCAACGTGCGCGCGTGCTCGCTTCCGACGTTGCATCGGCTCTTCGAAGTCTTCGATGCACGCGTCGTCCTGTCGGTGCAGTGGCGCGGCGGCGAGCTGGATCGGCTGTTGGACGCCGATCACGCCCTGCTCGGTGAGCGGTGGGCGGGTGTTCGCGGGAGCCGCTGGGAGGCAGCCGCCGAGGTCACCTACAGCGAGTACGGCGAACGCGGCAGCCTCGACGAGCTCGCATTCGACCCGTCGACCGGGACGCTGCTGGTCGTGGAGCTCAAAACGGGGCTGTACGACGGCGGCGCGACCGTGTCGAAGTTGGACGAGAAGGCCCGGCTCGCGCCGATGCTGGCTCGCCGCCGAGGGTGGGCACCGAGACAGGTCGTTCCCGTGCTCGTGGTCGCCGAGTCCCGGACCAACCGGCGGCGGATCGAGCAGCACGAACGCCTCTTCGGTCGGTTCGCGTGTCGTGGCCGCGCGGCACGGGCCTGGCTTCGCGACCCACAGCCGCTGTCCAGCGGCAGCGGCGTGCTGCTGTTCGTTGCGTTGTCAGATGTGCGCGGGACGACCGTTATGCGGGCCGGACGCCAGCGGGTACGCCCGCGGAGGCAAGGAGCGAGCGTGGCTCGTGCGGAAGGCGGGTGCGCGGCGCCGGCTCGCGGCGCCTAACGTGACCTGGGCGTCAAATCTGGCAACGGGCCGCAGGGGATCGGCGCCTAACGTGACCTGGGCGTCAAATCTGGCAACGGGCCGCAGGGGCTCGCCGGTCTCAGGGACCGAGCTCGCGGTCGGCGCGCACCAGCGCCGTGCCGAGCACACGGGCCACGGTGGGGAACGCATGGACCGTGTCGGCCAGGACGTCGAGCGGGATGCGTGCGCGAATCGCCAGGACGCACTCGTGGATGGCCTCGGACACCGCCGGTCCGGCCATGAAAGCCCCGACGAGCACCCGTTCCCTCCGATCGACCACGATCGTGACATGCCCCTTCACCTCGGCGGTGTAGCCCTTCGCTGACGTCGCGATGTCCTCGGTGTACTCGACCGCGTCGATGCCGCGCTCCGTCGCCTGATCCAGCAGGAGGCCGACCGACGCCGTCTCCGGCGCCGTGTAGGTCGCCCGCGGGATGGCGTCGAGGAACGGCCGGTAGCCCGCGTCGCCGAGCGCGATCCGGGCGGCCGCCTCGCCGGTGTAGTGGCCGAGATGGGTGTGGAGCTCCGGTCCGGCGACGTCCCCGGCGACGTAGACGCCGTCGGCGATGCGGAGGCGGTCGTCGGGCTCGAGCCGGCCATCCTTCGGCTCGACGCCGACCGTCTCGAGGCCGAGGCCGCCGAGTGGCAGGTCGCGCCCGATGGCCAGCAGGATCTCGTGCCCGTCGACCGAGCGCCCGCTGTCGAGCTCCACCCGATGCGGCTCGCCGCGGTCGCCCGCGTGGACCCGTACGGCACGCGCGCCGAGGCAGAGCCGGACGCCCTCGGCCTCGAGCGCGTCGCCGAGCAGCTCGGACGAGCGGCGATGCTCGCGGTCGTGGACGCGGTCCCGAGGATGGACCAGCGTCACGGGCACGCCGTAGCGGGCATAGACCTGGGCCAGCTCGACGCCCGTCGGTCCCGCGCCGAGGATGACGAGTGACTTCGGGAGCTCGCGGGTGCCCGTGCCCTGCACGTTCGTCCACGGGTTCGCCTCGTCGAGACCGGGCAGGTCCTTCGGCACCCGGCTGACCGAGCCGATGGCGAGCACGACGGCGTCGGTGCTGAGGAGCCGATCGCCGACGCGCACCTGGTTCCGGCCGGCCAGCGCGCCGGAGCCGCGGATGACGGTTGCCCCCGCCTCCTCGAGGGAGCGGACATGGCCGGAGTCGTCGGGCCGGTCGGTCCCCTCACGGTTGATCATGTAGTCGCGGAAGTCGGAGGCCTTCGACCACGGATAGTCCCCCCCGGCATGGTGGACCGCCGCCGCGTGCAGCAGTGCCTTCGACGGCATGCAGGCCCAGAACGGGCATGAGCCACCGAACAGGTCGCGGTCGATGACCGCGACCGAGGCGCCTCGGCCTGCGGCGTAGTGCGTGGCTGCCTCGCCGGCGGTGCCGGCGCCGATGACGACGAGGTCGAAGCGTTCCATCCGGGGCAGTGTCGCACGGGGCGCTGTCATGCAGGCCACACCTCGCGGCCGCCGATCCAGATCCGGTGCGGCCGCAGCGCGCCCAGTCGCAGGGCGAAGGCTCCCTCGTGCTCGGCGTCCCACGCGACGAGGTCGGCGATCGCGCCGACGCGCAGCGCGCCGAGGTCCGGGCGTCGCATCGCCGCCGCGCCGCCCGCCGTGGCCGCGGCCACCGCCTCGCCGACCGTCATCCCGAGCAGCGTGGCGCCGAGGCCGATGATCATCGGCATCGTCCCGAAGCCGCCGTACGTTCCGGCGTTCGCGTCGCTGGCCAGCGCGACGGTCGCGCCGGCGTCGAGGAGCTGGCGGGCCGGCGGCAACCGGTCGCGCAGCACGAGGGCCGGTGCCGGGAGCAGCGTCGCAACCGTGGCGGAGCCGGCGAGCGCCGCCACGCCGGCGTCGTCGAGCTGCTCGAGATGGTCGACCGATGCGGCTCCCAGGCGAACCCCCAGCTCGGTGGCCCCGGTGCGGGCCAGCTGCTCGGCGTGCAGCCGGACCCCCAGCCCTGCATCGAGCGCCGCGCGCGCGATGCGCTCGGTCGCGGCGAGGTCGAAGAAGCCGGCATCGGCGAAGACGTCGACGTCCCCGGCGAGGCCGGTCGCGGCGACCGCCGGAATCATCTCCTCGGCGACCCGGCCCGCGTACTCGGCGACCGACCCGCCCTCGGGCGGCACCGCGTGCGCGCCCAGAAAGGTGGGCAGCACGCGGACGGGGACCCGCTCGGCAACCCGGCCCAGGATGCGCAGATGGCGAAGCTCTTCGTCGAGGCTCAGGCCGTACCCGGACTTGCATTCGACGGTCGTCGTCCCCGCCGCGAGGGCCGCCCGCAGGCGCATCTCGACGAGGCGCTCCAGGGTCGCGTCGTCCGCCGCCCGGGTCTCCTGGACCGTACGGAGGATGCCGCCCTCGGTGTAGGGCGCACCCTCGAGACGAGCGGCGGCCTCGTCGGAGCGGTCGCCGGCGAAGATCGGATGCGTGTGGCTGTCGACGAGCCCGGGCGTCACGAGCGCGGTGCCGAGGTCGAGCCGTTCGTCGTCCCGGGGCGCGTCGGCGGGATCGCCGACCCATGCGATGCGCCCGTCCCGGACCTGGAGCGCCCACGGCGCAAGCCCGAGCGGCGCCAGGCGGCCGGTGCCGGTCAGCAGCATCGGCCTAGAGGGCGCGTCGGTTCGTGACCAGGCGATAGATGATGACGACCAGCGCCACCACGAGCAGGAGGTGAATGAGGCCGCTGGCGATCTGGAACAGGAGGCCGAGCAGCCACAGCGCGAGCAGAACGGCGACGATGACCCACAGCATCTGCGGAGAGTACCGCAGGCCGGGGTACACTCGGACGCATGGCGACCAGGCCGGGCATCCTGACCGTCGACGACGACGAGCCGGTCCTCCGAGCGATCGAGCGAGACCTCCGGACCCGTTACGGCGGCGAGTACCGCATCCTGGGCGCGACCTCCGGCGCCGAGGCACTCGAGATGACCCGGGAGCTCACGCGGCGGGGCGATCCGGTCGCGCTGTTCGTCGTCGACCAGCGCATGCCGGTGATGACCGGCATCGAGCTGCTGCGCGAGTCGCTCCCGCTCCAGCCCGATGCGAAGCGCGTCCTCCTGACCGCCTATGCCGACACGGAGGCGGCCATCCAGGCCATCAACCAGATTCGCCTGGACCAGTACCTCCTCAAGCCCTGGGACCCGCCGGAGGAACGGCTCTACCCGGTCCTCGACGACCTGCTCTCGGACTGGACCGCCACGTTCCGTCCCCCGTTCGAGGGCCTCCGTCTCCTGAGTGGCCGATGGGCACCGCGGGGGCACGACATCCGCGACTTCCTGACGCGCAACCAGGTCCCGTACGCGTGGTTCGACCCGGAGGCCGATGAGGAAGGTCGGCGCCTCGCCGGCTCGCTGGCCGAGCCGATCGACGCCGCACATCCGGCGGTCGTGTTCGGCGACGGCCGGGTGATCGTCGATCCGACGAACCGGGACCTGGCCGATGCGATCGGGCTCTCCACGCACGCGGCGCTGCCGTTCTACGACCTCGCGATCGTCGGTGGCGGCCCGGCCGGATTGGCGGCGGCGGTGTACGGTGCGAGCGAGGGGCTCAAGACGCTCCTCATCGAGCGGCAGGCGCCGGGCGGACAGGCCGGCACGACGAGCCGGATCGAGAACTACCTCGGGTTTCCATCCGGCCTGAGCGGGAGCGATCTCGCCCGTCGTGCCGTGACCCAGGCCCGCCGCCTCGGGGCCGAGCTCCTCTCGTCGCAGGAGGTCGCCGGCCTGCGCCGCGAAGACCCGTACCGGATCCTGGCGATGGACGACGGCACCGAGCTGTCGTGCCAGGCGGCCGTCATCGCCACCGGCGTGGCGTACCGCCAGCTCACGATCCCCGGGGCCGCTGAGCTCGCCGGTCGCGGCGTGTACTACGGCGCGGCCACGACCGAGGCCATCCTGTACCGAGGCGCGTCGGTCGGCGTCATCGGCGCGGGCAACTCCGCCGGGCAGGCGGCCGTCCACCTCGCCCGGTTCGCCGAGCACGTCCACCTCTTCGTCCGCGGGCCGGGGATCGAGGCGACGATGAGCGCGTACCTCGTCGAGCAGATCGCCGCCTTCGAGAACGTCACGCTCCACACGATGTGCGACACGACCGCCTTCGCCGGCGACGGACACCTCGAGCGCGCCACATTCTCGACGCCGGACGGGGAGATGACGATCGACCTGTCGGCCGTCTTCGTCTTCATCGGCCAGCAGCCCCGCACCGCCTGGCTGGACGGGGTCGTTGGGCGCGACGAGCGCGGCTTCATCCTGACCGGGCCGGACGTCTCGCGCGACCACGGCTGGACTCTCGAACGGCCGCCGTACCTGCTCGAGTCCTCGCTCCCGGGCGTATTCGCCGTCGGCGACGTGCGGCATCGGTCGGTGAAACGGATCGCGAGCGCGGTCGGCGAAGGGTCGATGAGCGTGCAGTTCGTCCACCAGTACCTGGCGGACCTGTGACCGACGACCACGCGCATCTCGCGACCGAGGCGATCGTCGAGCGTCTGCGCACGACGCCGCTCTTCGGCGGGCTGGCCGACGATCAGCTGCACCGCCTCGTCGAGATGGGCGAGATCCAGGACCTGCAGCCAGCCGAGTTCCTCATCCGCGAGGGCGACGAGGCCGATGCGCTCTACGTCGTCCTCGACGGCGAGCTCGAGATCACGAAGCGCTCCGACCGCAGCGAGATCCCGGTCGCGCGCGTCGGGCCGGGCGCGCTCCAGGGCGAGATCGCCGCGCTCGAGGGAGGGCGGCGGTTGGCGTCGGTTCGCGCGGCCACGGCCGCGGAGGTGCTCCGCATCCCGGTCCGAGCGGTGCGCGAGCTCCTCTCCGCGGGGCCCGACGTGGCGCTCGCCGTCATCCGGACGGCGGTCGGGCGGCTGCGCGGCATGGAGTCGACGCTTCGCGAGCGCGAGAAGCTCGCCGGCCTCGGCACGCTCGCCGCCGGCCTCGCCCACGAGCTCAACAACCCCGCGGCGGCCGCCTCCCGGGCCATCCGGGCGCTCGGCGCGGCGGTCAAGGCGGCCGAGGAGCGCCCGCGCCCGGTCCCTCCGCCGCGGCCGCCGGACGGCGTCGAGCCGCCCCGGTCGTCACTCGACCGCGCGGATCGGGTCGACGAGCTCATGCCGCTCGCCGGCAGCGCGGACGACGCCGCGGCGCTCGTCGCG
Source organism: Candidatus Limnocylindrales bacterium (assembly GCA_035540715.1). Taxonomy (GTDB): domain Bacteria; phylum Chloroflexota; class Limnocylindria; order QHBO01; family QHBO01; genus JACDBZ01. Next base: position 27,402 of record DATLGA010000008.1, on the reverse strand, counting down.
GCGGGGTGGAACCTCGAGGCGCTTCGCGACCAGCCACCGGAGGTGATCCCGTGGATCGCCGCGGACGCATCGGTCCATCAGCTGCTGGGCGAGCTGTCGATGGCCGTGGAACGGATCAGCGAGATCGTCGGAGCGGTCAAGGGCTACGCGTACCTGGACCAGGCGCCGGTCCAGCGGATCGACGTTCGCACCGGCCTCGAGCAGACGCTCGTCATCCTGCGGCATCGGCTGCGGGAGGGGATCGAGGTCCGCCAGGAGCTCGCCGACGACCTGCCGGAGATCGAGGCGTTCGGCTCCGAGCTGAACCAGGTGTGGACGAACCTGGTCGACAACGCCATCGACGCCATGGAGGGCCGCGGCACGCTGACGGTGAAGGCCGACCGCGATCCCTCGGGCGACGGCGTCGTGGTCTCGATCTGCGACTCGGGTCCGGGCATCCCGGAAGGCGTGCGAGCCAGGCTGTTCGAGCCCTTCTACACCACGAAGCCGCCCGGGAAGGGGACCGGCCTCGGTCTCCACATCTCACACAACGTGGTCTCGCGCCACGGGGGTCGGATCGAGGTCGCCACCTCGGAGGACGGGACCTGCTTCGAGGTGTCGCTTCCCGCGACCCTCCCGGACGCGGGCGCCCGCTAGCCGATCTCGGGCTGGGCGCGGCGCCGCCAGCGCGGCGTCCGTACGCGAAGCGTCGTCACGAGCAGGCCCGCGACGATGAAGACGACGCCGACGAGCTGCAGCTCCGACGGCGCCTCGGCCAGGATCCAGATCCCGAGCAGCACCGATCCGACGGGCTGGACGGTCAGCACCACCGAGGTGATGGCGGCCGGCAGGCGCGGAAGGCCGATGCTGATGAGCAGCCAGCCGACCACCTGAACGCTGATGGCGAGGAGCGCCAGCCAGCCGTGCGCGGGCCAGCTGGGCACGAGGTCGACCTCGCCGAGCGGCAGGCCGATGAGGAGCGAGAAGAACGCCGCCGACAGCGTCGCGTCGAACAGCGGCCCGGCGGGCCGCCGATGATCCGCGTTGGCGCGACGCTGGACCAGCAGGAATCCGGCGTAGGCGACGCCGGTCGCGACGCCGAACACGACCCCGAGGACCGGGTCGCTGCCGTATGCCTCGCCCCCGCCCATCACCCCGGAGATGAGCACCACGCCGATGAGGACGAGCGGCACGGCTGCGGCGACGCGCCCGCCGGGCCGCTCGCCGAGGAGCAGCCAGGCGGCGATCGGCACGATCACGACCTGGGTATTGCCGAGGACCGTGGCGAGCCCCGCGCCGACGTGCTGGATGGCGTTGTGCCACAGCACGAGGTCCGCGGCGAAGAAGATGCCGGCGATCCACGCCAGCCGCGCCTGGCCGGCGGCGCGCGGCCCGTACCGGCGCTGCTCGTACCAGGCGAGCAGGGCGAGCGGCGGCAGCGCGTACACGCAGCGGAAGATCGCCGCAGTGGCCGGCGATACGTCGGCCAGGCGCACGAAGATCGCCGAGAAGGCGATCGTGAGCGCGCCGAGCAGGGCGGTCAGCACCGGACGCTCGGTCAGGAGGCGGATCAGCGGGTGCATCCGGGCAGCCTAGCGAACGGCGCACCCTTGCGCCGACGGACGCATCGGCCCCACACTCGGCTCCGGATGCCCGAGCTACCGACCGGGACGGTCACCTTCTTCTTCAGCGACATCGAGGGGTCGACCCGCCTGCTCCAGCAATGCGGGGATCGTTGGCCGTCGCTCCTCGAGCGTCATGCCGAGCTGCTGCGCGCCACCTTCGCGCGCCATGGCGGCGTCGAGCTCGGCACCGAGGGCGACTCGTTCTTCGCCGTCTTCCCGAGCGCGCCCCAAGCGGTCTCCGGAGCCGTCGAAGCCCAGCGTTCGCTCAACGACGAGCCATGGCCGGTCGAGACGCCGATTCGCGTGCGCATCGGCCTGCACACCGGGGAGGGCGTGCTCGCCGGCGCCAACTACGTCGGACTCGACGTTCACCGCGCGGCGCGGATCATGTCGGCCGCGCATGGCGGACAGATCCTCGTCTCGGCCGCGACCGAGGCGCTCGTCCGGGGCGCTCTGCCCGACGGGGTCGATCTCCTCGACATCGGGGAGCACCGGCTGCGCGACCTGCCCGGCGAGGAGCGGCTCTTCATGGTGGCCGGCTCGGGGCTTCGCCGCTCGTTCCCGCCGCCGCGGGGCGTGGCGGTCGCCGTCGCGAACCTTCCGGCCGAGCTGACGAGCTTCGTGGGCCGAGAGGAGGAGATCCGCCGAGTCCTCGCGCTGCTGGAGCAGCACCGGGTGGTGACCCTCTCGGGGCCCGGCGGTACCGGCAAGACGCGGCTCAGCGTTCGGATCGCCCTCGAGGCCAGGGACGCGCAATCCGACGGGGTGTACTTCGTGCCACTGGCCGACATTCGGGAGGTGGAGCTCGTCCTTCCGACGATCGGCCACGTCGTCGGGCTCGTGGATCCCGGCCGCAGCCCGCTCGAACGGCTGGCCGAGCACCTCTCCGGCAAGCAGGTCCTCCTCGTTCTCGACAACCTCGAGCAGGTCATCGAGGCGGCCCGCGACGTGGCCGAGCTCCTCGCCCGCGCGACGAGCGTCCGGGTCCTGTGCACGAGCCGGAGCCCGCTCCACATCTATGGCGAGGTCGAGTTCCCGGTCCCGCCACTGCCGATGCCCGACCCTCGCGAGGTGCCGCCGGACGCCTCGATCGTCCGGTACCCGGCCGTGGCACTGTTCGCCGAGCGGGCTCGTGCCGTTCGGCCGGACTTCGCCGTGACCGACGACAACGCCGAGGCGGTGGCGGAGATCTGCTGGCGTCTCGACGGGCTGCCGCTGGCGCTCGAGCTGACCGCTGCCCGAATCCGGCTTCTGACGCCGCAGGCGATCGCCGAGCGCCTGGTACACCGGCTCGAGGTCGGGGGCGGCGGAGGTCGCGATCGACCGGAGCGCCAGCAGTCCCTGCGCGGAGCGATCTCGTGGAGCTACGACCTGCTCGACGAGGGCGAGCGCCGCTTCTTCGCGGCGATGGCGGCGTTCCGTGGCGGGGCCGACCTCGACGCGATCGCTGCCGTGACGAGCGACGATGGCGTGGATCCGCTCGACGCGGTCGCCTCGCTCGTCGACAAGAGCCTCGCTCGCCAGGAGGAGCTGGCGGACGGAAGCGTGCGGTTCGGCATGCTCGAGACGATTCGGGAGTACGCCGAGGAGCGACTCGCCGAGCGGGACGACGCCGAGACGACTCGCCGACGGCACGCGGTCCACTTCCTCGAGCTGGCGGAGGAGCTCTCGCCGCGCCTCTTCGACGACAAGGCCGCCCTCGATCGGATGGAGCGGGAGCACGACAACCTGCGGGCGGCGATCACCTGGTGTCAGGAGCGGGGCGAGGTCGAGCTCGCCCTCCGCTTCCTGCCCGCCTGCTGGCGCTTCTGGCAGATCCGCTTCCACCTCCCGGAGGCGGCGGAGCGCGCCACGCGCACGGTGGAGCTCCCAGGCGTCGCGGACCACCCGTCCCTCCTTGCGGCGGCAGAGGAGGCAGCCGGTGGCATCTTCTACTGGCAGGGGGATTTCAATCGGGCTCGACATCATTACGAGCGCGCGCTCGAGATCCAGCGACGCATCGGAGACGACGCGGCCGTGGCCAACGCCCTGTACAACGCCTCCTCGTCCTACATCATCGACCTCGACCACGTCGGAACCGGCGTCGATCCGCGGGGGCTGGAGTACGTGCGGGAGGCGCTGGAGCTGTACCGCCGAATCGGGGATCGGCACGGGGAGGGCCGCGTCCTGTGGGCCTCGATGGACGCCCACATCTTCGACGGTGAGCGGGAGCGGGCGCGCGAGGTCGGCCGCGAGGTGCTCGAGATCTTCCGCGAGGTCGGCGACCGGTTCATGGAGGCCTGGACCGAGTACATGCTCGGCACGAACGAGAACCTCGCCGGCCAGGGGAAGGCCGCCGCCGCCTTCATGCGGCGTGCCCTCGACTACTTCGCCGAGAACGAGGACCGATCCGGGTTTTCGCTCGCCTTCGACGGGTTCGCCGCGAGCGCGTACCACCAGGGCATGGTGGAAGTCGCGATGCGCCTCGCGGGGGCGGCGAATGCCCTGCAGCGCACGGGGGGCTCGCAGCTCGGCAAGCTCAACCGCGAGTGGAGCAACTTCCACCCCGAACGGCTCCTGGAAGACCCCCGCATGGCGTCGGAGTACGAGGCCGGCAAGGCCATGGACGAGGCTGCGGCGATCGACCTGGCGCGCACCATTCCGTTCGAGGAGCGGGCGTAGCGGTTCGCCCTCGTCTACGCCGGAGCGGCCAGGTCCCGGCGCGGAAAGACGACGAGCGCGTACACGATCGGCACGACGAACGCGATCCCGCAGATGACGAGGTCCAGCGGGTCGACCGAGCCGCCCAGGATCTCGCTCGGCTGGAAGTGGTGGAACAGCGAGTACTCCTGCGTCCACGCCACGTCTCGCCACAGCGACCCGAGGATCTCGAAAAAGTAGTTCACGAGCAGGTAGGCGAGGGTCAGCCCGGTCGCCGGTCCGGGGCGGTCGAAGCTGACCGACGCGGCCATGCCGAACGTCGCGAACGCGCCCCAGAGCAGGAAGCCGTTGAGGAACGTCATCGGGAGGTGCTCGAGGGCCAGCTCGTCGAGGAGGCCCTGCACGGCGGCGCCGACGACGAACCCGGCGAGCAGCGCGGCGAGCAGCGTGGCGATGACGAGGAGCAGCGCCACGAGGATGGTGAGGTATGCGCCGGTCCGGGTCAGCGGCCGCGCGAGCATCACCTCGAGGGTGCCGCGCTGGCGCTCACCGGCGACCGCCGTCGCCGTGGCGCCGACCGCGAAGACACCCAGCATGGCGATGGCGAGCGGATGCTGTGTCCCGAGGGTCACCGCCCCCGGCAGGCTGAAGAACGAGCCCGAGCCGAAGTTCAGGAGCTCCTCGGGAATCGCGCCGGAGTTGGCCAGCTCGCGCATGGCGTCCGAGAACGCGGCGTAGATGATCGGGATCAGCAGGCCCCATCCGAAGATCGCGAGCGCGACGGTGATCCACCGGACCCCTTGCGACCCCAGCGTTCGCACGAAGAGCGGTCCGCTCATGATCGCTGGTCCGGCTGCGTGGTCGCGACCTCGGGCTCCTCGGCGTAGTACTCCAGGAACGCCTCCTCCAGCGAGGCGGGCTCGATCGTCAGATCCTCGAGGGAGGGCGACGCGACGGCCCGCACGAACTCCGACACGTCACCGTGGAGCGTGCCGAAGAGCCGGTCGCCGTCGACGGTGACGTCCTCGACACCGGGCAGGGTCGTCGGGTCGGGCGCGGCACCCCGCCAGCGGATCGAGATCTTCCGACGCCGCCGGGCCAGCAGCTCGCGGACCTCGTGGACAGCCATCAGCCGGCCGTGGCGGATGATGCCGACCCGGTCGCAGATCCGCTCCACCTCGGACAGGACGTGGCTCGAGAAGAAGACCGTCCGGCCCTCGGCACGCAGGCCGGCGAGGATGCCGTAGAACGCCTGCTGCATGAGCGGGTCGAGCCCCTCGGACGGCTCGTCGAGGATGGCGAGCTCCGGGTCGTGCTGAAGCGCCTGGATGATCCCGATCTTCTGGCGCATGCCGCGCGAATAGTCGCGGACCTTGCGTCGCAGGTCCGACGCCGGCATGTGCAGCCGCTCCACGAGCTCCTGCCGCCGGTACGCGTCTCGGCCCTGGAGCCGCCCCAGGTAGTCGAGCACCTGGTCGCCGGTCATCGAGTCGTACAGGGCGATCCCGCCGGGGAGGTACCCGGTCCGCCGCCGGATCTCGACCGAGCCGGCGACGACGTCCATGCCGAGCACCTGCGCCGTCCCGCGCGTCGGATGGAGGAACCCGAGCAGGGTCCGGATCGTGGTCGACTTGCCGGCCCCGTTCGGCCCGAGGAATCCGAAGATTTCCCCAGGGCGCACGTCGAGAGTCAGATCGTCGAGCGCGGCGATGGATCCGTAGTGCTTCGTCAGCCCCTGGGTGCTGATGACCGGCGTCGGCGGCGTGCCCTCCACGGAGCCGATCCTACCGCGCGGTAGCATCGGCCGATGCACGTCCTCGTCATCGGCGCCGGCGTCTTCGGCGCCTGGACCGCGCTGTGGCTCCGTCGCCGGGGCGCGTCGGTCACGCTGGTCGACCAGTACGGGCCCGGCAACGCGCTCTCATCGTCCGGCGACGAGTCGCGGGTCACGCGCTCGGCGCACGGCCCCGACGAGCTCTACCCGCGCTGGCAGCGCCGCGCGCTCGAGCAGTGGCTGGAGCTCGACCCGTCGCTCTTCGTGCGCACCGGCGTCGCCTGGTTCGTCGGCGCCGACGATCGGTTCGAACGCGACTCGCTCGACGTCCTCGACCGTTTGGGCATCCCGGCCGAACGCCTGGAGCCCGATGCGGCGGCGCGCCGGTGGCCGCAGATCGACCTCACCGGCGTCCGATGGGTGCTCCACGAGCCGGAGGCGGGAGCGCTGCTGGCGCGCCGCGCGGTGGCGGCGGTCGCCGCCCGCTTCGTTGCCGAAGGGGGAGAGCTTCGCATCGGCCGGGCGGCATTCGACCAGGACGGCGTCGTCATCGAGCTCGACGGCGAGGTCACCGGCTTCGACGCGGTGGTCCTCGCGCTCGGTCCGTGGCTTCCGGCGTTCGTCGCTCGCAGCGGCGATCTGCGCCCGAGCACCCTCCGCCGGCTGGAGCTGAAGGTGACGCGCCAGGAGGTGGTGTACTTCGCGACCCCGCCAGGCGACCCACGCTTCGACGCCGGCCGGCATCCGATCTGGGTGGAGCACGGCGCATCGATCTACGGGCTGCCCTCGATCGAGCATCGCGGGTTCAAGGTGGCGCCGGACTGGCCGGGACCGGAGGTCGACCCGGACACGCAGGACCGACGCCTCACCGACGAGATGGTCGGGGCCGCCCGCGCCTACCTCCGGCGGCGTTTCCCCGTGCTCGCGGAACAGCCGGTGGCCGAGGGCCGTGTCTGCCAGTACGAGCTGACGGCGGACACGCACTTCATCATCGACCGGCTGGTGCCCGAGCTCGGAGCCTGGGTCGTGGGCGGAGGCTCGGGCCACGGCTTCAAGCACGGGCCGGTGGTCGGGGAGCTCCTGTCGGGGCTGATCGTCGGTGCGAACGTCGCCGACCTGGCGCCGCCGGACGATCGGTTCGCGCTCCGGGATCGGTCGCCGTCGACCGGCGTGCGCACGGCCGGGACATCGCCCGACGCCGCGTGATCAGGCGCGCAGCTCGCCGAGCGCATCGGTGAAGCGCTCGTAGGTCTCCTCGCTGAACAGCACGAAGCGAACGAGCTCGAGTGACCCGTCACCCCCTTCGAGGTGGTCGATGACGGTTCGCAGCGCGATCCGGGCTGCCGGGTGGGCGGGGTAGCCGTAGATCCCCATGCTGATCGCCGGGAAGGCGATCGAGCCGGCGCCGAGCTCGCCGGCCAGCGCCAGGCAGGAGCGATACGCGCCCGCGAGGAGCTCCTCCTCTCCGTGCCCGCCGCCGCGCCACACCGGTCCGACGGCGTGGAGGACCCAGCGTGCCGGAAGGTCGTGGGCCGCCGTCGCCACCGCGGTGCCGGTCGGCGTACCGTCTGGGTAGCGCCGGCGAAGCTCCTCGAGCAGCCCGCGGCCGGCGGCGCGGTGGATGGCGCCGTCGACGCCGCCGCCACCCCGGAGCGCACTGTTCGCGGCGTTGGCGATGGCGTCCACCGCCTGCTCGGTGATGTCGCCCAACGTGAGCTCGAGCGTGGCTTGACCCACGCGGAGCGAATCGCTCGTCATGCTTCGGAAGGGTAGGAGGGCTGTCCAGCAGCCTACGCGGGCTCCTCGGCGAAGGACTCGGCGATCTGTCGGAAGACGTCCTCGTACTCGTCGAGCTGGTCCGTTGCGGCACTCATCGAGAGGATGAAGCCGTTCCCGCTCGCATCACCGATGATCGCGTACTGGGTCACCGTCACCGAGGTCGTCGTGCCCTGTCCGTCGTCGATCTCCCACTCGTACCGAACGAGCGCGGCATCGCCGGCCGGCAGGCTGACGGTCGACGTCTCCACCTCGCCGGTGACGGGGATCTGCTGCTCGATCGCCCCGGCGATCTCCTCGGCGGCTTCCTCGGCGGTTCCCTCGACCGGGCCGACGTCGATCGCGTTCAGGTTCGTGGCGAATCCCGATTCGAGGTTCTCCTCGGTCGTGTCGAACGCGAACAGCGCGATCTGGCCGCCGGCGAGTGCCGCCTGGCCCTGCTCGATCGCGACGGCGGCCTCGGGATTGGCCTCGAGCATCTCCTGCATGGAGTCCGCATCGGGGAAGGCGTCGGCCGAGAGCTGCTCCCATGCCTCGGGGATGGCGAGCGAGAACCCGCGATCGGCCACGACGACGCGCGTCCAGCCCTCGGGCGTCCGGGCGTCGGAGGCGGGCGAGGCATCGGCGGCAGGGGACGCCGCGGCGGTCGGGCCCTCGGCCTCCGTGAAACTGGCGGTCTGAGTCGGGTCGTCGGCGGCGACGCCGGTGGCGGTCGGCGACGGATCGGCCTGCCCGCACGCGGCGAGCACGACGGCCAGGCCGATCGCGATGCTGAGTCGATTCGTGATGGTCATCGGTTCCGCCGGCTCGCAGGATCGGTGCCCGAGGCTCTGCTACACTTCGAACCCCGAACCGCCACGCGCCGATGAGCAGCGGCGGTTCGCGCGTGAAATGCCCATCCCACGAGAGATCGGTTTCTGATGAAGATCGCCGTCCCGCGCGAGACCGCCGAAGGCGAGACTCGCGTCGCCCTGACGCCGCAGATCGCCGGCCAGCTCGCCGGCGACGGCGTGGAGGTCCTGGTGCAGTCCGGCGCCGGAGAAGCCTCATCGAATCTGGACGAGGCCTATCGCGAGGCCGGTGCCACCATCGTGCCGGACGCGGCCGCGCTCTACGGCCAGGCCGACCTCGTCCTGCGCGTCGGCCGCCCCTCCGACGAGGAGGTCGAGATGCTCCGCGAGGGGACCGTGCTGATCGGCACGCTCGGCACGCTCGCGAAGCCGGACCTGGCGCAGAAGCTCGCGCAGCGCGGCGTCACCGCCATCAGCATGGACGCCATTCCGCGCATCACCCGCGCCCAGTCGATGGACACGCTCAGCTCACAGGCCACCGTCGGCGGCTACAAGGCCGTCCTCATCGCCGCCGAGCGGCTCCCGAAGTTCTTCCCGCTTCTCACCACGGCGGCCGGCACGATCCGACCGGCGCGGGGGATCATCATGGGCGCCGGCGTGGCAGGCCTCATGGCCATCGGCACGGCGCGCCGGCTCGGCGCGGTCGTGGAGGCAACCGACGTGCGTCCGGTCGTGAAGGAGCAGGTCGAGAGCCTTGGCGGCACCTTCATCGAGGTCGAGATGACCGAGGAGGAGAAGGCCCAGGCCGAGACCGCGGGCGGCTACGCGACCGAGATGAGCGAGGACTACAAGCGACGCCAGGCCGAGCTCATCGCGGAGCGCGTCAAGGAGGCCGACTTCATCATCACCACCGCCCTGATTCCGGGGCGGCCGGCACCGCGGCTCGTGACCGAGGAGATGGTGAAGAGCATGAAGCCGGGCTCGGTCATTGTCGACATGGCGGCCGAGATGGGCGGCAACTGCGAGCTCACGGAGCCCGGCAAAGAGGTCGTGAAGCACGGCGTCCGGATCATCGGCATCACGAACCTGCCCGCCACCATGCCGGGCAGCGCGACGCAGATGTACGCCAAGAACATCCAGACGCTGATCAAGCATCTGCTGAAGGATGGAGCGCTCCACCTCGACTTCGGTGACGAGATCACTCGCGGGGCGACGATCGCCCACGGCGGCAAGGTCGTCCACGAGGCGACCGCCAGGGCTCTCGGGATCGAGGTCGAGGAGCCTGCGCCGGCCACGTCCGGCGAGTCCGAGCCGGCCGCCGGCCGCCAGACCGATGCCGCCGCCCCGACGCATGGCGACGCGGCAGATACGAAGAAGGAATCCGAGTAGTGGACCCGACCACCATCAGCCCCTTCGCGCTCATGGCGGCGCTCTTCATCACGGTTCTCGCCGGCTTCGTCGGCTACGAGGTCGTGTCGAAGGTGCCGACCATGCTGCACACGCCGCTCATGAGCGGCGCGAACGCGGTCCACGGCGTCATCGTCGTCGGCGCGATGCTCGTCGCCGCGACCGCCGAGGGTGAGATGCGAATTCTCCTGGCGCTTCTCGGCGTCATCCTCGGCACGATCAACGTGGTCGGAGGCTTCGTCGTCACCGACCGCATGCTCGAGATGTTCAAGCGGCGCCCTGGGGAGCGCGGCTAGATGGAACCGATCGAGCTCCTGACCTACTTCGTCTGGCTGGTCGCCAGCATCAGCTTCATCCTGGCGCTGAAGTTCCTCGCCTCGCCACAGACGGCTCGGCGCGGCAACCAGCTCGGTGCCGCCGGCATGGCGCTCGTCATCGCCTGGACCTTCTTCACCGTCGACGGCATGCTCGAGAACTGGTGGATCATCGTCGTCGGCGGCGCCATCGGCGCGGTGGCCGGATACCTCGGCGCGAAGCGTGTCGCCATGACCGCGATGCCGCAGATGGTGGCCATCTTCAACGGCGCCGGCGGTGGCGCGGCTGCGGTCGTCGCGGTCGCCGAGTTCCTCGAGTTCGCCGATCATGGCGAGGGCCTGCTGGCCCTGCCGTTCGTGATCGCCGTGCTTGCCGGCGCGATCATCGGCTCGGTCGCGCTGACCGGCTCGATCATCGCCTTCGGCAAGCTCCAGGGCATCGTCACGCCCAGGCCGTACCAGCTGCCCGGGCAGCGCATCATCACCGGGGTCCTGTTCCTGGCCATGCTCGGCCTGGCGGTCTATATCGCCGCGGTCGAGAACAGCATCCCGCTGTTCCTGATCTTCACGGTCCTGGCGCTCATCACCGGCGTCGTCCTCGTCATGCCGATCGGCGGGGCCGACATGCCGGTCGTCGTCTCGCTCCTGAACAGCTACACCGGCATCGCGGTGGCGGCGTCCGGCTTCGTCCTGAGCAACTACGCGCTGCTGATCGCCGGCACCCTGGTCGGCGCCTCCGGCGCGATCCTCACGCAGCTCATGACCAAGGCCATGAACCGGTCGCTCTTCAACGTCCTGTTCGCGGGCTTCGGCACCGGCGGCGACACCTCGTCGGGCGGAGAGGAGGGCGAGGAGCAGCTCAAGGAGACGACCGCCGAGGACGCGGCCGTGCTGATGGCCTATGGCAAGCGCGTCATCATCGTGCCGGGCTACGGCATGGCGGTCGCGCAGGCCCAGGGCCCGGTCCGTGAGCTCATGGACCTCCTCGTCGCCAAGGGGGTCGACGTCCAGTTCGCCATCCACCCGGTCGCCGGTCGCATGCCCGGGCACATGAACGTCCTCCTCGCGGAGGCGAACGTTCCGTACGACCGGCTCAAGGAGATGGACGAGATCAACGAGGACTTCGCCGATACCGATGTCGCGCTCGTCATCGGCGCCAATGACGTCGTGAACCCGGTCGCTCGCGAGGCAGGGTCGCCGATCAGTGGCATGCCGATCCTCGACGTCGACCAGGCGCAGCACGTGATCGTGCTGAAGCGCGGCCGCGGCGCCGGCTTCGCCGGCATCCCGAACCCGCTGTTCAGCATGGAGCGAACCTCGATGCTGTTCGGCAACGCGAAGGAGACGGTCGAGTCCCTCGTCCAGGGCGTGAAGACGGCGTAGGCCCCACCGGTGGAGCCGGCCGCCTGCCCATCGGTCGGCTAGCATCGGTCCATGCCTGACCGATGGGTCTGCCTGGACGTCGGCGAGACGCTGATCGACGAGACGCGGATCTGGTCGATCTGGGCCGATGAGCTTCGCGTTCCCAGGCTGACCTTCCACGCCGCGCTCGGCGCCGTGATCGCGCGAGGGGGTGAGCATCGTGACGTCTTCCCGATGTTCGACGCCGACGACTGGCAGCTGCGCCTGCCCGCCGTCGAAGCCACGTACGGCGGCTTCCGGTCCGATGACCTCTACCCGGACGCCCTGCCGGCGCTGGAAGCTCTGCGCGACCGATACCGCGTCGCCGTGGTCGCGAACCAGCCGGCGTCACGAGCGGAGGAGCTGAGGGCGATCGGGATTGACGCGGAGGTGATGGCGATGAGCGAGGGCCTCGGTGTGTTCAAGCCGGACCCGGCCTTCTTCGCCCGGGCGCTGGAGTTGATGGGCTCGCCCGATCCGGCCGATGTCGCGTACGTCGGCGACCGCGTCGACAACGACGTGGTTCCAGCGGCCGCCGCCGGGATGCGCGCCGTCTGGATCCGGCGCGGACCGTGGGGGATGATCCAGCGGCTCGACGGAGCGGCGCCCGCGCTGACCGTCGGTGGCCTGGACGAGCTCGTCGCGCGGATCGGCGAGGTGTGGACGGCCTGACCAACCCTCCGGCGCTGCTACACTCTCGACGGGTTTCGTCAATCGTGTCCCGGGCAGGCGCCGGTGTCCGTAGCCGACGGCGCAACGAGGTGGAGACTGCGCGCGCGGCCTCCGCCTTTGTCGTCCCGGTCACACAGCAGCAGGACCGATGTCGATGGGCCTGATGGCCATGATTCTCGCGCCCCTCGCGGCGGGCGCCGTTGCGCCGCTGCTCGTGGCGCGCGCGCCGCGGATCGCGGGCTGGGTGCTGGCGATCGTGCCGGCGGTCATCGCGGGCGTGCTCTTCCTGCAGCTCGGCACCGTCGTCAACGGCGGACCGATCCGCGAGGTGGTCGAGTGGGTGCCGTCGCTCGGCCTCAGCGCCGCGTTCCAGCTCGACGGCCTGGGGCTCCTCTTCGCCCTGCTCATCAGCGGCATCGGCGCCCTCGTGGTGGTCTACGCCGGCGGCTATCTCAAGGGGGACCGGCGCCTCGGACGGTTCTACGTCGTCCTCTTCGGGTTCATGTCGGCGATGCTGGGCATCGTCCTGGCCGACAACGTCATCTTCCTGTACGTCGCCTGGGCTCTGACCGGGTTGACCTCGTACCTGCTCATCGGCTTCGACAGCCACTCGGCCACTGCCCGCAAGGCCGCCCTCCAGGCGCTGCTCACGACCTTCGCGGGCGAGCTCGCCCTCCTGGCCGGCGTGATCATGCTCGCCAACGCCGGGGGCAGTTACGAGCTCTCGGTCCTGGTCGAGCGAGGCGACCGCATCGCCGCCGATCCGCTCTTCGCCCCGATGATGGTGCTGCTGATCATCGGCGCGCTGACGAAGTCCGCCCAGTTCCCCTTCCACTACTGGCTGCCGAACGCGATGGAAGCGCCGACGCCGGTCAGCGCCTATCTGCACTCGGCCACGATGGTGAAGGCCGGCGTGTACCTGCTCGCGCGGATCAGCCCGATCTTCGCCGGGACCGACCTGTGGCTGTGGCTGGTCGGCGGCTCGGGTGCGATCACGATGGTCCTCGGGGCGTTCCTGGCCCTCCACCAGACCGATCTGAAGCGGTTGCTCGCGTACTCGACCGTGTCGGCGCTCGGCGTGATGACGTTCCTGCTGGGCATCGGATCGGAGTACGCGGTGAACGCGGCCGTCGTCTTCCTGATCGGTCACGCGTTCTACAAGGGCACCCTGTTCCTCATCGCCGGCATCCTCGACCACGAGACCGGGGTGCGCGACGCAGCCCGGCTGTCCGGGCTGTTGCGCGCCATGCCGGTCACCGCCGCCGCGGCGATCCTCGGGGCCTTCTCGATGGCCGGCCTCCTTCCGTTCTTCGGGTTCATCGGCAAGGAGCTCGTCTACGAGGCGACGATCTACGCCGATCCTCTGCCGCCGCTCCTCCTGACGGCCGTGGTCCTGCTGCCCAACATCGTGTTCGTGGCGGTGGCCCTCACGGTCGGCGTCCGCCCGTTCAGCGGACCGCGCGTCGAGATGCCGAAGGTCCCGCACGAGGCGCCGATCAGCCTGCTCCTCGGGCCGGTCCTGCTCGGCGGCCTGGGGGTCCTGAGCGGCGTCGTGCCGGCCGCCTTCGCAACCGGCCTCGCGACGGAGGCCATCGCCTCCATCACGGGCACGCCGTCGGACCTGGAGCTGGTGCTGTGGCACGGCATCTCGCCGATGCTCATTCTCAGCGGCGTGACGCTCGTGGCCGGCATCGGAGCGTTCCTGTGGCGGGCGCGCCTGGCCGGCGTGGCGCGGCGCGCGGACGTCGGGCGGCGCATCGGTCCGGAGCGCGGCTATCAGGGGATCGTGGACGGGACGCAGCGCGGCGCCGAGGTCATGGCGGCCACGCTCCAGAGCGGGCTGCTGCGACGGTACCTGCTCATGATCCTCGTCGTCGCGGTCGCGCTGGTCGGGTACGCCTTCCTCGGTCGCGGCGAGATCCCACCGTTCGTCGGGGCGATCAACGCCCAGGTACACGAGGTTGCGGTGGTGATCATCGTCATCCTCGCAGCACTCGTGGCGATCACCACCCGGTCCCGGCTGTCGGCCATCGCGGCGCTCGGCGTCGTCGGGTACGGCGTCGCCCTCATCTTCATGCTCTTCGGCGCGCCGGACCTGGCGATGACCCAGATCCTCATCGAGACGCTCACCGTGATCCTGTTCGTCCTCGTGCTCTACCACCTGCCACGCTTCGCGGTCCGGTCGTCGAGGGCGACTCGTCTGCGCGACGCGACGATCGCCGGCGCTGCCGGCCTCCTCATGACCGGGCTGACCCTCGGCGCCTTCGCGGTCGCCAACGACGTGCCGTTGACCGAGTACTTCGCCGAGCGCAGTGTGCCCGACGCGCACGGACGGAACATCGTGAACGTCATCCTGGTCGACTTCCGGGCCCTCGACACGTTCGGCGAGATCATCGTCCTGGCCCTCGCCGGGCTCGGCGTCTATGCGTTGCTGCGCCTGCGGCCGAGGAGGAGCTGAGCGTGGTCTCCCTCATCCTCGCCACGGCCGCCCGCGTGGTTCAGCCCCTGCTGCTGCTCTTCTCGATCTTCATCCTCATCCGGGGCCACAACGCCCCGGGCGGGGGATTCGCCGGCGGGCTCGTGGCAGCCATCGCCTTCACGCTGCTCGTCGTCGCGTACGACGCCGAGACCGCCAGGCGCTCGCTGCGGATCGACCCGCGCAACCTGCTGGCCTGGGGGCTGCTCATCGCCGCGGGCAGCGGGGCCGTCGGGCTGTTCGGGGGCGGCGCGTTCCTCGAGGGGATCTTCTTCGACCTTCCGGTCCTGGCCGGAGGTCGGATCCAGCTCAGCACCGTCTTCTTCTTCGACGTCGGGGTCTACCTGACCGTCGTCGGCGTGACCCTCACGATCGTGCTCACCCTGGCCGAGGCGGTCGGCGACGAGCGGGCCGACGCGGCCCGTAAGGCCGCCCTCGAAGAGGTCTCGGAGCAGGTGCCATGGAGCTGATCCTGTCCATCCTCGTCGGCGCCCTGTTCGCCGCCGCGCTCTACACCATGCTGCGCCGCAGCATCGTGCGCCTCGCGATCGGCCTGACGCTCCTGGCCCATGCCGCGAACCTGCTGATCTTCACCGTCAGCGGCGTGGGGCGCTCGGGTCCACCCATCGTCCCCGAGGGCGAGCAGGCGCCGATCGGCGCGTTCTCCGATCCGGTGCCGCAGGCGCTCATCCTCACCGCGATCGTCATCAGCTTCGGCGTGCTCGCGTTCCTGCTCGTGCTCGTGAAGCGCGCCTACCAGGCGGTCGGCAGCGACGACATCGACGAGATGGTCTCGACCGAGCGATGAACGTCGCGCTGACGCTTCCGCTGCTCATCCCGTTCGTCGCGGCGGCGCTCGCCATGCTGGCGTGGCGCTGGGTGGCGGTGCAGCGCTGGCTCGGCATCGGGGGTGCGCTCGGGCAGCTCGTGGCCGGCCTTGTCCTCCTGTTCGCCGTGCGCGAGGGTGGCATCCAGGCCACGCAGCTCGGCGACTGGCCCGCTCCCTTCGGAATCACGCTCGTCGCCGACCTGTTCAGCGCGACGATGGTGGTCATCACGGGGCTCATGGGGCTTGCCGTGGCGATCTACTCGGTCGGTGGCCTCGACGTCCGGCGGGAGTCGTTCGGTTACTACCCGCTGCTGCTCATCCTGCTCGTCGGCGTGTGTGGCGCCTTCCTGACCGGCGACATCTTCAACCTGTTCGTCTGGTTCGAGGTCATGCTCATCGCCTCGTTCGTGCTGCTGGCCCTCGGGGGCGAGCGCGCCCAGCTGGAGGGCGCGATGAAGTACGTGACCATCAACCTGGTCAGCTCTGCGTTCTTCCTGTCCGCGGTCGGGATCCTGTACGGACTGACCGGGACGCTGAACATGGCCGATCTCGCGGTGCGCCTCCGCGAGCTCGACGCGCCGCACATCGAGACGACGGTGGCGATGCTGCTGCTCGTCGTGTTCGGCATCAAGGCCGCCATCTTCCCGCTCTTCTTCTGGCTGCCGGCGAGCTACCACACCCCTCCGGTGGTCGTGAGCGCCATCTTTGCCGGGCTCCTCACCAAGGTCGGCGTGTACGCCCTCATCCGCGTCTTCACGCTGCTCTTCGTCGGGGAGGTCGGGTTCACGCACACGTTGATCATGGTGCTCGCCGCGCTCACGATGATCGTCGGTGTCCTCGGCGCGGTGGCGCAGCACGAGGTGAGGCGCATCCTGAGCTTCCACATCGTCAGCCAGATCGGCTACATGATCATGGGCCTCGGACTGTTCACGGCCACGGCACTGGCGGCATCGGTCTTCTACATCGTCCACCACATCATCGTGAAGACGAACCTCTTCCTGGTGGCCGGCGTCATGCGCCTCGTCGGTGGCAGCTTCGAGCTCAAGGAGCTCGGCGGGCTCTACCGCACCAGCCCGTTGCTGGCAGTCCTGTTCCTCGTTCCCGCCATGTCGCTGGCCGGCATTCCACCCCTGTCCGGATTCGTGGCCAAGCTCGGCCTCGTCCAGGCCGGTATCGACGTCGAGCAGTACTGGCTGGTCGGCGTGGCGCTGGCGGTGAGCGCCCTCACGCTGCTGTCGATGACGAAGATCTGGGCCGAGGCGTTCTGGAAGTCCGCGCCGGAGGGGGCCAGCGTCACGCTCGAGGAGGCACGGCCGCCGCAGACCGGGGGGCGCGCCACCCTGATCGGGCCGATGGCGGCCCTGGCCGCGATCACGATCAGCATCGGGCTGCTCGCCGAGCCGCTCTTCACGCTCTCGCTCGAGGCGGGTGAGCAGCTCATGAACCCCGACGGCTACATTGAGGCCGTGCTCGGTGAAGGCCGATGAAGGCGCTGCTGTGGAACCTCGTCCTGGCTCTCACCTGGGGCGCGATGACGGGGAGCTTCGAAGTCGAGAACCTGCTCATCGGGTTCTTCTTCGGCTTCGTGGTCCTCTACGTCTCGCAGCGCCGACACGGGCGCGCGGAGTACGCGGCGAAGGTCGTCACCGTCGTTCGGTTCATCGGCTTCTACCTGTGGGAGCTGCTGCTGGCGAACCTGCGCGTGGCGCATGACGTGGTGACGCCGCGGCACCTCGGCAAGCCGGGGATCGTGGCGATCCCGCTCGACGCGCGGACCGACGCCGAGATCACCCTGGTCGCCAACCTGCTGACGATGACGCCCGGCGACCTCAGCCTCGACGTGTCGAGCGATCGCCGGGTGCTGTACGTCCATCGCATGTACCTCGACGACGCGCACGAGGTCACCCGCGACATCAAGGAAGGCTTCGAGCGGCGGGTGCTCGAGGTGATGCGATGATCGACACGCTGGCCTTCCTCGATGCGGTGATCTACGTCTCGCTCGGCGCCCTGAGCGTGGCGCTCGCCCTGGGCCTCCTGCGGCTCATGCGCGGCCCGACGCTGCCGGACCGCATCGTGGCACTCGAGCTGGTCGCGACGCTCCTCGTGGGGGTCGTGGCGGTGTACTCGATCGGCAGCCGCCAGCCGGTCTACCTCGACGTCGGGATCGTGCTCGCGCTCGTCGCCTTCCTCGGCGCGGTTGCGTTCGCCCGCTTCCTCGTGCAGGGCACCGGCCGATGATCCACATCATCGTCAGCCTCCTCGTCGCCATCGGCACGACCTTCATGCTCCTGGCGGCCATCGGCGTGGTTCGCATGCCCGACGTCTACATGCGACTCCAGGTCTCGACGAAGGGCGCGTCCCTCGGGGCCGGATGCGTGCTGCTGGCGGTGCCGCTGTTCTTCGCCGACCTGGCCATCGGCGTGCGCGCCCTCCTAATCATCGTCTTCATCTTCCTGACCACGCCGATCTCGGCGCACATGCTCGGGCGGGCGGCGTACATCGTGGGCGTCCCGCTGTGGGAGGGGAGCGTGATGGACGACCTGGCGGGGAAGTACGACCGCGAGACGCAGGAGCTCGCCAGCCCCGACGTCGAGGAAGGCCCGTCCGGGATCGCCTAGGCACGGCGACGCCCCCTCCCCGACGAATCGGGAAGGGGGCGTTCGTCGCGGTGGTCGACGGGGCGGATCGGCCTATTCGCCTCCCGGTGTCACCTCGACCGTGCCCTTCGTGAAGCCGCTCCCGGTCGTGTCGCCGTCGATGCCGTCCAGCGCGGCCTGGGCGAGATCGGTCCGGTACGCGTTGTCCGGTGGGGCCTCACTGATGATCCCCGACTCGAGGCTGATGTCCACGGTCTGCTGCCAGAGCGACTCGTCCATCAGGCCGATCCCGTCGGGCGACGGCCAGATGAGCGGGTTGATCTCGTTCATCATCCAGGCCTGGTGGCCGGCCCCGAGCGTCGAGCCTGCCGCGACGGTGAAGTCGATGCAGTCGTCCGGGTTGTCACGGCAGTGGATCCAGCCTCGGAAGCTGGCCCGCAGGAAGCGCTCGGCGACATCCTCGTTGCCGTCCTGCGCCAGCCACGCGGCCCGCGCGAAGATGGCGTCCTGGAGCATGGCGGTGCCGACCTCGTTGTAGTCGATCACGTTCATGTCCTCGGGCTGGTAGAGCTCGCCGGTCTCCGGGTTCTCCGCCTCGAGCACCTGGGCGTACTCGTTGTAGATCATCGCCTCGGCGACGTCGATCTCACGCGCGAGGAAGGCGAGCATGTCGAACGACTGGATCACCTTCTCGTAGTCGACGCCTTCCTCCAGCCCCGCCTGGCGGGCCGCCGCGGTGACCTCGAACTCGTTGCCGAAGTCCCAGACGCCGACGCGCTTGCCCTCGAAGTCGGCCGGCTCGGTGATCCCCGAGTCGGCCCACGCGACCGACAGCGTGCCGGAACGCTGGAAGACCTGCGCGATGTTCACGAGGTCCGATCCCGACTCGCGCGCCTCGAGCACCTTGGGCACCCAGGAGATCGTGAACTCGGGCCCCTCCGGCGCGGAGCCGGCCTGCTGCGGGATGACGTCCGGACCACCGTCGATGATCGTGACGTCGAGCCCCTCGTCCTCGTAGTAGCCGAGCTCGCGGGCCGCGAAGTAGCCGGCGAACTGCGCCTGCGGCGCCCATTGGAGCTGGAGGCGGACCGCCGTCAGCTCGCCGCCGTTTCCGTCATCGCCCCCGCCCGGGGTGCTCGTGGGATCGGTGCCGGTCTGTGTGCCACAGGCCGCCAGGACGAGCATCGCGCTCGTCGCGACACTCAACCAGATCCGGGATCGCTTCATCCGCTCGGCTCCTCTGTTGGTGACTCGGGGCTCCCCCGATGATCGGTGGATTCTACGGACCGATCGGGCGCGCGTGAAGCGGTTTATCCACAGGATCGTCCACGCGACCGAACCGGCTCAGGCATGGATCGGGAGCCGGAACCAGATCTCGGTCGTTCCCTCATCCGAGCGCGCACCGACCTCGCCGCCGTGCGCGGTCACGATCTGACGCACGATGGCAAGGCCGATCCCGGCTCCGCCGGTCGCGCGCGCCCGCGAGCGGTCGACGCGGTGGAGCCGCTCCCAGATGAGCGGCAGCTCGTCCGCCGGGATCGGCGGCCCGGTGTTGCCCACCGCGCACACGACCGATCCGCCCTGCGCCCGCAGCCGCACGGTGACGTCACCGCCTTCGGCGGTGTACCGGGCGGCATTCTGGACGAGGTTGGCGACGACCTGGTTGATGGCGTCCGGATCGGCCAGCAGGCGGGGCAGGTCGGGGTCCTCCTCGAGACGCACGGTGATCGATCGCGAGCTGAGATGCGGCTCGGCGAGCGCCAGCGATCGGCGCACGAGCTCCCCGAGGTCGATCTCCG
The DNA here is from genome assembly GCA_035540715.1 of Candidatus Limnocylindrales bacterium. Taxonomy (GTDB): domain Bacteria; phylum Chloroflexota; class Limnocylindria; order QHBO01; family QHBO01; genus JACDBZ01. The sequence continues at coordinate 7,322 of DATLGA010000008.1, read as the reverse complement.
CGCGCGCCCGCTCGACGACCGCTCCCTCGTCGCGTGCGACCCGGTCGAGCGCCTCGATGAGCCGGGTCAGCCGTTCGATCTCGGCGTGGACCGTCCGGAGCATGTCCGGTGTCGGCTCGACGACGCCGTCGGCGAGCGCCTCGGTGTAGCCACGCAGCGTCGTGAGCGGCGTGCGGAGCTCGTGCGCGACGTCCTCGACGAGCGCGCGTCGCAGCTGCTCGGCACGCTCCAGCGTGGCGGCCATCTGGTTGAAGGCCTGTGCCACCTCGCGCAGCTCGCGATCCGACGGCTCCGGCACGCGCGCCGTGAGGTCCCCCGCGGCCACCCGGCGCGTGCCGTCGGTCAGCCGGCCGAGCGGCCGCAGGACGCGCCGGACGAGCCACCACGCGGTCAGGCCGCCGAGCGTGACGCCGGCGAGCGCGGCGATCGCGACCACGCGCACGAGATACTCGTCCACCATGGCGCGGGCCTCGGCCTCCGAGTGCTCTCCCTCCATGAGCAGGTGCGCGATCTGCTCCGTGCTGAACCAGCGCACCGCGACGACGATCACACCGGCCACGATGAGCGCCGTGATGACGACGGCCAGCACGAGGCGGAACCGGAGCGTCGTCATGCACTCTCCTCGGGGTCTCGGGGCGTGACCGGCGCCACGAAGCGGTAGCCGATGCTCCGCACGGTGCCGATGAACCGCGGCTCACCCGCCCGATCGCCGAGCTTGCCGCGCAGGCGGCCGAGATGGACGTCGATCGTGCGGTCGATGATGCCGGGGTCGTCGTAGCCGTGGGTCGCCTCGATGAGCTCGTCGCGCGTGAAGACGCGGCCCGGGCGGCCCATGAGCGTGTAGAGCAGCCGGAACTCCGACGCGGTGAGCGCGATCGGCTGACCCTCCAGCGTCGCCTGCATCGTGTTGGGATCGACCACCAGGCCATCGGCCTCGTAGACCGGTGACGGCGGCGCGGGCATGTGCCGCCGGCGCAGCTGCGCCCGCACCCGCGCCATGAGCTCACGCGGGCTGAAGGGCTTCACCACGTAGTCGTCCGCCCCCAGGTCGAGCCCGATCACCTTGTCGGAGTCGCCGCTTCGCGCCGTCAGCAGCATGATCGGCGTGTCGGACGAATCGCGGATGCGGCGGCAAATCTCGAAGCCGTCGACGCCCGGCAGCATCACGTCCACGAGCGCCAGGTCGATCGACTCGGACGCCGCGAGCTCCAGCGCAGCCTCGCCGTCGCCCGCCTCGAGGACGCGGTGCCCCTCGCGCTCGAGGTAGAGGCGCAGCAGGGCACGAATCTGTGAGTCGTCGTCGACGACGAGGACCGTGGCGCGTGGCGCCTGCCAGGGTCGGGCGAGCGGTGTGCCCATCCGGCTCAGCCCAGCAGCATGGGCAGGTTGTTGGACAGGTCCCAGACGCCGATCGCCACGAGGGCGATGCCGAGCACGAGCTGGATCGGCCGTTCCCACCGGACGACCGCCGACGCGAGCTGGCGTCCGCGTGCCTGCCCGACGAGGCCCAGCGCCAGCAGCGGGAGGCCGAAGCCGACCCCGAAGGCGGCGAAGAAGCTGAGCTGCCGGACCGCGTCCCCGAGCGTGAGCGATGCGACGAAGATGCCGATGAGGAACGGCCCCGAGCACGGCAGCGCGATCGGCGCGAAGAACAGCCCGTACAGGAACGAGCCGACGTACGGGCCGCTGCCACCGAACGAGCCGGCGCTCGGCTGCGGGAGCGAGGCGAACGGGTTACGTCCGGCGATGAGCAGCAGGCCGAGCCCGATGATGACGAGATCGATGACCGGCAGGATGACGCTCAGCACGTGGCCGAGGGAGAGCGACAGGACCGCGAGGACGCCGCCGATCGCCACCATTCCGATGACGACCCCCAGCCACACGAGGACCGCGGCGACGGCTGCCGGAGGCCGGTGCACGGTGGCGCTGCCGGAGGCGCCGGCCGTGGCCGTCGCCACGCCCGAGCTGGTGATGTAGGCCAGGAATCCGGGATAGAGGGGCAGCACGCAGGGCGTCACCGTCGCGCCGATACCCGCCGAGACGGCGATGGCCAGCTCGCCCACGCGTCAGCCCGCCCCGAGTTCGGCGAGGAGCTCCTGGGCGCTCCGGATCCCGCGGCCGAACTCGAGCGCGCGGACCGTGCCGTCGGCCTCGATGATGATCAGCGGCGTCGACGGCGGATTGGTGACCGCCACGCCGAAGCGCTCCTGGAGTGCGCGGTACAGCTCGCGGTCGGCCATCGCGAAGTGCCAGTCGAAGCCCTCGCGGTCGGCGTACACGGCGAGGTCCTCCGGCCGCTCGGAGAGGTCGACGTCGAGCGAGACCGAGGTGAAGGATCCCGCCGCATGGGCCTCGACGACCTGGCGCTGCTGGGCCCGGCAGCTGCTGCACCAGATCGCCATCGGCTCGAGCAGCACCGGGCCGTGATCGGAGGCGAGCTCCCAGAGGGTGAACGGCTCGCCGGTCCGGACGTCAGTGAGCTCGACGGCCAGCAGCGGATCGTCGGGCATGTCGGCGGGCGATGGGGATGCCGGCTCGGCCGTCTCGGTCGGATCGGCGCCCGGCGACATGGGTTCGGCCGTCGGATCCGCCGTGGGCGAGGGCGTCGGATCGGTCATGGCCGGCGAGGTCGGGTCGTTCACCGCCGGATCTCCGGCGCAGGCGGCCAGCACGAGGGGGAGGACGAGGATCGCGGCGGCGATCGGTGATCGGCGGTTCATGGCGCGGACGCTAGGCAGTCTGTGTGTCGATCATGTGACGAGCCGATCGTTACACGGTCGTCGTCCCACCGCCATCCCGGGATCAGCCGGTCTCCTCGCCGCGCACCGACGCGTGCCAGGGGATGAGCCAGCGCTCGAGCGCCACGACGATGAGGTAGAACGCGATCCCCGACGCGGCGCCGAGGAGGATCGCCGCCCACGTCACGTCGAAGCGCAGCGCGGAGGCCGACTGGACCACCACGCGGCCGATCACGCCCGAGGCGCCGCCGAAGTACTCGCCGACGATGGCGCCGATCAGGCTGAGGGTCGTCGCCACCTTCAACGCGGTCAGGAAGAACGGAAGCGCGTTCGGGACGCGGACCTTGCGCAGGATCGCCCACTCGCTGGCGGCGTAGGAACGCATGAGCTCGAGCGCGGCGGGATCGACCTGGGTGAGGCCGCGCGTCACGTTGATCATCACCGGGAAGAACACGAGCAGCGCCGCGATCATCATCTTCGATAGGGGGTTGGTCGTGCCGAACCAGGCGTTGAAGATCGGTGCGATCGCGATGATCGGGATCGCGTTCGCGGCGACGGCGACCGGCAGCACGGCATCGCGCGCGTTCGCCCAGCGCGCGACCGCGAAGGCGACGACGAGCCCGATCGTCGTCCCGATGACCAGCCCGCCGACCGCCTCGAAGAGGGTGGTCCGCGCCGCCGCGAAGAGGGGCCAGCGTCCGGCGTCCCAGTTGTCCACGAGCGCCGCGCCGATCGCCGACGGCGCCGGCACGATGACGGCCCGGACGTCGAAGGCGCGGATCGCGAGCTCCCAGAGGCCGATGACGCCGACGAAGACCGCGATGGCGGGCAGGTAGTACACGAAGCGCTGCCCGAGCCGCGCGGCGCGGCCGGGCCGCGGCGGCAGCGGGACGCCGACCGACGGCGCGGCGGCGGTCATCCGATGCCGCCTTCGGCGGCGAGCCGTTCCTCGGAGGCGAGGCCCGCCGGACCGCCGAGCCCGCCACCGGCGCGCAGCGCCTCGCGGACCTCGGTGACGACCTCGAAGTAGCGCGGGTCCTCGCGGGTGTCGTCGTTACGCGGGTGGGGGAGTTGGACGTCGACCACCTTGGTGATCCGCCCCGGGCGGGCGCTCATCACGACGACTCGCGTCGAGAGGAAGACCGCTTCGGGGATGGAGTGAGTGACGAACACGATCGTCGTGCCGGTCTGCTGCCAGATGCGGAGGACCTCGCCGTTCATCCGCTCGCGCGTCATCTCGTCGAGCGCGCCGAACGGCTCGTCCATGAGCAGGATCGCCGGCTGCAGCGCCAGCGCCCGCGCGATGGCGACGCGTTGCTGCATGCCGCCCGAAAGCTGGTACGGGTGGTGGCGGCTGAAGTCGTCGAGCTCCACCAGGTGGAGCATCTCCCGCGCGCGCTCCTCGCGTTCGGCTCGGGGCACGCCGAGCAGCTCGAGCGGCAGCTTCACGTTGTCCTCGACGGTGCGCCACTCGAAGAGCACGGGCGCCTGGAACACCATTCCGTACTCCCGCCCGAGGCGCGCCGAGTGTGCCGGCTTGCCGTTCACCTCGACGCTGCCGCGGCTCGGCGTGGTGAGGTCGCCGATGAGCCGCAGCAGCGTGCTCTTCCCGCAGCCGGACGGCCCGATGAGGCTCACGAACTCGCCCCGGCGGATCTCGAGGTCGATGCCCGACAGCGCCGTCGTGACCACCCGCCCCCCGGCGGTGAACTGCTTGTCCACGCCGCTGATGCGGACGACCGATGCGGTCGTCCCTGGTTCGTCGGTCATCGGTCCTCCATCATGCTCACCCGCTCAGGCGGCCTCCGGCCGCATGCCCCGGCTGCGCAGCGTCACGATCTCGGCGACGCGCACGATGCCGAAGAACGCGATCCCCAGGATCGCCGAGGCCAGGATCGTGGCCCACAGCTTCTCGGGGCCGGTGATGTACTGCGTGTTGAAGTTGACGATCGCGCGGCCGAGGCCATCCGGGATCCCGCCGGGGCCCTCGCCCACGATCGCGCCGACGATCGATGCGGTCGCGCTGATCTTCAGCGCCGTGAACAGGTACGGCAGCGAGGCGGGCATGCGCAGCTTCCAGAAGACGCTCCAAGGGCTCGCCGCGTAGGACCGCATGAGCTCGAGCGCTCGCGGGTCCGGCGACCGCAGCCCGCGGATCATCGCGATCGTGACCGGGAAGAAGGTCAGGTACGTGGCGATGATGACGACGCTCACGACGCTCGGGCCGAAGGCGAACACGATCATCGGCGCCAGGGCCACGATGGGGATCGTCTGGCTGGCGATCACGTACGGGACGAATGCCCGCTCCAGCAGCTTCGAGTGCACGAACGCGGCTGCCAGGGTGATCCCGATGAGCGCGCCGAGCACGAAGCCGATGGCCGCCTCCCGCCACGTGTAGAACGCGGCGCCGACGAGGAACTGCGCCAGTGACTGGTCCGATCCGCGCTGCACCGGGTTCGCGAGCGCGCCGAAGATGTCCCATACGTGCGGCAGCAGCAGGTCCGAGGCGAACCAGATCCGGATCGGCGGATGCCACTCCCAGCCGTCGCCGCGCCACGGATCGCCGCCGATGAACTTCAGGCCCTCCCAGACGACGAGGATGAGGAGGACGAATGCGACGAAGACGAGGAGGCGTCGGAGCCAGCCGCGCTCAGGCGACTGCGGCATCGGTGATCTCGAGCGCGCGATCGATGATCGCGAACCCTTCGGCCATCTCCTCCTCGCTGATCGTCAGCGGCGGGTTGGTGAAGAAGTAGTTCCAGCGGACGAGCGTGTAGAGGCCCTCCTCCCGGAAGCGCTTCCCGAGCGCCGCCATCTCGTCGGAGGTGCCGTTGAACGGCGCCATCGGCTCCATCGTCTGGCGGTTGCGGACGAGCTCGATGATTCCGAACAGGCCGATGCTGCGCGCCGCGCCCACGCTCGGATGCTTCGCCGCGAGCTCCTCGTGGTGATGCCGCATGACGTCGCCCATCTGCGTGGCGCGGTCGAGCAGCCCCTCCTCCTCGTAGACCTGGATCGTCGCGAGTGCGGTGGCGCAGGCGAGCGGGTGCGAGTTGTAGGTGAGGCCGCCGTAGAAGACGTTATCGGTGAAGTGCTCGGCGTACTTGCGTCGCATGCCGAGCGCCCCCAGCTGGACGTACGCGCTGGTGAGCCCCTTCGCCATCGTGATGAGATCGGGGACGACGTCCCAGTGGTCGACGGCGAACCACTTGCCCGTGCGCCCGAAGCCGGCCATGACCTCGTCGGCGATCATCAGGATGCCGTAGCGGTCGCAGATTTCGCGGACGCCCTGCAGGTAGCCGTCGGGCGGCGCGAGGATGCCGTTCGTGCCGGTCACGGTCTCGAGGATGAACGCCGCGATCGTGTTCGGCCCCTCGAGCTGGATCGTCTCCTCGAGGGTCGCCAGCGCCTGCTCCGCGGTGTCCCAGCCACGCTGGATGCCGTGGTACGGGTCGAGGACGCGGACCACGCCGGGCATGCCCGGCTCGTTCGCCCAGCGGCGTGGGTCGCCGGTCAGGGTCATGGCGCCCGCCGTTCCGCCGTGGTAGCTGCGATAGCGGGCCAGGATCTTGTGGCGTCCGGTCACCATGCGAGCCAGCTTGACGGCGTTCTCGTTCGCCTCGGCACCGCCGTTCGTGAAGAAGAACGTGTCGATGTCGCCGGGCGTGATCTCGGCCAGCTTCTGCCCCAGCCGAGCGCGGGGCTCGGTGGCCATGAACGGGTTGGCGTACGCGAGCGTCTCCGCCTGGCGCTGGATCGCCTCGATGACCTTCGGATGGCCGTGGCCGATGTTCGTGCACATCAGCTGGGAGTTGAAGTCGAGGTAGCGCTTCCCCTCGGGGGTCCAGAAGTAGCACCCCTTGGCGCCGGCTACCGGAATCGGGTCCACTTTCGACTGCGCCGACCACTCGAACAGCGTGTGGCGCTTCGTCAGGGCGACGATCTCGTCGCCGGTCATCGTTCCGTGCTCGGTATCGATCGCCATCGGTCTCTCGTTGCCTCTCGCGCATTGGTCCCCGGAAGGGCCGATTACACCACAGCCGACAATCCGGGTTCGTGACGCCTCTGCCGCCCGATGCGTGCCGGAGACCAACCACCACGGATCAGGCGGCCGAACGCCCGCTCCGCGGCCTAATCGCCAGGCCGCGCTCTTTCATGTCCTCCCGGCCGGGCGTAGCATGCCACCATGCGGCTCGCGCGCGGGCGGACGACGATCCGGGATCGCAGCGAGGAGGCCGGCGCCCTTGTCGGCGTGATCCTCGCCCTGACCGCCGCGAGCGCCACGATGATCGCGCTGTTTCAGGCTGCCGCCGCGGGGAGCGTGCCCCTGATCGCCGTTCCGGCGACGGCCGTCGTTGCCGCCCTCGCGCTCGGTCGTGAACGGGCGGCGCTGTGGGCCGGCGTCGCCGCCTGGACCGTCATCGCGCCGCTGGCGGCCGGAATCGGCATCGCGGCGCCGCTGCTCATGATCGTGCTCTGCGCCACCCTCGCGCTGGGCGCCGAACGCGTGCTGGACTGGATGGCGCGCGAGTGGGCGGGTGTGGCGGCCGATGCCGACCCGATCGCGAGCGGGTGGATCGAGGA
>DATLGA010000007.1:0-17131 GCA_035540715.1 Candidatus Limnocylindrales bacterium | reverse complement strand
GGCGGGGGGCACGTCGGCGCGCACGCGCTCCAGCGCCGCCCAGCCGTCCGCGCCGAATGCCTCGAAGAACGCCACGTTGATCTTGACGGCGACCGCGTGATCCGCCGCCGCCTCGATGAGGCCGCGGGCGAACGTCTCGATCCCCCGCACGTCCTGCGAGAGGCCGTCCGGCAGCTGCCGGGGGTCCGGGTCGACGCCGAGGCACAGCGGCGCACCGGTCCGCGCGATCCGGTCGCGCAACCGCTCCAGTGGTGCCGGGGCGGATGACGGGCTCACCCGGCGCGTGCCAGCTCGGCGACCGGCAGGCGCCGCGCGACGAGCGGGCTGGCCTCGGCATGAGCGTAGTCGAGCAGCCGGAGGCGGAGACGCGGCAGGCCGCCGAACTCGTCCCGCTCGAGCGTGCCGACCAGATCGATGGCCGCGCCCGCCTCAGGCAGCGGCCTCGCGACATCGAGCCCGAACGCGATGGCGTCGAACGTCTCGAGGCCACGCCGCATTCGGAACGAGGCATGCGCCTCGTTCGGGCCGACCCGTCGTACGTCGGCGACCCGCATCCCCGTGACGGCGAGGGTCGGCTCGAGGTGGCCCGGGCCGTACGGGGCGAGGCGGAGCAGCTCGTCGGCGAGCGCCCAGTCGAGAAGGCGTGCGGGCAGCACCAGATCCACGAGCTGCCGCCCCGGCCGCGTGGCCGGCACGCCCGCGGTCACCGGGTATGGACGTGGCAGGCTCGAGAACGCCCTCACGAATGCCTCCCAGTCGAGCGGCCGGAGGCTGAACCCGCCGGCCGCGGCATGCCCGCCACGCTTCGTGAGCAGGGCACCGCACGCCTCGAGCGCCGTGGCGACGTGGAAGTCGACGGGAGCGCGAACCGAGCCGCGCACCTCGCCCCCGACGAGCGCCGCCGCCGCGACGGGTCGCGCCGTCGCATCGGCGAGCCGGCCGGCGACGAGCCCGAGCAAACCGGGTGCCCAGCCGTCGTCGCGCACGACCAGCGGCGCATCACCGGGCACGGCGTCCGCCAGGGCGCGCGCCGCCTCCACCGCCACCTTCGTCAGCTCGCGTCGGTGCTCGTGCACCAGCTCGAGCTCGTCCGCCAGCGCGGCCGCTCGCGCGGGGTCTTCCTCGAGCAGCAGCCCGATCGCGAGCTCAGCGTCGGCGATCCGTCCGGCGGCGTTGATGCGCGGCACGACGCCGTAGCCGAGGTCCCGGGCAGTCGGCTGTCCAGGTGCCCCGCAGGCCCGTGCGAGGAGCGCGCGCAGGCCGGCGTGATCGGTCCCGGCCAGCTCCTCCAGGCCCAGGCGCACGATGGCGCGGCTCTCGCCCGTCATCGGTGCCAGGTCGGCCACGGTGCCGATCGCCGCGATGGCCGCCAGCCCGTCGACGCTCACGCCGCGCCGAGCGAGGAGCGCCGACGCGAGCTTGTAGGAGAGGCCGGCGCCCGTGAGGTCGGGGTCGGGGTACCCGCAGTCGGCGCGGTGCGGATCGACGACCGCGACGGCACGAGGCAGCTCGGCCGGCGGGAGATGGTGGTCCGTCACCACGACGTCCAGTCCCAGGCCGCGGGCCAGCTCCACCTCGGCAGCGTTCGAGACGCCGCAGTCACACGTGATGACCAGCCCGACTCCGCGGCCGGCCAGCTCGCGAAGCCCGGCTGCCGAGAGGCCATACCCTTCGGCCAGACGGGACGGGACGTAGCGAACCGGGTCGGCGCCGAGACGTCGGAGTGCCGTGACCCAGATCACGATGGCGGTCATCCCGTCCGCGTCGTAGTCGCCCCAGATGGCGATCCGCTCCCCGGTGTCGACCGACCGCGCCACCCGATCCAGCGCGATCTCCGCATCCGCCATGCGCGAGAGGTCGTGAAGGGCCCCGGCGCCGGCGTCGAGGAACGCGCGCAGCTGCGTGTCGTCGCGGAAGCCACGCCGGGCCAGCATGGTTGCCACCGGCCGGCCGAACCCGGTGAAGGCCGGCGGGTCCGGCACGGGCTCGGGCAGCAGCCACTCCAGGCTCGGGGGGATCACGACCGCCATGGTAGCCGCGGGCGCGTACCCGCCGCTTACCGTTGCGTTACCGGGCGGCGGCGCGTGCGGTGCGTGCCTTCCGGCTGGCGTCCCATTCGTGCCAGGTCACGAGCAGCTGGCTGGCGTTGAAGATGGACGAGTACACGCCGATGCCCATGCCGAGCAGCAGCGTGAGGGCGAAGCCGCGAATCGTCGCGGGGCCCAGCAGGACGAGGGCCGCGATCGGTACCAGCAGGGTGAGGCCCGTCAGGAGCGAGCGGCCCAGCGTCTGGAGGAGCGAGTGGTTCACCACGGCGCCGAACGGCTCGCCGGCTCGGCGGACCCGGTTCTCGCGGATGCGGTCGAACACGACGATCGTGTCGTTCACGCTGAACGCGATGATCGTGAGCAGGGCGGTGACGAAGAGGGCGTCGATCTCGACCCGGAAGAAGAACCCGAGGATGGCGAAGATGCCGACGACGAAGATCACGTCATGGAGGAGCGCGACGACCGCCGCGGTCCCGTACCGAATGCCGAATCGGATCCAGAGGTAGACCAGCATCAGCATCTCGCCGATGACGATCAGGATCAGCGAATTGCGGATGAGCTCGGCGCCGATGATCGGGCCGACCGTCCGGAGCAGCCGTACGTCGGCCTCGCCGAATCGATCTTCGAGCTCGCCCTGAAGCTGCGCGAAGTCGGTCCCCGCGGGGACCGGCGCCGCCGTCGGTGCGGGCTCCCCCGTCTCCCCGGGCGCCGCCGTGGCGGCGGGATCGGCGGTGGCATCGGGGTCCGCCGTGGCGTCAGGGCTCGGCACCGGGGTCTGCGTCGGCGAGACGCCCGGGCCGCCGGGCGGGAGGAGGTCGATCGGTCGTGTGCGGATGCGCAGGAAATCGTCGTCGGCCTCGGCGACCGTGGCATCGGCATGCCCGAGCTCGTCGAGCGCCGCCTCCATCGCCTCCGCCGAGGGGCGATCGGCGTGGCGGACCTCCCACTCGGTCCCGCCGGTGAAATCGATCGAGGGGCGCAGGCCACCGAGGAGAATGAAGATCAGTCCCGGGACGATGAACAGGGCGCTGAAGATGTAGTACAGGCGTCGCCGCCCGACGAGGTCGTACACGTCAGCGCTCCACGTGGTAGAGCTCGGGACGGCGGCCCCACGAGGTGCGCCCGACGATGCGGAGGAAGGTCCGCGTGACGGTGATCGCACTGAACATGCTGACGAGCACGCCGATGATGAGGACGAGCGCGAAGCCGCGCACGACCGTCGTGCCCTGCCAGTACAGCCAGCCGGCCACGAGGAGGCTCGAGACGTTCGAGTCGAGAATGCTCGACCATGCCCGGTTGAAGCCCGCCTCGATCGCCGGCCCGAGCGACTTGCCGGCGCGGAGCTCCTCCTTCATCCGCTCGAAGATGAGGATGTTCGCGTCGACCGCCATGCCGATGCTGAGGATGAATGCCGCGACGCCGGCGAGCGTCAGCGTGACGCCGAGGGTCCGGAAGATGGCGTAGATGATCATCGCGTAGAGGATCAGCGCCAACGCGGCGAGCACGCCGGGAAGGCGGTAGTGGATCACCATGAAGAGCATGACGAGGAGGATCCCGAGGCCGCCGGCGATGATGGCCTGGGTGAGGAAGTCGGCACCGAGCGTCGGCGCAACCGACTCGACCCCCTGCTCCTCGAGGGCCACCGGCAGCGCGCCGAAGCGGAGCGTGTTGTAGAGGTTCGTCCGCTCGATCTCGTTCTCGGGAGTCGCCGTCCCGACCGTGATGATGGTGGTGCCGCCGCAGATCGAGCTCTGGATGGTCGGAGCGGTGATGACGGTCCGGTCCAGCGCGATCGGTCCCGGGCGGTTCACGTTCGCGGTCGTGAACTGGCACCAGATGCGGCTGCCCTCGTCGGAGAGCGCGAACGAGACGCCGATCTGGTTGCCGGACCCGACGTCCGGGGCCACGCTCCCCTGCTGGATCTCGCCGCCGTCGAAGAGGACCCGGACCGAGCCGTTCTCGATGAGCTCGCCGATGTCCTGGTCGCGCTGGAGCTGTTGGCCCATCGGATCGATGAACTCGAGCTGGCCGGTCGAACCGACGAGGTCACGGACCTGGTCCTGGTCGCTGACGCCCGGAACCTCGACGACGATCCGCTGGGAGCCGTCGCCGCCGGTCTCGGTCCGGACCTGCGGCTCGGTCACGCCGATGCCGGCCACGCGACGCTCGATGATGTCGCGCGCGACCTCGACCTCTTCCTCCGTGATCTCCTGGCCTTCCTGCGGCGAGACCTCGAGCGTGACGCGCAGGCCACCCTGGAGATCGAGACCGAGAACCGTGCGGAACTCGACGCCGGCCACCTCGCGGGGCAGCCAGTCGAGGCCGAGCGTTTGGCGCGGCAGGTTGATGAAGACGGTGACCAGGGCGATGAGCCCGATCACCCACGGGGCGATGCGACGCCAGGTCATGTGGTGGCCGTACGTCCTCGAGTCGTGCGCGATGTCGTGCCGGCGACGCGCGCCGCGGACACGAAACACGCCGCTTCACCAGCGGCGGCGAGGCAGAGTATAGCCGACGGGCGATCCGGTGCCCGTCCGCGCTCACGGCCACCGCCGATCAGGTGACCGATCTAGGCGAGCATGCCCTCGCGGGCGAGGTGGGACTTCAGCCGCTCGGCGAGCTCCCGGCTGATCCCCGGCGTGGCCGCGACCTCGTCGACGGATGCCTCACGGATGCGTCGCACCGAGCCGAAGCGCCGGAGCAGCGCCTTCTTCCGGCCGGGGCCGATGCCGGCGATGTCGTCGAGCTCGGAGCGCAGCGCCCGCTTGCCCCGAACGTCTCGGTGGTACGTGATGGCGAACCGGTGCGCCTCGTCGCGGATCCGCTGCACCAGGTACAGCGCCTGCGACCGACGCGGCAGGACGACCGGCGCGCGCTCACCGGGCAGGAAGAGCTCCTCGAACCGCTTCGCGAGGCCGGCGAGCGGCACGTCGGTGATCCCGAGCTCGTCCAGCGCCCCCACGGCCGCCGAGAGCTGGCCCTTGCCCCCGTCGACGATGACGAGGTCGGGCACCGCCCATCCTGGCTCGGAGCGCCGTCCCTCCTCGCCCGCGTCTCCCTCCGGCGCCTCGTCGGCACCCACCGCCGCGAGGGAGAGGGCCCCCGTCTCGGATCTCAGCTTCGCCACGCGGCTGAATCGGCGGCGCAGCACCTCGGCCATCATCCGGAAGTCGTCGGGCGTCTCGCCGGATCGGATGCGGAAGCGCCGGTACTCCTTCGGCTCGGGCCTGCCGTCGATGAACACGACCATCGAGCCGACGGCCGCGGTGCCCTGGATGTTGCTCATGTCGTAGCACTCGATCCGCTCGGGGACCCTCGGCAGGCGGAGGGCAGCGGCCAGCTCGCCGAGCGCCTCGTCCCGCCGGGCGGTGTCGGCCATCCACTCCGCGCGCTCCCGCTCGAGCGCCTCCTCGGCGTTCTTCGAGGCCAGCGCCACGAGCCGCCGCTTTTCGCCGCGCTCCGGCACGGTGATCGTCACGCGAACCCCACGGCGGTCGGCGAGGTAGGCGGCGAGCGCATCGGCGTCCGACGGCAGGACGGGCGTCAGGAGTGCCCGCGGCACCGCGTCGGTGTTCGCGTAGTACTGCTGCAGGAACGAGCCGAGGACCTCGTCGTCGGGGACCCCCCGCGCGCCCTCGACGATGAAGTGCTCCCGCCCGATGAGACGGCCGTTGCGGACCTGCATGACCTGGACGCAGGCCTCGTCCTCGACGCGGGCCAGGCCGATCACGTCGTGCTCGGCCCTGCTGAACGCGGCCATCTTCTGCTGCTCCATCGTCCGCTCGACGGCGCGCAGCTTGTCGCGCGCCGTGGCTGCCTGCTCGAAGCGCAACCCGTCCGAGTGGGTCTCCATCTCGCGGCGCAGCTCGGCGGCGATCGGCTCCTGTTTGCCCTCGAGAAAGTCGACGATCTGCCCGATCGTGCCGCGGTAGTCGTCCTTGGCGACCGCCTGGATGCACGGGCCCTGGCATCGGTTGATGTAGTACAGCAGGCACGGCCGCTCGAGGACGCGCTTGCCCTCGGGGATGTCGAGGTTGCAGGTCCGGAACGGGAAGATCTTGCGCAGCAGCTTCAGCGTCTCGTCGACGCTCGAGGCCGATGCGTACGGTCCGAAGTATCGGCTGCCGTCGCGAGCCAGCTTTCGCGTGCGGACGATTCGGGGGAAGTCCTCCCCCAGGGTGATCTTCACGAACGGGTAGCTCTTGTCGTCGCGGAGCCGGATGTTGAACCGCGGCCGGTGCTCCTTGATCAGGTTCGACTCGAGGAGGTATGCCTCGGAGACGGTGTCCGTGACGATGTAGTCGACGTCAGCGACCTCGGCGACCATGCGGCCGATGCGCGCGTCCTCCGGCCCACGAGCGCCGAAGTACGAGCGAACGCGGGCGCGCAGCGAGTCGGCCTTGCCCACGTAGAGGACCCGCCCCGCGCCGTTCTTCATCAGGTACACACCCGGCTTGGTCGGCAGGCGGCGCAGGACGGCCCGCAGCGACTCCGGGAGGGCGCGCTGCGGGCTCATGACCCGATTCTAGGGACGATCCGGCTCAGAGGCCCAGGTACGTCACGCCCTCGCCGGCCGCATCGAGGATTTCCAGCAGCTGGCGGAGCGGCGGCGAGCTCGCCGCGATCTGATCGCGGGCGACCCAGCCGGCCTCCGCGATCTCGCCGAACTGCGGCGCGAGCTCGCCGCCCACCACGTGCCCGCCGAAGACGAAGCTCACGTCGCGTGCGCGACGAGCGTCGACGAGCAGCAGGCGGTCGATGACGACGCGCAGGCCGGTCTCCTCCTCCGTCTCACGGGCGGCCCCCGCGTGGGGCGTCTCCCCGCGCTCGATCCGGCCGCCGGGCAGCATCCAGCCCGGGCCCAGGTAGGTGGTGCGGACCACCAGCACGCGGCCGTCGTCGTCGGTGACGTAGGCGTGTGCGCCCTCGGTCCGCCGGTAGCGGCCACCGAACAGGCCCGCGAGCTGGACCGCCCCACCCACGAGCAGGCGCGGGAGATCGGCCGGACGCAGGCGCCGGCTACGGCGCATCGGCCCCGGAGCCGGCCGGACGCGAGAGCTCCTGGTCGAGGTGGGAGCGGAGCCGGCCGTAGTCTCCCGGTCCCATCCAGCCGGTCGGGACGAGGATGTACTGGCCGATCGTGTTCGTCGTCGCGGTCAGCACCGCACCCTCGCTGAGCTCCACCCGCCGATCGGCGGACAGGTGACCGGAGAGGAGGAAGAGGTCGATGGCCGACAGGTTCGTGTACATCCGACCCTCGAGCGCGTCCATGAGCTGCAGCCCGGGCAGGATCGACGTCACGCCGCCCTCGCCGAGCTTCGATCGCAGCCCGCCGATCACCCGGGCCTGCCGCGCCGAGCGCGCGAAGTCGGTCGACTCCTCCTGGATCGACGTGAAGCGTGCACGGCTGTACATGAGCGCCTCCTGGCCATCCAGATGAATCTCCCCGGCCTCGAAGGTCCCCAGCCAGTTGCCGGTCTGGCGGGCGCGGTCGTTCGTCGTCCACATGAACGAGCGGGGGTTGTCGACCGTCACGCCGCCCACCGCGTCGACCATCTCGCGGAAGCCCTGGAAGTCCATGCTGATCCAGTGCTCGATCCGCAGGCCGGTGACGTCGGTCAGCACCTCGGCGAGCAGATCGCCGGCCGTGGCGAGGTCACCGCGCGCGTGCCCGGCGCTGAAGACCTCGTTCATCTTCCCGTTGCGGCCGTAGCTGGCGACGCCCTCGATCCACAGATCGCGCGGGATCGGGATCGAGGTGGTCGTGTCGGTGGCAGGGTCGATCGAGAGAACCTGGATCGAGTCGGCCAGGTACGCGCCGTCGTGGTCCCCGCCGCCGTAGCCGACCATGACGACGTTCACCCGGTCGCTGCCGTTCAACGGGCCGAAGAGGGCGGTGGACGGGAACCCGGCGGTCGACACGGTCGCGTTGAACGCCGCGGCGCGCAGGCCGATGACGACCGCCACGACGATGACCGCCAGCAGGCCCAGGACGAGAACCCCGCGGATGAACCCGCCGAACGAGCCACGGCGGCGGCGCTCGCGAGGTGGGCGGGTTCGGCGCGCCTGGCCGCGTGGCGGCGGTTGCGGTCGTCGCCCTCGCTGCGGCCTGGCACCGGAGACGCCGCCGGAACGGATGAGCTCTCGGTCGTAGGGTGGGTCATGGCGCCCGGCGAACGCTGCCTGGCGCCTCACGCGAGCCTCATCGGTGTCGTCGGGTTCCTCACTCGGGTTGGGGCGGCAGCGGAAAGGATACGGTCTCCCGCCGCGGGGCGTCCGAGCGGTAAGCCAGCGGTGATCGCGCGGTAAGCCGGCCTGGCCATGATCGATGGCATGACCGTGGCATCGCGCTCCAGCTCATCCGGACTCGCCATCGAGCCGATCCTCTCCGCGCTCGATCCGGAGCAGCGCGCCGCTGCGGTCCTCCCCGACGGGCCGGCGCAGATCATCGCGCCCGCTGGAAGCGGGAAGACGACGACGATGGTGGCTCGCCTTGCGGTCCTGCTCTCGCGTGGCGTGCCGCCCGATCGCATATGCGTCGTCACCTTCAACCGCGACGCTGCGCTCGACCTCAAGACGCGGGTCGAGCGACGCCTGGCTGCCCAGGTTCCGGAGGCGACCTCCATCGAGATCCGGACCCTCCACGCCCTGGCGCGGCAGGTCCTGCTCGACGCCGGCGAGGGGAGGAACATCGTGGCGGACCGGCTGCCGCTGCTCCGGGCTGCGCGCCGGCGCGTGCCGCCGGCCAACGACGGCGCGGCGCTTCCCGACGTCGCCGAGCTCGATACGGCCCTGTCGGCCTGGAAGGTGGAGGGCCGTTCGCCCTCGGCCGCCGCTCGACCGATCCTCGAGGCGTTCAGCGACCTGCTTCGCGCCCGCGGCGCGGTCGACTTCGACGACCTGGTCGTCCGAGCGTGCGACCTGCTCGAGTGCGATCAGCGGCTCCGGCTTCGCTGGCAGTCGCGCTTCCTCCACGTCTGCGTGGACGAGTTCCAGGACGTCGACGCCGCGCAGCTCCGTCTCGTTCGTCTCCTCGCCGCGCCCGAGGACAACCTGTTCGTCGTCGGCGACGACGACCAGACCATCTACGCGTGGCGCCTGGCCGACGTGCGCCGCATCCTCCGGTTCTCCCTCGACTACCCCGCCGCCCGGCGCGTCATGCTCGCGACGAACTACCGCTGTCCTGCCGCGGTCATCGCCGCCTCCGCCCGGATGGTCGCGCTGAACCGCGAGCGGTTCGCCAAGCCGATCGGAGCCCCGCAGGGCGCCCGGTGGGACCCCGCCGACATCGGAGCCTGGAGCACCGCGTCGACCGACTGGCCGGACGCCATGGCCCGCTTCGCCGCGCGCGAGGAGGGTGCCGGGCGGTCGCTGTGCTTCCTGGCTCGCACCCGCGGCGAGCTCACGCCGATCCTCCTCGCATTGGTGCGCGCCGGTGTCCGGCATGCGACGGCGATCCAGCCCCTCGTCGAGTCCGCTCCCGCCGTCACGCTCGTCGACGCCGCCCGGACGAGCGAGGACCCTGACCACCCCTTCCACGTCCTGCGGCGCCTCCGCGCCGCTCGCGGATGGGCTCGCAGCGACCCGACGAGCGATCACCTCGCCGACGAGGAGCACGCAGCGCTCGATGCGCTGCTCGGCTGGGCCACGGCTTTCCCGACGACGGACTCGTTCGTGGCTGCCTACGACAGCGCGCGGGCCCGGATCGCAGCCCTGCGCGATCCGGACGCCCACGTCGAGCTTGGAACCGTGCATGCCGCGAAGGGGCGCGAGTGGGAGACCGTGGTACTCGTCGGCTTCGAGGCCGATCGGATGCCGAATCGACGCTCGCTCCTCGACGCCGACGATCCCGACCGTGCCATGGAGGAGGAGCGACGGCTCGCGTACGTCGCGCTCACGCGCGCCCGGCGACAGCTGATCCTGGCCTTCGACCCGGCGCGGCCCTCCCCGTTCCTCGAGGAGATCGGCTTCACGGCGTCGCCGTGAGGAGTCGTGCGATCAGCCGGCGGCGACTGCCTGGCGCCGTCGACGGCGCGACGGTTGGGCAACCGATGCCGGCGCACGGCCGAGGGCGCCGCGCAGGTAGCGACCGGTGTGCGAGTCGGGCGCTGCCGCGACCTCCTCGGGCGTGCCTGCCGCGACGAGGTGGCCGCCCTTGTCCCCGCCCTCCGGTCCCAGGTCGATCACCCAGTCGGCAGTCTTGATGACGTCCAGGTTGTGCTCGATGACGACGACCGTGTTGCCGCTCTCCACGAGGCGCGAGAGCACCTGCAGCAGCCGCGCGACGTCGTCGAAGTGGAGGCCGGTCGTCGGCTCGTCGAGGATGTAGAACGTCTTGCCCGTCGCTCGCTTCGAGAGCTCGGTCGCGAGCTTCACGCGTTGCGCCTCGCCACCGGACAGCGTGGTGGCCGGCTGCCCGAGATGGATGTACCCCATCCCGACGTCGGTGAGCGTCTGGAGGCGGTTTCGAATCGATGGGACCGCGTCGAAGAACGTCAACGCCTCCTCGACCGTCATCTCCAGGATCTCCGCCACGTTCTTGCCCTTGTAGTGGATCTCGAGCGTCTCGCGGCTGTAGCGCTTGCCCTTGCAGACCTCGCAGGCGACGTAGACGTCGGGCAGGAAATGCATCTCGATCTGCACGATCCCGGCACCCTCGCACGCCTCGCAGCGCCCACCCTTGACGTTGAAGCTGAACCGTCCCGGCCGGTAGCCGCGCAGCCGGGACTCGGGCACGGCCGCCAGCAGCTCCCGCAGGGGAGCCCACAGCCCGGTGTAGGTCGCCGGATTCGAGCGGGGCGTGCGGCCGATGGGCGACTGGTCGATCTCGATCACCTTGTCGATGAGGTCGATCCCCTCGATGCGGTCGTGCCGGCCGGCCGGCTCCCGAGAGCCCCAGATGCGCTGCGCCAGCGCCGGGTGGAGGATCTGCGTCACGAGGCTGGACTTGCCGGAGCCGCTGACGCCGGTCACCGCCACGAACCGCCCGAGCGGGAAGGCCACGTCGATGTCCTTCAGATTGTTCTCCCGCGCGCCGCGGACGACGATCGCCTCGCCCTTGCCGTTCCGTCGCCGCGGCGGGACCGGCACGGCCTTGTCGCCGCGAAGGTAGGCCGCCGTGATCGACCGATGGTTCTCGAGGAGCTCCGAGAGCGGCCCCGAGTGCATGAGCCGCCCGCCGTGCTCGCCGGCGGCCGGCCCGATGTCGATCACCCAATCGGCGGCCCGGATCGTCTCCTCGTCGTGCTCCACCACGAGGAGCGTGTTGCCGAGGTCGCGAAGCCGGACGAGCGTCGAGATGAGCCGGTCGTTGTCGCGCTGGTGGAGGCCGATCGACGGCTCGTCGAGGATGTAGAGCACCCCCATCAGGCTCGAGCCGATCTGGGTCGCGAGCCGGATCCGCTGAGCCTCTCCGCCGCTCAGCGTGCCGGAGGCACGGTCGAGCGTCAGGTAGTCGAGCCCGACGTCGACGAGGAACCCGAGCCGCGACCGAATCTCTTTGAGGACCTGGCGCGCGATGTGGTTCTCGCGCTCGTTGAGCCGCTTCGGCAGGCGGTCGTACCAGGCGAGCGCATCGGTCACGGATCGCCGGGTCGTCTCGATGATGTTCCTGCCCGCGATCGTGACCGACAGCGACTCCGGCTTGAGCCGCATCCCACCGCACGTCGGACACGGCTTGTTCGTCATGTAGCGCTCGATCTCGGCGCGCATGGCGTCCGACCCGGTCTCGCGGTGCCGCCGCGTGAGGTTCGGGATCACCCCCTCGAACGTCGTCCGGAACGTGTGAACGTTGCCGTTCCGCGCGCGATACCGGACCGCGACGCGTTCGCCGCGGTTGCCGTACAGGAGGATCCGGCGCGCGTCGGCCGACAGGTCTCGCACCGGGACGTCGGTGCGGAAGCGGTAGTGCTCGGCGACCGCGTCGAGGATCTTCGCGAACCAGCTCTCCGTGGCCGCCATACGCCGCCAGGGCAGGATCGCCCCTTCGTCGACCGAGAGGTCCGGGTTCGGCAGCACGAGGTCCTCGTCGATCTCGAGCCGCGACCCGAGGCCGGTGCAGTCCGGGCAGGCGCCATGGGGCGAGTTGAAGCTGAAGTTCCGCGGCGCCGGCTCCTCGAACGAGCCACCGTGCTCCGGGCAGGCGTAGCGCTCGCTGAAGAGCCGATCCGCCTCCTTCGGCGGCGCATCGGGCAGGTTCAGGAGCAGGAGGCCGTCGGACAGGCGCAGAGCGGTCTCGATCGAGTCGGCCATGCGCGAGGCATCCGGCCGGGGGGTGCCGTCGTCATCGGCGTGGCGGACGACGAGACGATCAACGACCACCTCGATCGAGTGCCTGTACTTCTTGTCGAGCTTGATCTCCTCGTCGAGGTCGCGGAGCTCGCCGTCGACACGGACCCGGACGTACCCGCCCGCCTTGGCGCCGGCGAGAAGCTTCTCGTGCTCGCCCTTGCGATCGCGGACGAGGGGCGCCATGAGCATGACGCGCGTCCCCTCGGGGAGCGCGTACACCTGGTCGACCATCTGCTCGACCGTCTGCCGCTCGATCTCCCGTCCGCACACCGGGCAGTGCATGCGGCCGATGCGCGCGAAGAGGAGCCGCAAGTAGTCGTAGATCTCGGTGACCGTGCCGACCGTCGACCGCGGGTTGCGCGATGCGCCCTTCTGGTCGATCGAGATCGCCGGGCTGAGGCCGTCGATCTGGTCGACGTCCGGCTTCTCCATCTGCCCGAGGAACTGCCTGGCATAGGCGGAGAGCGACTCGACGTAGCGGCGCTGGCCTTCGGCGTAGATCGTGTCGAAAGCCAGGCTCGACTTGCCGCTGCCCGAGAGGCCGGTGATGACGATGAGCCGATCGCGCGGCATCTCGACGTCGAGGTTCCTGAGGTTGTGCTCGCGGGCACCGCGAACCACGATCTTGTCGGAGGGCATTCGGCCGCCATCCTAGCAGGATTCGAGCCGATGCGAACGCCTGTTCGGTTTCGAACGCAACCGCAGTCGCGCCGATGCTCGATCGGGCGGACCGGTGCGGTCAGGTTCGGACCTGCACGGTTCACAGGAGGTCCGGTCCGCGCCATGCTCAGCACGGTACCCATGCAGTACTTGTGGGGAGCGCAGCGGTGATCTCGGTCGCGGTCCAGGGCTACGGCATCGTCATCTGGGACGGTGACGGCGAGTGGCGCACGTTCACCGCGACCGACTCGATGTCGGCCGTCCTCGCGACCCGGGTCGAGATGGCCCTCGGCGCCATCCCCCGCACGGTGCCCGTCTCGGACGAGGCGGTCTGCTCCGCCCTTCTGTCGATCAGCGGGGCGCACCTGCTGGCCGTCGACTGCGATCACGGGCCCGGTGGCTGCGAGGGCGAGCTCGACCGCAGCTGACCGCGATTCTGCTCGCGGGAGCGTACGTCGCATGACGCATGGCGGTCCCTCGGGGCGGTGCTAGGATTCCTCTCCCGCCCGACGCTGCTCGAGTACGCGCTGTCTCACGATGCCCTCCGATCTCGCGATTCATGCCCGGGGTGTGACCCGCGTCTACAAGGCCAAGCCGCAGCCGGTGACCGCGCTGGCCGGCGTCGACCTCGACGTCGAGCCGGGCGAGTACTTCGGGCTGCTCGGGCCGAACGGCGCCGGGAAGACGACCCTGATCAAGATCCTCACGACGCTCCTCCTGCCGACGAGTGGCACCGCCCGGATCGCCGGCTTCGACGTCGTGAACGAGACGGCCAAGATCCGGCGGGTGATCAACATGGTCGCCGGCGGCGAGCAGTCGGGCTACGGGCTGCTGACCCTGCGCGAGCAGCTGTGGATGTTCAGCCAGTTCTACGGCCTGACGCAGCGCGACGGATGGCGACGGGTCGACGAGCTCATCGAAATCACCGGCCTGACCGAGCAGCAAGACCAGAAGGTCCGCACCCTGTCGACGGGTCAGCGCCAGAAGCTGAACTTCGCGCGCGGGCTCCTCAACGACCCATGGGTCCTTTTCCTCGACGAGCCGACCCTCGGGCTCGACGTCGCGGCGGCCCGTGACCTGCGGGAGCACACGCTCGCCTGGAAGGCCGCCGCGCCCGGGCGGACCCTGCTGCTCACCACTCACTACATGGTCGAGGCCGAGCAGCTCTGCGACCGGATCGCGATCGTCGATCGGGGCAAGATCCTCGCGCTCGGTACCCCGGCCGAGCTCCGACGCCGGGTCCAGGCCGAGTCGATCTTCCGGATCGAGCTCGATCGGCTCCCGGAGAACGGCGGCATCTCGGCGATCGGCGATCTGCCGGGCGTGCTCTCCGCCATCCGCGCCGATGACGACGGCGTCGATCCCGCCGCCTCGGATCGCGTGGCGCTGAAGGTGGCGCTGGCCGACGACTCCGCGCTCACGAGCGTCGTGACGGCCGTGGCCGAGCGCGGCTCGAACCTGGTCGGCCTCGCGAAGTCGGAGCCGAGCCTCGAGGACGTGTTCGTCGAGCTCGTCGGGCGCGGGTTCGGCGAGGAGGACGGCAAGGAGCCGGACGATTGACCGCCTATCGCACCGGGCCCGCGAAGACCGCGCGCGAAGCCGCCGAGTGGTCCACCGGCCGGGTACTCCAGGTGAATCTGCGCGTGATCCTGGGCAGGGCGTACCCGCGCATCGTCGCGCTCGGCCGCGAACCATCGTGGATCTTCTTCGAGATCCTGCTGCCATTCCTGGCGGTGAGTGCGTTCGTGTTCGTGTACCGGGCGCTCGACGCGCCGGAGGAGTTCATCGGCTTCGTCGTCCTCGGTGGGGCGATGACCGCCTTTTGGCTGAACGTCGTCTGGATGATGGCGGCCCAGTTCTACTGGGAGAAGGACCAGGGCAACCTCGAGCTCTACTTCACCGCGCCGATGCACCTCATGAGCGTGCTCGCCGGTATGGCGATCGGCGGGCTCGTCCTGACGAGCTCCCGAGCGCTGGCCGTGATCGGCATCGGCTCGCTCCTCTACGGCGTGACGTACGACATCGAGCAGCCGCTCCTGCTCGTCGGCGTCTTCCTGCTGACGATGATCCCGCTGTACGGGATGGGCATGCTCTTCGCGTCGCTCTTTCTCCTGTGGGGCCGCGAGGCGTTCCACCTGGCCCAGCTGCTCCAGGAGCCGATCTACTTCCTCGGCGGCGTGAACTTCCCGCTGCGGGCGCTCCCCACCGCGGTGGTCGGCGCCGTGATGGCGACCCTGCCGCTCGGCGTGGGCCTCGACGCGATGCGTCAGCTCGCCTTCTCGAGCAGCGAGGTGCGGGGCGTCCTGCCGGTCGGGATCGAGATGGCGATCCTGGCGGTCATGGGCGTGGTCTTCATCGTCGCCGCGCGGATCGCGCTCGGGTACCTCGAGACGCTCGCACGGCGCGAGGGACGCCTGACGCTCCGATGGCAGTAGGCGCGGAACGGGAGGCACGCAGCGTCGACGGCGTGACGCTGCCCGACGCCTGGCGAAGCTTCCGCACGGCAATCCGGCTCGGCTGGGCCATCGAATCGAACTGGTCCGATCCGTTCCTCTTCGCGGTCTACACGCTCGCCAAGCCGCTCGCGGCGGCGATGATCCTGGTGGTCATGTTCCAGATCATCACCGGCGGCGAGGGGCAGGAGTTCCTGCAGTTCCTCATCGTCGGCGCGGCGCTCTGGAACGTCGTGTACGGCGTCATGGCCGGGCTCGTCCAGTCGATCCTCGAGGACCGCGAGCGCTACCGCATGATCAAGTACGTGGTCGTGACGCCCAGCTCGCTCTTTCCCTTCCTGCTGGGCCGCAGCCTCGCACGGGTCGGCGTGTCGCTCGTCGCGGTGGTCCTCACGCTCGCGGTGGGCGTGCTCTTCCTCGGCGTGGAGCTCCGCCCGAACCTGCTCATCCTCGTGCCGGCCACCGTCCTCGGGCTCACCGCCGTCATGGCTCTCGGGATCTTCATGGCCGGCTGGTGCCTCCAGCTGCGCCAGGAAGCCTGGTCGTATCCCGAGGCCATCGCGGGCGCGCTGTACCTCATCTCGGGCGCGATCTTCCCGATCGACGTCCTCCCGGCGGTCCTCCACCCCGTTGCCCTCGCCTCGCCGACGACCTGGTGGCTCGAGGCGAGCCGCCGCGGCCTGGTCGACCACGGATCGCCCGGCATGCTCGGCCAGCTGTCGGACGCCGCCGTGTTCGGGTTCCTCGTGCTGAGCACGGCGATCGCGGTTCCACTGGCGCTCGCCGCCTTCCGCTGGTTCATGCGCCGGGCGCGGCAGGCGGGGCTCCTCGACATGGTGACCGGCAGCTGACCGGGCGCCCTCAACGCACCTGCTGGTCGTAGTCGGTCACGACGAAGGTCCGGCGGCACCGCTCGACGCGCTCGGGCACGCACGAGGCTGCCCGGGGGTCGTCGAAGTGACCCTCGTAGACGAGCTGCTGGCCGCGGAGGTTCGGCCCGGTCGGCCGTGCGCGGGACGGAAACGGCAGCCGCCGGACGTCGGGCGGCGCGGCGAGCCGCACCCCGCGCTCGAGCTCGGCCTGGGTGACGTCCTCGGACGGCTGCTCCGGCATGAGGACCCGCAGCGGGCACTCGCGCTGCAGCCACGCGATCGACGCGTCCGCGCCGCCGTCATCTCCCTCGCAGTCGGCGTCAAGCTCGGCGTACCAGCCGACGACGTGCACCTCCTCACCACCCCAACGAGCCGCGGGATCGTCCTCGCGGATCACCTCCGCCACCGAGATCGGGTGCACGCCGGGCCGGGACTCGCCGAGGTTGCCGACGACGAGCATGAAGAACGTGAAGGCGCCGAGCGCAACGAGCGCACCGACCCACAGCCGGGCCTCGCGGGTCCTCATCGGTCGAGCGCGGCCCAGCGATCGCGCAGCAGCGCCATGCCCCGACGCCACAGCTCGACCCGGGCCGAGTCGTTCAGCCAGGTCGACGCGCCCGACGGATGCGGCAGACACAGGACCGATGCGTCAGGGGCCGCCTCCCAGCGCAGCTCTCGACCGACGAGATCGTCGAGGCGCGCGCCCGGCCCGTATGCGAACCGATGGGCCAGCCCGCCGACCAGCAGCACGAGACGGGGCGCCACGAGCCGGATCTCCTCGCGGAGGTACGGGCTCCACCGCTGGATC
>DATLGA010000006.1:0-35786 GCA_035540715.1 Candidatus Limnocylindrales bacterium | reverse complement strand
GTCACCACCGGCGCGCGGATGACGGCCACCCTTCGCGATCGGTTGCGCTGATGATTCGCCGTGGACCACGTTGAGCCCTACGCCGAACGATACCGATTCACACCAGGTGATCCTTATCTGGCCGAGTCCACGTCGAACGCGACGGATTCACGCCAGGTGACCACCAGGGGCCGGAACTGACCGTTCGGGCCGCGTTCGCTCGCGTAGCGGTCACTCCGTGTGAATCCGGACGGCTCGCGTCCGGGAAGCGTGTGAGTGGTCACTCCACGTGAATCCGGACGGCTCACGTGCCGGGAAGCGCGTGAGTGGTCACTCCATGTGAATCCGGACGGCTCGCCATCTGGAGCGTGGACCGGGAGAGGGGTTGACAGCGCTGATAGGGTTCCACCCATGTCCAAGGAGCGCGGCGTGACCGCCGCCCAGCCCAGCGTGCGCCCGGCCACGGCCGGCGTGCTCGGCCTGCTCCTCGTACTCGCGATTCTTCGGCTCGTCATTCTCCTTGGATGGCGGGATGGAGGACGCAGGACGGACTAGCCGACCAGGCACCCACTGCAGCGACGCCACCATCCCGCCAGGCCAAGAGCCTCGGCGGGATTCTTGTTTGTTCGACGAGGAACCAGACCGATGACAGCCCTCCCGATCCCGAGCCCGGCAGCGACGCCGGCCACAGCGCCGCAACCGGCCGTCGCGCCACGCATCGGCGCGCGCGCCGTGTGCGAGGCGCTGGTGCGTGAAGGGGTGACCACGATCTTCGGATATCCCGGCGGCACGGTCCTGCCGATCTACGACGTGCTGCGCGAGTTCCCGCTGCGCCACATCCTCGTCCGCCACGAGCAGGGCGGGACGCATGCGGCCGACGGCTGGAGCCGTTCCACCGGCGGCGTGGGCGTCGTCATGGCAACGTCCGGCCCGGGCGCCATCAACCTCGTCACCGGACTCGCGACCGCGATGATGGACTCCGTCCCGCTCGTCGCCATCACCGGCAACGTGCCGCGCGCGCTGCTCGGCAAGGACGCGTTCCAGGAGACCGACATCGTCGGGATCGCGCTGCCGGTCACGAAGTACGCCACCGTGGTCATGGACCCCGACGAGGTGCCGTTCGCCGTCGCCGAGGCGTTCGAGATCGCGCGCAGCGGCCGCCCCGGGCCGGTCCTGCTCGACTTCCCGAAGGACGTCCTCCAGCTCGACACCGCTGTCCCCCATCCGGAGCCGCATGAGCTGCGCCTGCCGGGCCTCCTGCGCCCGGTCCGCGGTGACGTCCCCGAGGCGGACGAGCTGGCCGAGCTCATCGCCAGGGCCGAGCGGCCGCTCATCCTGTCCGGCCACGGCGTCCAGATCGCCGAGGCCACCGACCTCCTGCGCCAGGTGGCCGAGCGGGCCGAGATCCCGGTCGCCCACACGCTCCTCGGCATCGGGAACATGGACGAGACGCATCGGCTCAGCGCCGGCTACGCCGGGATGCATGGCTGGATGCACGTGAACAAGGCGATCCAGCAGTGCGACCTGCTGATCGGCATCGGCTGCCGCTACGACGACCGGATCACCGGCAAGACGAGCACCTTCGCGCCGAACGCGACGATCGTCCACGTCGACGTCGACCGCTCCGAGATCGGCAAGAACGTCCATACCGAGCTCGGGATCGTGGCCGATGCGGGCGACCTCCTGGCCGCGCTCCTGCGCCGCCTCCCGCAGTCAGAGCCGCGAACCGCATGGCTGGACCAGATCAACGAATGGCGCAAGGTCAGCGAGGCGCGCTCGTGGCACGGCTCCGGCGCGTGGCGCGAGGGACGCCTGTCGGCCGACTACGTCATCGACCGGATCGGCGAGGCGACCGATCACGAGGCGACGCTGGTCAGCGACGTCGGGCAGAACCAGATGTGGGCCGCGCGCTACTTCGGCTTCCGCCATCCGTACCGCCACCTCAGCAGCGGCGGGCTCGGGACCATGGGCTACTCCGTCCCGGCGGCCATGGGCGCCGCGCTGGGGGCGCCCGAGCGAGAGACGTGGGCGGTCGTCGGCGACGGCGGGTTCCAGATGACGATGCAGGAGCTCGCGACCCTGGTGCAGGACCAGATCCCGGTGCGGATCGCGGTCCTCAACAACCACCGGCTCGGGATGATCCGCCAGTGGCAGGAGATCATCTACGACGAGAACTACCACTCCGCCGAGCTGATCGGTCCGGATCTCGTGCGGCTCTGCGAGGCGTACGGCATCCCGGCCTGGCGCGCGACGAAGCCGAGTGAGGTGGACGAGGTCATCGCGCGGGCGCGGGCGACTCCGGGGCCGTCGCTCATCGACTTCCACCTCGACGAGGCGCAGAACGTCTATCCGATGATGCTGCCCGGCAAGGGCCTCTCGGAGATGGTCGAAGGCGGAGACCGATGACCCTCCCCGCCACCGCGAGGACGCTCGTGCCGGCCGGCGAGCCCGACGCGGTCGCCCGCCGGCACGTCGTGAGCGCCCTCGTCGTCGACCGGCCGGGGACGCTGAACCGGGTCTCGGGCCTGCTGAGGGCGCGCAGCTTCAACATCGAGTCGCTGACCGTCGGCACCACCGACGAGCCGGGTCGGTCGCGCATGACGATCGCGATCCGCGGCGACGACGGGCACCTGCGCCAGGTGCTCGCCCAGCTCGAGCGCGTCATCGACGTGCTCGAGGTGCACGACCTCACCACGGTGCCGCACGTCGAGCTCGAGCTGGCGCTCGTGGAGCTCGCTGCGCCGGCCGACGCCGAGACCCAGCACGCCCTCCGCGGCGTGTTCGACGCGGCGGGCGGCTACCCGATCAGCACCGACGAGGACGCATGGCGCGTCCGTCTGACGGCGACGCCGGACCGGATCGATGCCGCCATCGAGGCGCTGCGCGGGCTCGGCCTGCGACGCCTCGTGCGGGCCGGCGCCGTGGCGATGACCACCGGACCGCGTCCTTCGTCCGAGACCACCCCGAGCACCACCCAGAACGGAGCGACCCCAGCATGACGAAGCTCATCTACGACGCCGACATCGACCCGTCGGCGCTCGACGGCCGGACCGTGGCGGTCATCGGCTACGGCAGCCAGGGCGAGGCGCACGCGCGGAACCTGTTCGAGTCCGGCGTCGACGTGGTCGTGGGACTACGGCCGTCGTCGGCCTCGTCGGAGCGGGCGCGCGAGGCGGGCCTGCGCGTCACCGACGCCGCGTCGGCGACCGCCGAGTCGGACGTCGTGATGATGCTCGTGCCGGACACCGCCGCCCCGTCGGTCTACCACGCCGAGGTCGAGCCCGGCCTGCGCGACGGGGCGCTGCTCATGTTCGCCCACGGCTTCAACATCCACTTCGGCGAGGTCGACCCACCCGGCGGCGTCGACGTGGGCATGGTCGCGCCGAAGGGCCCCGGCCACCTGGTGCGGCGCCTGTACGAGGGCGGTGGCGGCGTGCCGGCCCTCTTCGCCGTCCACCGCGACGCGACCGGCACGGCGCGCCAGCGGGTGCTGGCCTACGCCCGGGGCATCGGCTGCGCACGTGCCGGCGTGCTCGAGACGACCTTCGCCGAGGAGACGGAGACCGACCTGTTCGGCGAGCAGGCCGTCCTGTGCGGTGGCACGACGGCACTCGTCCAGGCGGCCTTCGAGACGCTCGTCGACGCGGGCTACCAGCCGGAGCTCGCCTACTTCGAGACGATGCACGAGCTCAAGCTCATCGTCGACCTCATGTACCAGGGTGGCCTGCAGTACATGCGCTACTCGATCAGCGACACCGCCGAGTACGGCGACTACGTCTCCGGCCCGCGAATCATCAACGACGCGACGCGCGCCGAGATGAAGCAGATCCTTGCCGAGATCCAGGACGGCTCGTTCGCGCGCCGCTGGATCGAGGAGGGCCGGCGTGGCGCGCCGGAGTTCCGCCGCCTGCGATCGGAGAACGCCCGCTCGCGGATCGAGCAGGTCGGCGCCGAGCTGCGCAGCCACATGGCGTTCCTGGACCCCAAGTCGGCGCCCGCGGGGTGGGCGGAGGGCGGCGAGAAGGCCGAAGTATCCGGCGCCGAGGGGGTGGCCTGATGGCGCGCCGGATCCGCATCTTCGACACGACGCTGCGCGACGGCGAGCAAACGCCCGGGGCGGCGCTCACGGTCGACGAGAAGGTCAGCGTGGCGAAGCAGCTCGCGCGCCTGCGCGTCGACGTCATCGAGGCCGGCTTCCCGGCCGCCTCGCCGGGCGAGGCCGAGGCGGTGCGGCGCATCGCCACCGAGGTCGGGGGCGCCGACGACGCACCGGCCATCGCGGCGCTGGCCCGGTGCGTCCCGGCCGACGTGACCGTGGCCGCCGCAGCGCTCGAGCCCGCGCGTCGCCGGCAGCTCCACGTGTTCATCGCCACGAGCGACATCCACATCACGCACAAGCTGCGCACGACGCGCGAGGACGTCCTCGAGCGTATCCGCTCCTGCGTCGCGCAGGCGCGCCGCATGGTGGGCGCCGAGCACGAGGTCGAGTTCAGCGCCGAGGACGCTTCCCGTTCGGAGCTCGCCTTCCTGCTGGCCGCCTACGAGGCGGCCGTCGAGGCGGGCGCATCGGTCATCAACGTGCCCGACACCGTCGGCTACGCGGAGCCGAAGGAGTTCGCGGCGGTCGTGCGGCAGGTCGTGAAGCTGTGCGGCCGCCGGGCGATCGTCAGCACGCACTGCCACAACGACCTGGGCCTGGCGACGGCGAACACGCTCGCCGGCATCCAGGCCGGGGCGCGGCAGGTCGAGGTCACGGTGAACGGGCTCGGCGAGCGGGCCGGCAACGCGTCGCTCGAGGAGGTCGTGATGGCCCTCCGCACCCGGCCGGCGCAGTTCGGCGGCGCGACGACGAACGTGGCGACCGAGCAGATCACACCGGCCAGCCGTCTCGTGAGCTACCTGACCGGCATCCCGGTCCAGCCGAACAAGGCGATCGTCGGCGGCAACGCGTTCGCGCACGAGTCGGGCATCCACCAGGACGGCTTCCTGAAGAACCCGCTCACGTACGAGATCATGACGCCGGAGTCGGTCGGCCTGTCCGGCTCGACGCTGACGCTCGGCAAGCTCTCGGGCCGGGCCGGCTTCGACGAGCGCCTGCGGCGGCTCGGCATCCATGTCGAGCCCGAGGAGCTCGACACCCTCTACGCAGAGGCGATCGCCCTGGCCGACCACAAGAAGCAGGTGACCGATGCGGACCTGCTCGCCCTGGCGGAGCAGCACGCCGACCCCGTCCCGCAGCTCGTGCAGCTCGAGCACTGGGCGGCCGCCAGCCGCCAGGGCGAGTCGAGCTCGGGGAACGTGTCGCTCTTCTACGAGGGGCGCACGTTCCGCGCCTTCTCCGGCGGCAACGGCCCCGTGGACGCCCTGCTCCAGGCGGTCGACAACGCGCTCGAGCAGATCATCGGCGGGCGCCCGCGCCTCACCGACTATCAGCTGCGCAGCGTCGGCCAGGGCGAGGACGCGCAGGGCGAGGCGACCGTGAAGATCGCCGCGCCCGGGCCCGACGGCGAGGCCCCGAAGATCTTCACCGGCCACGGCCTCTCGACGAACGTCGTCGAGGCCAGCCTGCGGGCGTACCTGGCCGCGGTGAACAAGCTCATCGCCGAGCACCCCGTCGCCGCCGACGCTGTCGCTGCGGCGCGCGAGCGACGGGCGGCCACCAAGCGGCAGGCGGCTCCGGCCGGGAGCGGCGCGTGACCACGTACCGCGTGGCGCTGCTGGGCGGCGACGGCATCGGCCCGGAGGTCTGCGCCGTCGCGCGGCGGGCCGTCGATGCGAGCGGCGAGCGCTTCGGCTTCGACGTGGACTGGGACGAGCTCCCGGTCGGCGGCACGGCGCTCGAGGTGACCGGCGATCCTCTCCCGCCGGCCACGCTCGAGGCCTGCCGCGATGCCGATGCCGTTCTGCTCGGGGCGGTCGGCGGCCCCCGCTGGGACGATCCGTCGGCGCCGAAGCGTCCCGAGGACGCGCTGCTCGCCCTGCGCGCGGAGCTCGAGCTGTTCGCGAACCTGCGCCCGGTCCGCGCCCATGACGCGCTGGCCGGCGCATCGCCGCTCCGTCCGGAGGTCCGAGCCGGGGCAGACATGATGATCGTGCGCGAGCTCACCGGCGGCCTGTACTTCGGAACGCCGCGCGGCCGCTCCACCCAGGACGGCGTGGAGTCGGCCGTCGACACGCTGCGGTACACGGCGCCGGAGATCCGGCGGATCGTGGAGCTCGGCTTCGACCTGGCAGCGACGCGCCGAGGCCACCTGACCAGCGTGGACAAGGCGAACGTGCTGGCAAGCAGCCGTCTCTGGCGCGAGGTCGTCGACGAGGTCGCGGCAGGGCGTCCGGGGGTGACGGTGGAGCACGCCCTCGTCGACTCGACGGCGTACCTGCTGCTGACCGACCCGCGCCGGTTCGACGTGATCGTCACGGAGAACCTGTTCGGCGACATCCTGTCGGACGAGGCGGCCGCGGTCGCGGGCTCGCTCGGCCTGCTCCCGTCGGCCTCGCTCGGCGCGCGCGTCACGCCGTACGGCCGCTTCGGCCTCTACGAGCCGGTCCACGGCAGCGCTCCGCAGATCGCCGGCCAGGGCGTGGCGAACCCGCTGGCCGCGGTCGCATCTGCCGCGATGATGCTGCGGCTGTCGCTCGGACAGGGCGAAGCCGCCGACACGCTCGATCATGCGGTGAACCGGGCGGTGGAGGCCGGACCTCGGACGCCGGACCTCGGCGGATCGGCGCGGACCGGCGACGTCGAAGCGTTCCTCCTGGCGACCATCGAGGCCCCGGTGGAGGTGACCGCATGACCGCGCCCGTCCTGCTGTACGACACGACGCTCCGCGACGGCACGCAACGCGAGGGGCTCGTCCTGTCGCTGGCCGACAAGTTGAAGATCGCGCGGCGCCTCGACGAGGCCGGCTTCCCGTACGTCGAGGGAGGCTGGCCCGGCTCGAATCCGAAGGACGAGGAGTTCTTCGCCGCCGCTCGCTCGATGACCTTCAGGACCGCCCGGTTGGCGGCCTTCGGCTCGACGCGACATCGCTCGCACTCCGTCGAGACCGACCCGAACCTCCGCGCGCTCGTCGAGGCCGAGACGCCGGTGACGACGATCTTCGGCAAGAGCTGGCTCCTCCACGTGACCGAGGTGCTGGGCGCGACGCCGGAGGAGAACCTGGCCATGGTCGCCGAGTCGGTCGCCTACCTCCGCTCGGCCGGCCGCGAGGTCGTGTACGACGCCGAGCACTTCTTCGACGGCTACAAGACCGATCGGGCCTACGCCCTGGCAACCCTGCGAGCCGCGCTCGCCGCCGGGGCGTCGACGGTCGTGCTGTGCGACACGAACGGCGGCTGCATGACCGACGAGGTCTCGGCGATCACCCGCGACGTGGGCTCGGAGCTCGGGCCGGAGATTCCCATCGGCATTCACGTCCACGACGATGCCGGCCTGGCCGTGGCGAACTCGCTCGCGGCGGTCGCCGCCGGGGCGACGCACGTCCAGGGCACGATCAACGGCTACGGCGAGCGATGCGGCAACGCCAACCTCGTGACGATCTGGGCCAACCTGCGCCTCAAGGTCGGCCGGGCCACCGTCCCGGCCGGCGACGATCTCACCCGCCTGCCCGAGCTGTCCCGGTTCGTCGCCGAGGTCGCGAACATCGCGCCCGATGCGCACGCGCCGTACGTCGGCACGAGCGCCTTCGCCCACAAGGGCGGGGTGCACGGGGCGGCGACGATCCGGGTCGAGCAGGCGTACCAGCATGTCGAGCCGTCGATCGTGGGTGGCCAGTCCCGGCTGGTCGTCAGCGAGCTGGGCGGCAAGGCGAACGCCGGGTGGCGGGTGCGCCAGCTCGGCGAGCTCGTCGGCGACGGGCTCGACCCGGCCGAGCTGTCACGGCTCGTGAAGCAGCTCGAGTCCGAGGGGGCGAGCTTCGAGGGAGCTGATGCCTCCTTCGAGCTGCTGGTCCGGCGGCGCCGGGCGGACTACCGGCCGCCGTTCCGAATCGTCGACTTCACGGTGATCGTCGAGCCGCGCGACGGCTCGCACGCCGGTGCGGAGGCATCGGTCAAGGTCGAGGTCGACGGCGAGGTCCTTCACACGGCCGCCGATGGAAACGGTCCGGTCCACGCCCTCGATCGTGCGCTGCGCAAGGCGCTCGGCGCGTTCTATCCGACGCTCGACGAGGTGCACCTCGTCGATTACAAGGTCCGCATCATCGATGGCGACGCGGCCACCGGCGCGCGGACGCGCGTGATCATCGAGACCGGCCACGAGTCGGGCAGCTGGCTCACCGCCGGCGCCGACACGAACATCATCGCGGCGTCGCTCGCGGCGCTCCACGACTCGTTCGAGTACGCGGTCTGGAAGCTCGACGCGCAGCCGGCGCGACGCGACGAGCGCAGCTCGGCACACGCGGTCAGCGCTCGCCACGGTGCCGCCCCGCGACCCAGCCTCGAAGGAGAGCCGGCATGACCGCCGTCGAGCCGACCCGCGCCGTCCACGCCGCCGTCGGGACCGAGCTCGGCGCGTGGGCGTACTTCGAGGGCGAGGTCGTGCCGATCGGCGAGGCCAAGGTCAGCATCGCCACCCATACCTTCAACTACGGCACCGCCGTGTTCGAGGGCGTCCGCGCCTACAGGCAGCACGACGGCTCGACGGCCATCCTGTTTGCCGGGGAGCACTATCGGCGCATGCTGCGCAACGCGCGGCTGCTCCGCGCATCGGTCCCGGAGACGGCGGATCGCCTCGTCGAGGTCACGCGTGAGCTGCTGCGCCACAACGCGCACGACGGCGACGTGTACATCCGGCCGCTCGTGTACAAGTCGGCCCGCTCGATCCGGGTCCAGCTGTCCGGGCTCGACGACCGGGTCGCGATCTTCACGATGCCGCTCGGCGACTACGTCCCGACCGGCGGCCTGCGGGCCACCGTGTCGGGCTGGCAGCGCGTGTCGGACAACGCCATCCCGGCGCGCGGCAAGATCAGCGGCTCGTACGTCAATGCGAGCTTCGCGAGCGAGGACGCCCACGCCGCCGGCTACGACGAGGCGATCCTCCTGACGTCGGACGGCCACGTGGCGGAAGCGTCGGCGGCGAACGTCTTCGTCGTGACCGGTGCCGAGGTCGCCACGCCGCCACTGGCCGATGACGTCCTGGCCGGCATCACCCGAGCCGCGATCATGCAGATCGCGACCGACGCAGGCCTCCAGGTCGCCGAGCGCCGTATCGACCGCAGCGAGCTCTACCTCGCCGACGAGGTGTTCCTCACCGGCACCGGCGCGCAGGTCGCGCCGGTCAGCTCGATCGACGACCGACCGGTCGGGAGCGGCGCGTTCCCGATCGCCCTCGACATCCAGCGCCGCTACTTCGCGGCGGTGCGCGGCAGCGACGAGCGCTACGCGCACTGGCTCACCCCCGTCTGAAGCGCCGCCGGGCGGCCAGTCCATCGCAGGAGACCTTCGTCATGACCGTTACCCAGACCGACCCCCGCTCCACGGCGGGCGCGCTCACCCTCGAGCGCTGGTCCGCCACGAGCGGCAGCGAGCGCGCCAGCCGCGCCAATCTCGTCCTCTCCGGTGGCGGCCACAGCTGGCGGGCCAACGCCGACGGCAACGGCGCCATCGACGCCCTCATGCGCGCCGTCGACAACGCCCTCGCGCCGCTTCTCGGCGCCGGCGTCGTGCTCGCCAGCTTCGACGTCCATGCCCAGCGCGCGGGCCACGAGGCGACCGCCTCGGTCACGCTCGGCGTGCGGCGACGCGATCGCGACGACGCCCCCATCTACCCCGGGCGCGCGGCCGACGAGAACGTCCTCCAGGCGAGCGTCGTGGCCTACGTCGACGCCGTGAACGCCCTGCTGGCCGACGAGGGGGTGGACGTCGCCTCCGCCGTGCCGGCTCCCGGCTCGACGCAGCGCCACGAAACGGATCCCGAGCATCGGTCCGGCGCAAAGGATCGGATCATGTCGGCCTACAACAGCTGATCTATGGCCGATCGCCACTCAGATGCGCGGCCGCTGCCCGCAGGTCGGCGACGAGCTGCTCCATGAGCTGGTCGCGATCCTCGCCCGCGCGGAGGATCGCCGAGGGGTGAATCGTCGCGACGGTCGGTCCGAGGTCCGATGACACCACCTGTCCATGGTCACGGGTGACGCGGAACGACTTGCCGAGCAGCGCCTGGGCTGCCGTCGCGCCGAGGCACACGATCAGCTCCGGCCCGATGCGGGCGACCTCCGCCTCGAGCCATGGCCGGCAGGCCTCGACCTGCGCACTGTTGGGCTTGTCGTGGATCCGGCGCTTGCCGGACGGCGCGCGCCGCCACTTGAAATGCTTCACCACGTTGGTGAGGTAGACGGTCGCCCGATCGATCCCCGCCTCACCGAGGGCGCGGTCCAGCAGGCGGCCCGCGGGCCCGACGAACGGCACGCCCTCGAGATCCTCGCTGTTGCCCGGCTGCTCGCCGACGACGAGGATCCGCGCCGAGCTCGGCCCTTCGCCGAACACGGTCTGCGTGGCGCGTGCCCACAGATCGCAGGCGCGGCAGCCGGCCGCGAGCTCGCGAAGCCGATCCAGCGACCGCGTCCGGCCGATCGCCGCGTCTCGCTCGGCCCGTTCGAGCCCCTCGCTCATGCCCGCCTCACAGCACGTCGACGGCCAGCCCGGCGCGCCGCTTGCATTGTTCCGTCGCGCACCAGATGGAGGGCACGACCATGACCGACGAGACCGAGCGCCGCGAGGGCGGCGCGTGGATCGGGCAGCATCCCGACGAGAACACCGAGGAGGTCCGCGAACGGCTTCCCGAGGGCGCCGAGCGGGTTGCCGTGACGAACAACGAGGCCGGCCAGCCCGGTGGCGACGAGGGCCCGCCGCAGGGGCATCGCGAGGGCGGGTCCGCCGGCGACGACGACCTTCGGCGAGCCGGCGAGAACGGGTGAAGGTGAGAGGAGATCCGATGGACCACGAACGCGATCACACCGAGGGCGACGCGACGAGCGTGGACGAGCCCACGGGCCGTCCGCCCGACGAGGATCTCGCCTACGACCCGTCCATGACCGAGGCCGACGAGGCCAACATCCCGCCCGAGTCGGAGGCCGACCCCGAGTCCTGATCCGGCCGCCGACACCGGCCACCCGGAGCCTGCCAGGGCCACCGCCAGGAGCGGTGGCCTTCCTCTTGCACGGCCGCCGGCCATGCCCGACACCCGGTCCCCGTTCCTGATCGGCATGCGCGCCGCCCTCGGCGTGCTGGTGATCGTGATGTTCGCCGCGCTGGCGTGGCAGCTGCGCCACCTCGTGATGCTCAGCTTCCTGGCGCTGCTCCTCGGCGCGGCGCTGGTGACCCCGGCGTCGTGGCTCGAGCGGCGCGGATGGCCGCGCCTGGCCGCCACGCTCGCCCTCTATGGGGGCCTGGTCGTCGTGCTCGGCATCGTCATCTTCCTCGTGGTTCCGCCGCTGGTCGACGAGGCGGTCGCCTTTGCGGAGAACCTGCCCGCGCTGCTGGAGGAGGGCGAGGCGATCGCCACCGACTGGCTCGGCGCGCTCCTGGGCGCGGGTGCGGTGGAGCGCGCCTTCGACATCATCGGTGGCGCCGACCTCATGCCGGAACCCGGCGCGGTCCTCCAGGCGCCGCTCCTGGTCGCCGAGGTGCTCATCAACGCGGTGATCGTGCTCGTCCTGAGCATCTTCCTGCTGCTGGAGCGCGACCGGATCCGGGAGTGGCTCCTCCGCTTCTTCGACCGCGAGCAGCGCGACCCGCTGCGCAAGCTGTCGGCCAACGCGGCCACGAAGCTCGGCGCCTACGTCCGCGGACAGCTCCTCATCATGGTGATCGTGGGCGTCGGCGCGACGATCGGCATGCTCGTCCTCGGCGTGCCGTTCGCCCTGCCGCTCGGCCTGCTGGCGTTCTTCGCGGAGGCGATCCCGATGGCCGGACCCTGGATCGCGGGCATCCCGATCGTGCTCGTGGCGCTCCTCGAGTCGCCGCTGACGGCGCTCCTCATCGGCATCTGGTTCACCGCGCTCCAGCAGGTCGAGAGCTACATCCTCGCGCCGATCGTGCACGGCCACGTCGTCAAGCTCTCGCCGTTCGTCGTCATGATCGCCATCCTCGCCGGCGCGACCGTGGCCGGCGTGGTCGGCGCCATCATCGCCGTGCCACTCGCCGCCATGGTCGACCTCGTCATCGACGACGTGATCCTCCCTCTGCGTCGGGGAAGCGAGCAGGTCGAACCCGAATCGGAACCGGCCTGACGCTCCGACGCCACGGAGGCGTGGCACATCCCTTGCGGCTCGGGACGGCAACGTATCGAAGACCGAGACGGCCGCTCTCGTTATCCGCGGCCACGGTGGAGACTGCGCATCGCTGCGTGGTCTCCTGCTCATTCTGAGGAGTCCGCCCACCCGTGAACGACCAGCTTCCCGTCGACCTGTTCCACTGGTCCGTCGCCCTGCTGCCGATCATCGTCCTGCTCGTGCTGCTGGTCGGCCTGCGCTGGAAGGCACCGCAGGCCGGGCCGGTGGGGATGTTCCTGGCCGCGGCCATCGCGCTCGTGATCTTCCAGGCGCCCTTCGAGAACCTGGCGGTGGCCGGCGGGAAGGGCGTATGGGATGCGATCTTCATCCTGTTCGTCGTCTGGCCCGCGCTGATCCTGTATCGGGTCGCCGACGGGGCGGGAGCCTTCCGCTCGCTGCGTGACGGCATCGCCCAGTTCAGCCGCAACGAGCTGTTCCTGGTCCTCGCCTTCGGCTGGGTGTTCGCGAGCTTCCTCCAGGGGATCGCCGGCTTCGGGGTGCCGATCGCGGTCGTCGCGCCGCTGCTGCTCGGCCTCGGCGTGAAGCCGATCTACGCCGTCGCGATCCCGCTCATCGGCCATGCATGGGCGAACATGTTCGGGACGCTGGCGGTCGGCTGGCTGGCGACGCTGCAGGTCGTCGAGCTCGAGAACGAGCTGATGACCGCGGTCGAGACCGGCATCCTGCTGTGGATCCCGAACCTGCTCTCCGGCTTCGCGATCGCCTGGCTCTACGGGCGGGCACCTGCCGTTCGGCACGCATGGCCGCTGATCCTGATCATCTCGGCGGTCCACGGCGGGACCCAGCTGGGGCTCATGTTCTGGGATCCGATCCTCTCGACCTTCCTCGCGTCGGCCGTCGCTCTCGCGCTGCTCTACCCGCTCACGAAGTGGCAGCGCTACGCGGAACCGGCCGAGGGCATCGACGAAACCCCGGCCATGAAGGAGGACCGCGAGCACGTCGCGGAGGAGAGCGAGAAGAAAGAAAAGCCGATCATGGGGCTGCCGATGGCGCTGCTGCCGTACGTCGTGCTGACGGTGGCCACGGTCATCGCCCTCGCCATCCCGCCGATCGAGGAGACCCTCGCGGAGGTCGAGGTCGGGCTGCCGTTCCCGGCCGTGCAGACCGAGCTCGGCATCGAGATCGAGGAGGAGGAGCCCTACTCGCCGTTCGCGCCGCTCACGCACCCCGGCACCTTCCTGCTGCTCGCGGCCGCCGTGGGCTGGGCGGTCTACCACTGGCGCGGGTTCTACGCCGAGCGCACCGAGCGGACGGGCGAGGAGAGCAACCTGTGGCGCAGCGTGGTGGAGGACGCGTTGCCGGCCTCGGTCGCGATCATCGCGTTCCTCGTCATGAGCACGCTCATGGACCACTCCGGCCAGACCGACGTGCTCGCGCTCGGGATCGCCGCGATCGCCCCGGTGCCGATCTTCGCGTTCCTCGCGAACTTCATCGGCATCCTCGGCGCATTCATGACCTCGAGCAACACGGCGTCGAACATCTTGTTCGCGCCGCTCCAGGAGCAGACCGTCGAGGCCCTGGGTGGGCTGCGGGAGTCGACGATCATCGCCGCCCAGAGCACCGGTGGCGCGATCGGGAACGCGATCGCCCCCGCCAACGTGGTGCTCGGCACCGGGACCGCGGGGATCGTCGGCCGCGAGGGCGAGGTGCTGCGCAAGACGCTTCCGTGGGCCGGCGTCGCGGCCGTGCTCGTCGGCGCGGCAACCGT
The DNA here is from genome assembly GCA_035540715.1 of Candidatus Limnocylindrales bacterium. Lineage (GTDB taxonomy): Bacteria > Chloroflexota > Limnocylindria > QHBO01 > QHBO01 > JACDBZ01. Next base: position 21,806 of record DATLGA010000006.1, on the reverse strand, counting down.
CGTCCTGAACCTGATGGGAGGTGAGTGATGCCCGCGTTTCTGACCACGAACGTCGTCCAGGCCGTGGCCTTCGTCCTCTTCCTCGCCGCGCTGCCGCTCGTCAGCTTCGGCACCACCGAGGGCCAGGAGGCCCTGTGGTGGATCGGGCTCGGCCTGATCGTGATCGCCGGCGTCCTGCCACCGCTGGCGCGGTTCGTCCCGCTCGCCGATGACGAGGACGACGAGGAGGAGCCCGACGACGCCGAAGCAGGCGCCGATGACACCGATGGAACCGATGCCGAGAAGGAGGCAGACCGATGAGCCACCCGTCCGGACCCCGCACGGGCCGGCCCCCGACCTACGCTCCGAGGGGCGTGGTGACGACTTCGCACCACCTGGCCAGCACGGCCGGCGTGCGGATCCTCCAGCGCGGAGGAAGCGCGGTCGACGCGGCCATCGCCGCGAACGCCGTGCTGTGCGTCGCGTACCCCCACATGGCCGGTCTCGGGGGCGACGGCTTCTGGCTGATCCACGGTCCCGGCACCGACGGCGTCGAGGCGCTGAGCGCATGCGGCCCGGCGGCGCGCATGGCGACGCGTGACTTCTACCGCGAGCGCGGCCACGCGGACGAGATCCCGTCGCGCGGACCGCTCGGTGCCCTGACCGTGCCGGGTGCGGTCGATGGATGGCGCGAGGCGCACGAACGGCACGGCCGCCTCGAGTGGGCCGAGCTCTTCGCCGACGCGATCGCCTACGCGCGCGACGGCATCCCGGTCGGCCACTCGGTGGCGGACTGGACGGCCCAGGACGTGCCCGTGCTGTCCGAGTACGAGCGGGCAGCCGCCATCTTCCTGCCCGGTGGTCGGGCTCCGCGCCAGGGCGAGCTCCTCCGGCAGGCGGACCTCGCCCGCTCGCTCGAGCGGCTCGCGAAGGACGGGGCCCGCGGTGGGTTCTACGAGGGCGAGACGGCCCGCGCCATCTGCGAGGACGTCGCCGCCGCGGACTCTCCCCTGCGACCCGAGGACTTCGCCGCATTTCGCGCCGAGTGGGTCGAGCCGGTCGGCACGACGTATCACGACCTCGAGATCAACGAGTTCCCGCCCCCGACCCAGGGCTTCGCCGCGCTCCAGATCCTCAACCTGGTCGAGGGCCTCGACGTCGCCGGGTTCGGCGACGGGACGGCTGACTACTACCACCACATGGCCGAGGCGGTGAAGCTCGCGTTCGCCGATCGCAACGCATGGCTGACCGATCCGAAGTTCGTCGACATTCCGCTCGATCGGCTGCTCGACAAGCGGTACGCCGAGGAGCGCCGCGGCCTCATCGACCCCGAGCACGCGATGGAGATGGAGGCGGTCGAGCCGGGCATCCCGTTCGAGCCCGGCGCCCGACGCCAGCAGAACGGCGGTGAGGGTGACACCTGCTACTTCGCCGCCGCGGACGAGTCGGGCCTCATGGTGTCGGTGATCCAGTCGATCTACCACGACTTCGGCTCGGCCGTCGTCGGCGGAGACACCGGGATCATCCTCCAGAACCGCGGCGCGTTCTTCTCCCTCGACGACGACCACCCGAACCGGCTCGAGCCGGGTAAGCGGACGTTCCACACGCTCATCCCCGGCATGGCGCTCCGCAACGGAGAGGCCGAGATCGCGTTCGGGAGCATGGGCGGCGAGGGTCAGCCGCAGACGCACGTCGCGCTGCTGACCCGGCTGCTGCACTTCGGCTACGACGCGCAGCAGGCGATCGAGGCGCCGCGCTGGCTCATGGGACGCACGTGGGGCACGGAGTCACAGGACCTCTCGCTCGAGGGTCGCATCCCCGATCCGGTGATGCGCGAGCTCGAGCTGCGCGGGCAGCCGGTGAAGCCGCTGAACGACTGGAACGACAACATGGGCCACGCCGCCGTCATCCGCCGCGACCCCGAGTCGGGACTCTACGAGGCCGGCGCGGATCCGCGCGGCGACGGCGCCGCGATCGGGTACTAGGCGAACCGGCGTGGAGGGTCTCCCGCTCGACCTGTGGCACTGGGGCCTCGCGCTCGCCCCGCTGCTGCTGCTGCTCGTCCTCCTCGTCGGCCTGCGCTGGACGGCGCCCGAGGCCGGCCCGATCGGCATGTTCCTGGCGATCGGCATCGCGTTCCTCGCGTTCGACGCGCCGGCCGAGGTGATCGCCATCGCCGGAGGCAAGGGCATGTGGGACGCCGTCTTCGTGCTCTACGTGGTCTGGAGCGCCCTGCTCCTGTATCGCGTCGTCGAGCGGGCCGGCGGCTTCCACGCGCTCCGCGAGGGGATCAGCGAGTTCAGCCGCAACGACCTGTTCCTCGTCCTCGGCTTCGGCTGGGTCTTCGCGAGCTTCCTGCAGGGCATCGCCGGGTTCGGCGTGCCGATCGCCGTCGTCGCGCCGCTGCTCGTCGGCCTCGGCGTCAAGCCGCTGTATGCGGTCGTCATCCCGCTCATCGGCCATGCCTGGGCGAACCTGTTCGGCACGCTGGCGGTCGCATGGCTGGCAACGACGCGCGTGGTGAACCTCGACGACCCGGTCCGCACCGCGCTCGAGACCGCGATCCTGCTGTGGATCCCGAACCTGCTGGCCGGCGTGGCGATCGCGTGGCTGTACGGGCGGGGCGAGGCGCTCCGCATGGCGCTGCCGTTGATCCTCATCGTCAGCGCCATCCATGGCGGCGGCCAGCTGGCCATGTCGCTCGTCCAGCCCGTCCTTGCCGGGTTCGTCCCGGCCGCGCTGGCATTGGTTGCGCTCTACCCGCTCTCGCACTGGCGCCGCTACTCAGAGCCGGACGAGGACATCGATCGGCGGCCGGCGATGGCGGAGGACCGGCAGCACGACGAACGCCAGAAGGAGCCCACGATGGGGCTGGGGCTCGCGCTGCTGCCGTACGGCGTGGTGATCGTGTCCGTGCTGGCATTGGCCCTCCCTCCGGTCACCGAGGCGCTCGAGGCGTTCGAGATCGGCCCGCCGTTCGGCGCGGCCGAGACCGGCCTCGGACTCGAGGTGGAGGCGGAGGACGCCTACTCGCCGTTCGCGCCGCTGACGCACCCAGGGACGTTCCTCATGCTGGCCGCAGGTGTCGCGTGGCTCGTCTATCACCTCAGCGGCCATTACGACGCCTGGGCGGAGCGGGCCGACACGAAGGGGCTCCTGCAGGGCGTGGTCGACAACGCCATCCCGGCATCGGTCGCGGTCTGCGCGTTCCTCGTCATGAGCAAGGTGATGGACGACACCGGCCAGACCGACGTGCTGGCCGGCGGCATCGCCGAGGTCGCCCCCGCGGCCGTCTACGCCGCCTTGGCGGCGGCGATCGGCGGCATCGGCTCGTTCATGACCTCGAGCAACACCGCGTCGAACATCCTGTTCGCGCCGCTGCAGGTCGAGGCGGCCGGCAGCATCGATCCGTTGCGCGAGTCCACCATGGTCGCCGCGCAGAACGCCGGTGGCGCCATCGGCAACTCCATCTCGCCGGCCAACGTCGTGCTCGGGACGGGCACCGCCGGCATCGTCGGGCGCGAGGGAGACGTCCTGCGCCGGGTCCTGCCGTGGGCAGGCGCATCGGTTCTGCTGGTCGGAGCCGCGACGGTCGCCCTGAACTGGCTCGGATGACGGATCGCGCAACGTAAGGCGGTCCCGAGGCGTCCAACCAGGGACACCTGAAGGAGACCCGATGTACCGGTATCTCGTCATCCTGGCTCTCGGCGTGATCCTCGTCGTCGGAGCGCTCAACGTCCGCATCGTCGGCGCTGAGTGCCTGGAAGCCTTCGCCGATCGCGACGAGAACGCGATCTTCGCGAGCTGCGACGCGACCGAGTTCCGGATGGCGATCCGCGAGTTCGAGTGGAAGATCCAGGAGCCGGACGACTACCTGGCCCGACACTGCGCCGATCCTGCGCTGGCGTCGACCCGCCTCTGCGGCGGCAGCTAACGCCAGCCCGGCCACCATCGGCCGTGACGCAGCCGTGAGTAGCCGATCCCGTACGCGATCGAGCCGGCGATGCCGACGAGCAGGTCGTTGATCGTCTCGCGCAGGTGCGCCACGTTCTCGGTGCCGAAGTAGACGTCGAAGTAGTACTCCTGCGCCTCGTGCAGGATGTGGACGATCTGGACGATCGCGACCGAGCTGCCGAACGGCAGGCGCAGCGCCTCCATCAGCACGACGGTCAGCGCGCCGGGTCCGGTCGAGTGCGGGATGAGGTCGAAGTAGTACCACGTCTCGTAGAGGTGGAGCGAGTTGCCCAGCATGTCGAGCCAGAGGATCGAGAGCCACAGCGAGTCGGTCCACCACGGATAGCTCGACCACATCCGGCGCCGCAGAAGGTGGATGGCGGGGAACACCATGGTGTACGTCACCATCACGACCGCGTTGCGGATCCCGATCCCCTTGTCCTCGAACCGCGGATCGTCGTCGGGCGCGGCCAGCGCCTCGATGGTGAAGAAGACCATCATCGCGCGGATCGCGAGGTTGAGGCCGATCGCGGCGTAGCGCCAGCCGGCCCCTTCGAATCGGGTGGGCATGGTCGATGCGCCCGCACGGGGCATGCCACCTCCTCGCGGACAGCCGCTACCATCCGGCCATGCCCGAGCCGCACGTGATGACGGTCACCGGCCCGATGCCGGCTTCGCGGCTCGGCGTGGTCAATGCCCACGAGCACCTGTTCCTGCGCACGCCGGCGCTGCCCGGGCAGGAGTTCGACGACCTCGACCGATCCTCCGAGGAGGTGCGCGAGGCCGCCGCGGCCGGGATCGGCGCCGTCGTCGAGATGACGCCGATCGGCTGTGGGCGGCGCCCGGACCTCCTGCGCGCGCTCTCGGAGCGCACCGGCGTGCCGGTCATCGCCGCGACCGGCTATCACCGCGATGCCCACTATCCCGCCGGCCACTGGGTCCACGACGCGACGGTCGAGCAGCTCGCCGATCGCATCGTGCGGGACCTCGAGGATGGCATGCATCCGCGCGACTGGCAGGAGGCCGATGCGCCGCTCGACGCCGCGCGCGCGGGCGCGATCAAGGCCGGGGCCTCGTACCAGCGGATCAGCCACTCCGAACGGCGTCGCCTCTCGGCCGCCGCGATCGGATCGCGTCGCACCGGTGCCGCCGTGCTCGTGCACGCCGAGGTCGGCACGTGCGGCCACGAGATCGTCGACGCGCTCGCTGCCGAGGGCGTGACCCCGGACCGCATCATCCTGTCGCACATGGATCGCAACCCGGATGCGGAGCTCCACGCCGAGCTTGCGTCGCGCGGCGTGTGGCTCGAGTACGACACCGTGGGCCGCATCAAGTACCGCCCGGACAGCGCGCTGCTCGACCTCGTCGAGGCCATGCTCGCCGCCCGCCATGGCGGCCGGATCATGCTCGGCATGGATCTCGGCCGGCGAGACTACCTGCGCGCCTACGGCGGCGGTCCGGGCATGGCGTACCTGATGACGACGTTCGTGCCGCGCCTTCGGCGCCGGATCGGTGACGCGGCGACCGAGGCCATCCTGGTGAGCAATCCCGCGGCCGCGTTTCCGGTCGGTGCACGATGAGGCCACCCCATCGGTTCGACGTCGTGGTCGTCGGTGCCGGCTCCGCCGGATCGTCGGCCTCGATCAGCGCCGCGCGCGCCGGGGCGCGAACGCTGCTCGTGGACCGGCTCGCCTTCATGGGCGGCACCTCGACGGCCGTGCTCGATACGTTCTACGCCTTCTACACGCCGGGCGGGACGCCGCGTCGCGTGGTCGGCGGCCTCGGTTGGGAGGTGGTCGAGCGGCTGACCGACGCCGGGATGGCCTTCGAGCGCCCGAACACGTACGGCGCCGGGACCGGCGTGACCTACGACCAGGAGGTGCTCAAGATCCTCTGGGAGCGGCTGGCCGAGGAGGCCGGCGTCGAGCTGCTGCTGCACACGTGGGCCACCGGCGTCCGTGTCGAGGACGGCCGGGTCGGCGCCGTTCGGCTGTGGAACAAGGGAGGCGAGCGCTGGGTCGAGGCGGACGCGTTCGTCGACGCGTCCGGTGATGCCGACGTGGCGGCCCTGGCCGGCGCGGCGTACGACAACGCCATGATGCTCGGGAAGGTCCAGTCGCTCTCGACGCTGTTCAAGATGGCGAACGTCGACGTCGAGCGAGCCGCGGCGGTGCGGAAGGCGGAGCTGTGGGCCCTCATGCGGGAGGCGGCGGAGAGCGGTGCCTATCGACTGCCGAGGATCGAGGGCTCGTGGCATCGCACACCGCATCCGGGCATCGCGCTCATCCACATGACTCGCATCCCGAACGTCGACGCCACGGACCCCGAACAGCTCACGGCCGCCGAGGTGGAGGGCCGGCGCCAGGTCGCCGAATACGCGCGCTTCCTGCGCGATCGCGTGCCGGGCTTCGAGGCGGCGGTCGTCGTCGCAACCTCGCCGGCGATCGGCGTCCGCGAGTCGCGGCGAGTCCATGGCGACTATCGCCTGACGCGCGACGACGTGCTCGGCGCGGCCCGCTTCTCCGACGAGATCGCCCTGTGCGGCGCGCCGATCGAGGACCACCACGCCGGCGGCGACACCGAGTGGCGGTACGTGGAAGGCGGCGGCGTGTACGGGATCCCGTATCGCTGCCTGCTGCCGGCGGGCCTCGACGGCCTGCTGGTGGCGGGTCGATGCTTCTCGGCGACGCACGATGCGCACGCCAGCGCGCGCTCGATGGCGACCTGCATGGCGATGGGCCAGGCGGCGGGCATCGCCGCCGCGATGGCGGCCTCGCGAGCAACGACCCCGCGCGGCGTGCCGGTTGACGTCCTGCGCGACGGCCTGCGGGACTCCGGCGCGCTGCTCGAGCCGCTCAGCCCCGTGGCGCCGTCGTGAGCGCGGAGGCTTTGCGCCGCGGCCCGGTGGCCGAGGCGATCCGGCGGCATCGGCTCATCGTCGTCCTGCGGCGCATCGAGCCCTACGCGGCACTCGAAGGGCTGGTCGCCGAGCTGATCGACGCCGGCGCGCGGCTCTTCGAGGTCACGTTCGACGCGCCGAGCGCGGCGGCCGACCTCGAGCGGCTCCGCCGGCGGCACGGAGACGATGCGCTCGTCGGCGCCGGGACGATCCGCTCGCACGAGCAGCTGGAGGCCGCCGTCGCCGCGGGTGCCGCGTTCGGCGTCGCACCGGTGCTCGACCGTGACCTCGTCACCGCGGCGGTGGACCGCGGGCTCCCGTTCATCCCGGGCGCCTTCACGCCGAGCGAGATCGCGGCCGCTCACGCGGCGGGCGCCGCGTTGGTCAAGCTCTTCCCGGCCTTGGCGGTCGGGCCGTCCTTCGTGCGCGAGCTGCGCGGCCCGATGCCCGAGGTCGACCTCATCGCCACCGGCGGAGTCGACGGGGCCAACGCGACGGCCTTTCTGGACGCGGGCGCCGCGGCGGTGGGGATCGGGGGCGCGCTGGTCAGGGCCGACGCGGCCGCTCGCCGTGCGCTCGTCCAGGCGGTCGCACGATGAGCCGGCCGCCCCGGTTTACCGGGCGCGCGATCATGGTCACCGGCTCGACCGGCATGGCCGCGTCGGCGGCCCGCGCCCTGGCGGACGAGGGCGCCCACGTCTTCGTCGTCTCGCGCACCGCCGAGCACGCCGCGTCGCTGGCCGGCGAGATCCGCACCGCGGGCGGCAGAGCCGATCACGCCGTGGCCGAGCTCGGCAGCGAGGGGGCGGTCGATGCCGCCTTCGACTCGCTGCGATCCGTGGCGAACCGGCTCGACGGCCTGTTCCACGTCGCCGGCATCAGCGGCCGGCGCTTCGGCGACGGCCTCGTCCACGAAGCAACGCTCGCCGGCTGGGAGAGCGTCATGGCGGCCAACGCCACGAGCACGTTCCTCGTCTGCCGGGCGGCGGTGCGGCAGATGCTGGCGCAGGAGCCGGACGGCTTCGGGCGGCGGGGCGCCATCGTCACGATGTCAAGCGTCCTCGCTCGCCGTCCGGCGCCCCGGCACTTCGGCACGCATGCCTACGCCGCCAGCAAGGGCGCCATCGAGGCCCTCACGCGCGCGATGGCGGCGGCGTATGCACCTCACGGCATCCGCGTGAACGCCGTGGCGCCGTCGCTGGTGGCCACGCCGATGAGCGAACGGGCGCAGTCGGATCCGGCCGTCCTGCACGACGTCGCGTCGAAGCAGCCGCTCGCCGGGGGGCCGATCGAGGCCGATGCGGTGAGCCCGACGGTGCTGCATCTCCTGAGCGACGACGCTGCGATGGTGACCGGGCAGGTCGTCGACGTCGACGCCGGATGGGGCCTCAGCGAGCGCTGATCGGCCCGTCGTCCTCGACGTCGAACCAGACCTCCAGCGCATAGCGGTCGGCCGGGTAGCGCGACTCGGTCGCCTCGATCGGCCGGCCGGCCGCGTCGAGGATCACGCGGCGCTCCACGAGCATCGGGTCGCCCGCGCGCGTGCCGAGGTGACGGGCATCGTCTCCGGTGGCCGGCGCGGCGTTGATCGTGGCGGTCCCCCGCCGCAGCTGGTGACCGCCCGCCGTGAGCGTGGCATGCAGCGAGCCGGTGCGAAGGTCCGCCGCCATGACGGCGGGCGCGGTCCGCCGGTCGAGGATCGCCGTCTCGAGCGCGATCGGCTGCCCATCGGCGCAGCGCACGCGCTGGAGGTAGACGATCGGATCCCCCTGGCGCAGGCGCAGCTCCGCGGCCTGCCCGGGCGTCGCCGGGCGCAGCTCGCGCGCGAGGACGATCGAGGTCGGCTCCCGCCCGAGCCGCTCCATCTCGTGCGAGAAGCTCATCAGGTGATTGGCGCGCCGGTGCGTGGGCGGCTCCGCGACGAAGCTGCCACGGCCCGGCTGCCGCTGGACGAGCCCCTCCTCGGCCAGGCGCTGCATCGCGTTGCGAGCGGTCATCCGGCTCACGCCGAACTCGGCGCACAGCTCGGCATCGGAGGGGAGCGGATCCCCGGGCCGCATTCCGGCGATGCGGCTGCGAAGCGCCTGCTCGATCCGGCGGTAGCGAGGCACGAACGCGGCGGTCGTCATGCGGCGCCTCCCGTCGGCGCCAGCGCCGCGGCCCGCTCGGCGCCATGGATCCCCGCCCCGATCGCGCCGGCCCACGTCCCGAGCTCGGCCGTGACGATCTCGAGACGGTCGAGGTCGGTCACGTGCACGCGCCGCTGAACCTCGGCTCGGACATGGTCGAGCAGCAGGTCGCCGGCCGCCGCCACTCCGCCACCGATCACGACCCGGTCGGGCGTCAGGACGACGACGAGGTTCGCGACGCCGATCCCGAGATCGGTCCCGACGCGCGCGAGCCCGTCCAGTGCCCGGGACTCCCCGGCGCGCGCCGCCTCGACCGCCTGCTCGACCGTGGCCACCCCGCACAGGGCGGTGATCCGCGCCGCGCAGGCGTGCGCCTCGAGACAGCCACGGTTGCCGCACGTGCAGGGCGGCCCATCGGGATCGATCGTCTGGTGCCCGACCTCCCCGGCCGTGCCGTCGTGGCCGTGGTGGACCCGACCGTCGAGGGCCACCACCCCGCCGACCCCGGTTCCGAGCGTCAGTCCCACCAGCGTGGCGACGCCGCGGCCCGCCCCGAGCCGCAGCTCGGCCAGGCCGAAGGCCCGTGCGTCGTTGACGAGGAACGCGGGCAGCCCGGTGCGCTCGCCGATCGGGGCCGCGACCGGGCGGCCGGCCCACTCGCCGGGGAGGTTCGGCAGGAACCGGGCAGCGCCCGTCGCAGCGTCGTAGAGGCCCGGCACGCCGACGCCGACCGATCCGAGGTCGGGCCACGACGCGCGCGCTGCATCCGCCACGTCCGCGAGGCGCTCGACGACCGCTTCGGGGCCACGGGCGGCATGGGTCGGAAGCTGGCCGCGGTCGAGGACGGCCCACTCGGCGTCGTCGAGGCCCAGGACGGCCCACTTCACGTTCGTGGCGCCCAGGTCGAGCCCGAGGTGGCGGGTGGCGCGGTCGGGCATCGGCCTACGACTCCTGGGTGATGCGGGTGTAGGTGGCCGCGACGGCCAGGATGATGGCCCCGAACAGGATCTGGCGAACGGCCTCGGGCGCCTGCATCACGTTGAGGAGCGTCACGAGCACCGTGAGGATGAGCGCGCCGACGATGCTCCCGGCATACCCGCCCCGCCCGCCGAAGATCGAGGTGCCGCCGATGACGGCCGCTGCGACCGAGGGCAGGAGGAACGGATCGACGAGCCGGCCGGTGGCCGAGCCGATGACCCCGGCGTAGATCAGCCCGGCGAGCCCGGCCAGCACGCCGGAGATGAGGTACAGGACGACGAGCACCTGCCACACGCGAACCCCGGCCAGGCGCGACGCGACCTGGTTGTCGCCGACGGCATACAGCAGCCGGCCGAAGCCGGATCGGCGCAGCGCGACCAGGATGATGACGGCGAGCGGCACGAACAGGAGCAGGTTGTTCGGGAGCGGCACGGGCCCGACGACGGTCTGGCCGCCGAGGAAGGTGATCTCGGGCGGCACGCGAGTCCCGCCGGTGATGTTGAGTCGCGAGTACACGTTGACGAGGCCCGACACGATCAGCCCCATCGACAGGGTCATGATCAGCGGGTGCACGCGGAAGACGCCGACGCCGATGCCGTTCACCAGCCCGACGAGCGCCGCCGGCGCGAGGCCGAGCAGCGCGGCCACGAACCAGCCGTGATCGGTCACGTTGGTGGCCATGACGTACGCCGTCATCGAGGCGACCGTGGCGACCGACAGGTCGATCCCGCCGGTCAGCATCGTCATCGTCTGGCACGCGGCCAGGATGGCGAGCGGGACGGCGAAGCGAATCGTTCCGGACACCCACCCGGCGGTCACGATCCCCGGCTGAACCGCCTGCAGCAGGCCGACGAGCGCGAGGAGCAGCAACAGGAGCGGCACGAGCGGACGGTCGCGCAGCCAGTCGAGCGTCGTCGCCAGCTGGCTCCGCTCCCGCGTGGCAGCCTGCGCGGTCATGCCGCCTGCCTCCGCAGGGTCAGGTACGCCCCGACCATGACGACGGCCACCATGATCACGCCCTGCACCACCGTCGACAGGCCGGGCTCCATGCCGAGGAACGTGAGATCGGCCCGGATGAGGCCGAGGATGTAGATGCCGACGATGGGACCGAGCAGGCCGCCGCGGCCACCGGCCAGGCTCACGCCGCCGAGGACGACCGCCGCCACGCTGAGGAGCAGATAGGGACCCGGGATCGGGGTGCCGATGCCGGTGCTCGCGGTGAGCGCCAGCCCGCCGAGCGCCGCGAACAGCCCCGTGAGCGAGTAGGCCACGATCTTCGTGCGCGCCACGTCGACGCCGCTGCGGAAGGCCGCCAGCCGATCGGAGCCGATGGCGTAGATCGAGAGCCCGAGGCGCGAGCGGCGCAGCGGAATCCAGATGGCGCCCACCACGACGAGCAGCACGATGAGCGCCTTCGGCACGAGCGGGATCCCCAGGTAGCCGCTCGTGATCTCGCGCAGCCACGGGACCGATCCGCCACCGGGGGTGCCGAGGACCAGGAGGGCGGCGCCGGCCCACACGAACAGCATCGCCAGCGTCACCACGATGTCGGGCACCCGGCTCAGCACGACGAGCGTCCCGTTGATCGCGCCGATCACGAGGCCCAGGAGCAGGACGAGCAGCACGATCGGCACCGAGAGCTCGGGTGAGCCGGCGAGCAGCACGGCCGCGGTGACGTTCGTCAGCGCCATGACGGAACCGATCGACAGGTCGATCCCGCCCGAGATCACGACGATCGCCTGTCCCACCGCCGCGAACGCGACCGGCAATGCCGCGATCGCCAGCGCGTCGAGGCCGTAGGCCGGGCGCAGGATCCGCGTGAAGACGAGCAGGCCGATGAAGATGACGATGAGGGCGATCGTCCAGGTGTCGCCCTGGACGAAGCGCGCCGCCCGGGCGCGGAGCGACGTCCGCTCGATGGCCTCGTCGCGGGTCCCGGCGGTCGCGCTCACGTCGTGCCCCCCGGCGCCGCTGCGGCCCCCGCCGGCGGCGCGGCCATTGGCTGCAGGCCGTGGGCCGCGCGCAACAGTGTCGGCTCGTCGGCGCGATCGGCAGGCATCTCGTCGACGATCCGGCCGCCGAACATGACGAGGGTACGGTCGCAGGCGCGCGGAATCTCGTCGAGCTCCGAGGTGAAGAGGAGGACGGCGGCGCCGGCCCTCGCGAGCTCGCGGACCAGCTGGTAGATCTCCTGCTTCGTGCGGATGTCGATGCCGCGCGTGGGATCGAAGAAGAGGAAGGTCCTGACGCCGGCCCCGAGCCAGCGCGCGATCGTGACCTTCTGCTGGTTGCCGCCCGACAGCCGGCGGACCTCCGACTGGGCGCGCGTGTCGATCTGCAGCCGGTCGATGGCGGCCTTCACCCGTCGCCGCTCGGCGCCCATGTCGATCATGCCCCAGCGGCCGACGCGCGCGGTGCCGGGCAGTCCGATGTTCTCCCGGACGGAGCGCTGCATGAGGAGCGCGGCGGAACGGTCGGCGGGGACGAGCACGATGCCGGCGCGAATGGCGTCGGCCGGATGGCGGAAGGCGGCCGTGGTGCCGTCCACGCGGAGCTCGCCGCCATCGGGACGCATCTGTCCCGAAAGGACGGCGAACAGCTCGTCCTGGCCCTGGCCCTCGAGGGCCGCGAGCCCGAGGACCTCGCCGGCGTGGATCTCGAACGAGGCGTCGAGGAGGCTCCGCCCGGCGGCGAGGTTCCGAACCGCCAGCCGGGGCGACTCCTCGCGGACCGCGCCCGGCGGCTCGCCCGCCGGCGCTGTTGCCCGGCCGTCCCCGTCGTGAGCGGCAGGCCCGAGCATGAGCCCGACGATCTCGTCGGCCGCCCCCGGAGCCATCTCGACGACGCCGACGGTGCGGCCCTCGCGCAGGACGGTGGCACGGTCGCACAGGCCCGCGACCTCGAGCATGCGATGCGAGATGAAGATGACGGATCGCTCCGTGCCGCGATGTCCGCGGATCACGGTGAGGACCCGCTCGGTGAGGTCGGCCGGGAGCGCCGCCGTCATCTCGTCGAGCAGCAGGACGTCCGGCTCGATGGCGAGCGCCCGAGCCAGGTCGATGATGCGAAGCGTCGCGAGCGGCAGGTTGCGCGCGTGCCTGCGCAGGTCGAGCTTCGAGAGGCCCAGCTCGGCGACCTGGGCCCGGAAGGCGTCGATCGGCGTCTCGGTGAGGGCCAGGTTCTCGGTCACCGTGAGGTCGGGGACGATCGCCGGCTCCTGGTAGACCGACACGAGGCCCGTGCGCCGGGCCTCCGCGGGGGAGTGCACGGCGCGCCGCTGACCACGCAGCACGATGTCGCCCGCGTCGGGCCTCACGGCCCCGGTCAGGATCTTGACGAGCGTGCTCTTGCCGGCGCCGTTCGCGCCCATGAGGGCGTGGATCTCGCCCGGCCGCACCGCGACCGATGCGTCGCGCAGGGCGGCCACCGCGCCGTAGTGCTTCCGGACGCCGGTCGCCTCGAGCAGGAGCTCGCTCATGTCAGCTCACGTGCGGGAAATCGCGATGGTTGGGGGATGCCGGCCCGAGGCCGGCATCCCCGATTGCTGGATCGCTGCGACGGAGATTACTCGCCGCAGGCCAGGATCTGCTCCTTCGTGTAGTCCGTCCAGCCGGGAATGCTGATCCCGAGCGGCCAGGTCGGATCGATGTCCGGGTCATTGGCCTCCTCGAGCTGCTGCATTCCCTCCTCGGTGTCGTTGGCCCACAGCTGCGGCTCCATGAGAACCGCCTTGTCCTCGGGCTCGTCGCCCTCGAGGATCTGCAGGGCCAGCGTCACGCCGGCACCGCCGACCGAGGCCGGATTGGTGACCGCGGCGCCGACGAGTCCGTCGACCTCGATCAGCTGCTGAACGAAGCCGGCGTTGTCCGCGCCGACGATCGGCACCAGCTCGGCATCGGCTGCCAGCAGCGCGTCGACGATCACGTTGTCGATGCCGGAGGTCCAGATCCCGTCATAGTTCTGGCCGGTCGCGAGGAAGTCGTTGATCTGCTGCACGCCGGTCGCCTGGTCCCAGCCGGTGTGCACCTCGTGGACGACGTTGATGCCCGGATACTCGTCGAGGGCGCGCTGCCAGCCGACGTGGCGGTCGTCGTCGGCCGGGTGGCCGGCGAAGCCGCGCATGTACACGACGTCACCCTCGCCGCCGAGCGTCTCGAACAGCCAGCTGGCGCCGAGATAGGCGTACTCCTCCTGGTTGTTGGCGATGAGGTAGGCGTTCGGCTCGGTGACCGCCTGGTCGACCGAGATGACGACGATGCCGGCCTCATGCGCCTCCGTCAGCGCGGCGTTGACCGCGTCCGGGCTCACCGGGTTGACGATGATCGCGTCGACGTCGTTGGCGATGAGCGTCCGCAGGTCCTCGAGCTGGCCGGCGGCGTCGGTGTCGCGGTGGTTGACGGTGAGCTCGACGTCCGCGTCGGCGACCTGGGCCTGCGCGCGGATCGAGCAGATCATCTCCTCCCGCCAGCCGTTGTTGGTCAGGGTGTTCGAGACGCCGATGTGGTACGACCCGTCCCCATCGCCGCCGTTCCCGCCGCCCTGCTGCCCGCAACCGGCGATCACCAGGACCGCGGCGATGCCGGCCGCGAACGTGCGGCTTCGCTTGAATACCTTCATCGAGTTGAACTCCTTCTCCTCCAGGATGAGCCGGCGCCGCGATCGCGTGCCGGTGAACGGCGTCCCGGTCGGACGCTCGGGGGCGGTCGGTGTTTCGTCACTCACCTCCTGATCGATGGTCGATCGCACCTGCGATTCGCCGGGCGTGCTCTCGGTAGGCCTCGTCGAAGAGCGCCCGGGAGCGCTCCTCCCCCACCACCGAGGCGCGGCTGATGACGGGTGGCATCGCCCGGCGCTCCACGAGGAGCTCGGCGACCCGGACCTTGATGGCGTTCACGATGGCGACCGCGGCGATCGTCGAGCCAGGCCCGACCGGCGTGTCGAGATCGTCCACGGCGCACAGGGCGTCCGCGTGCGGCGTGCACAGGTCGATGACCAGATCGACCTCGTCGAGCAACCTCGCGCCGACCTCCGGATGCGGTTGCCCCGATTCCGACTGGGCGACCGACGTGACCCCGATCGTCCGCAGGCCGCGCGCCCGCGCCCCACGGGCGATCTCGACGGGCACGGCGGAGAGGCCGCTGGCCGAGAAGACCATCATCACGTCGCGCGGGCCGAACCGAAAGTTCGACAGGATCACCTCCGCCAGGCCGGGCGTCCGCTCGATGAACATGGCCTGGCGCTGTCCGTTCGCGCCGACCACCTGGGTGTGGAACGTCATCGACAGCTCGACGATCGGGTTCCAGCCCGGGTAGGAGCCATAGCGCGGAAACATCTCCTCGACCGGGATCCGCGAGTGTCCCGTCCCGAAGAGGTGGACGAGGCCGTCCGAACCGATGGCCTCGGCGCACCAGGCGCTGGCCTGCTCGATCGCCTCGGCCTGCGTCCGGGCCACGCGGTCGAGGAGCGCGGTTGCCTCCGCCACCCAGGCCACCGGTCGAGCGTGCGTGGTCGCCACCGGGTCAGTACCCGCCCCGATCGGTTTCGCCGACCGTGACCGCCGTGGCGCCACCCTGGCGCGCCCGGAAGTCGTCGAGGATGGCCTTCGTCTGCGTCGCACCGACGCGCGTGACGCCGAGCGCCAGCACGGCGACGAGATCGTCGAGCGTGCGGACGCCGTGCGCCGCCTTGATCTGGACATGCGGCGAGACGCTCTCGCGCATGAGCCGCAGGTCGTCGTGGGTCGCGCCACTGGCGGCATACCCGGTCGAGGTCTTCACGAAGTCCGCGCCCGCCGCCTCGGCGAGCCGGCACGCCCGGACCTTCTCGTCGTCGGTGAGGTACGCGTTCTCGAGGATCACCTTCACGATGGCACCCTCGGCGTGCGCGGCCTGGACCACCGCGCCGATGTCGTCGCGCACGTCCTCGTCGCGCCCGGACCGAAGCGCGCCGATGCTGATGACCATGTCGAGCTCGGTGGCTCCGTCGCGCATCGCCTGCCTGGCCTCGAACACCTTCGTGGCCGTGGTGGAGCTGCCATGGGGAAAGCCGACCACCGTCCCGATCGCGACATCGGTCCCGTCGAGAATGGCCCTGGCGCGCTTCACGTCTGCCGGGCGGACGCAGACCGACGCGACGTCGTACTCCGCGGCGAGCCGGCAGCCGTCCTCGACGAAGGCGTCGTCGAGCTCCGGCTTGAGGAGGGAGTGGTCGATCGTCTTCGCGACGTCGCGCTCGGTGAGATGGGCAATGGACTGAGTCATGAGCCTCACTTGATGTAGGGACGCAGCACGTCGCGGGCGATGAGAAAGCCGCGCTTGACCAGCTCATCGGTCTTCTCGAAATCCCGGTCCTCGTGCTCGATGATGATGTCGCCGTCGTAGCCGGCGCGATACAGCGCCGCGAAGATCTTCGACCAGTTGGCGTCGCCGAGCCCCGGCAGCCGCGGAACCTGCCAGCCGATGCCGGACGAGAGGGTCCCCCGCTCGTAGAGACCGTCCCAGTTGATCTGGACGTCCTTGGCCTGGACGTGGAGGATGTGCGGCCCGAACTCCCGGATGAATCGCTCCTGGTCGATCATCAGCCAGACCAGGTGCGACGGGTCGTAGTTCAGCCCGATCGTCCCGCCCCACTGCTCGATGATCCGCCGCCAGATGTACGGCGACCAGGCGATGTTGTTCCCGGCCGGCCACTCGTCGTGGCTGAAGATCATCGGGCAGTTCTCGATCGTGATCTTCACGCCGTGCGCGTCGGCATGGTCGACGAGCTGCGGCCAGATCTCGAGGGCCGTCTCCCAGTTGGCGTCGACGTGCTTCGAGGCGTCGCCGCCCATGAAGGTGTTGAAGAACGGCACGCCCATCTTCGCGGCGGCCTCGATGACGAGCTTCTGGTGCGCGATCGCGGCCTCCCGCGTCTCGCGGTCCGGATGGAGCGGGTTCGGATAGTAGCCCAGCCCCGAGATGGCGAGTCCCTTCGAGGCGACCTCGTCCACGATCTCACGCGCCTGGCTCTCCGACAGGT
Source organism: Candidatus Limnocylindrales bacterium (assembly GCA_035540715.1). Lineage (GTDB taxonomy): Bacteria > Chloroflexota > Limnocylindria > QHBO01 > QHBO01 > JACDBZ01. Next base: position 4,850 of record DATLGA010000006.1, on the reverse strand, counting down.
TCGCCACGTCGATGTGGCTCGTGCCGGCATACCGGCGGGTCGGGCCGGTGGACCTCGGCCAGCAGGCGATCTCCAGGCTCTCGAACCCGTTCGCGGCGGCCCAGTCGGCCACGTCGGTGAGCTCGGTGTCGGGGAACGGGGCGGTCAGGAAGCCAAGCCGCATGCGGGACCCTCCAGGCGAATCAAGCAGATCCGGTTCATTCGGTGCGCCTCACGTCGCTCCACGTGCCGGTCCGTGCGCTCTCGGCAACCGCGTCGCCGACGAGCATCTCGTCGTGGCCTTCGGCGAAGGTCGGATAGGTCGGCGCCTCCGATGGCGCGCCGGCCGCGACGTCAGCGTAGATCGCGCGGAACAGGGCGCGGAACGTGTCGGCGAAGCCCTCGACATGCCCGCCGGGGAGCGCGGCGGCCAGCTGCCCCGCGTCCCTCATCAGCGCCGGGTTGCGGATGAGGATCTCGTTCGGCTTCTCGCGGTGGCCGATCCACAGCTGGTCCGGTTGCTCGGAATCCCAAGCGACCGCGGCCGACGAGCCGTCGATCTCGTAGGTGAGCGAGTTCTTCCGTCCGGGGCTGAGCTGGCTGATGGCGACCGTTCCTCGCGCGCCGTTCTCGAAGCGCAGCAGGATCGTGGCGATGTCCTCGGTCCCGATCGCCCGCTCCACCGTCTCCGCGGCGCGCTCGGTCGAGAACGTCTCGACCGGCCCAGCGGGCTGCTGCCGCGTCGGAATGAAGGTCGCCATGTCGGCCATGACCGATGTGATCCGCAGGCCGGTCATGAACGCGACCAGGTCGAGCCAATGCGAGCCGATGTCGCCGACGGCCCGCAGCGGCCCGCCACGATCCGGCTCGAGGCGCCAGTTCCAGTCCGTCTCGAGCAACAGCCAGTCCTGGAAGTAGCGACCGCTGACGAGCCGCACGTCGCCGAGCCCGCCGTCCCGCACCAGCTCGCTCACGTGCTGATTGAGGGGATAGAAGCGGATGTTGAAGTTCACGGCATTGACGCGTCCGCTCTCTGCCGCGCAGCGGGACAGCTCCGCCGATTGGTCCGATGTGAGCGCGAGCGGCTTCTCGCACACGACGTCTCGGCCCGCGGAGAGGATCTGCTTGACCTGTCCGTGATGGAGGTGGTTCGGCGAGGTGACGTGGACGACCTGGACCGCCTCGTCGGCCAGGAGCTCGTCCAGGCTCGCGTACGCGCGCGGCACGCCGAGCTGCTCGGCGCGGGCGGCGGCCCGCTCCGGCGTCGAGCCCAGCAGCCCGCACACCCGGACGCCCATGCGCCGAAGCGCCTCGATGTGCACGGTGCCGATGAAGCCACTGCCGATGACGGCCGCGCCGATGTCGCTCAGCCGCTGCATGGCGTCACCCCGGATGGGTCTAGATGACTAGACGGGCGTGCAGGCGAGACGGAAGACTCGGGCCGGGCGAATTGCACCCGACCATCGTACTTTGGCATGTCAATAGCAAAAGTCGTGGCACGCCGGCGTATCATCGGCCCGTGGATCGCTCGCCCGTCCAGCAGGTCGACCTCGCTCGCCTCTCGGCCGCCGCCCAGGAGGATGCGCTCGACGCCCTCGTCGCGGTGCTCGACGAGGTTCGACACGCGCGTTCGCGGTCGCGCTCGGAGATCGTCGCCCGGACCGGCCTCAGTCGCGGGATCGTGGCGCAGCGGGTCGCCGAGCTCATCGACCTCGGCCTGGTGGTGGAGGGGTCCTTCGGGCCCAGCACCGGCGGCCGCCCGCCACGGCACATCACCTTCCGGGCCGATGCGGGGCACATCCTGGTCGCCGACCTCGGTGCGACGAGCATCGACGTGGCGATCACCGACCTCGACGGGCGCATCCTCGGCCATCGTGACGAGCCAGCCGAGATCGGCGCGGGACCGGACCGCTGCCTCGACCGGGTCGACGAGCTGTTCGAGGAGCTTCGCTCGGCCACGCGCGACCTGCCGGGGCGGCTGTGGGGGGTCGGCGTGGGCGTCCCGGGGCCGGTCGAGTTCGCGTCGGGCCGGCCGATCTCGCCGCCGATCATGCCCGGCTGGGACGGCTACCCGATCCGCCAGCGGTTCGCGAGCCGATACGGCGCGCCGGTCTGGGTCGACAACGACGTGAACATCCTGGCCCTCGGGGAGTGGCGGTCAGGCGTGGCGGTCGGCCACGACAACGTCGTCGTCGTGAAGATCGGCACCGGTATCGGCGCCGGCATCATCTCGAACGGCCGGATCCATCGCGGCGCGCAGGGCAGCGCCGGTGACGTCGGCCACATCCAGGTGATCGCCGACGAATCGGTGATCTGCCGCTGCGGCAACGTCGGGTGCCTCGAGGCGCTGGCCGGCGGCGGGGCGCTGGCCCGGATCGGCGAGGCCGAGGCGATCGCCGGCCGCAGCGACCGGCTGCGCATCGCACTCGACCAGCACGGTCGCGTGAGCGCCGAGGACGTCGCGCGCGCCGCCTCGTTCGGTGACCCGGTCGCGGTGAGCCTGCTGCAGTCGGCGGGCGAGCACGTGGGGCTGATGCTCGCCAGCGTCGTGAACTTCTTCAACCCCTCGCTCATCGTGGTCGGCGGCGGGGTGGCGCAGAGCGGCGATCAGCTGCTGGCGTCGTTGCGTGAGGCCGTCTACCGCCGCTCGCTGCCGCTCGCCACGCGCGACCTGCTCATCAAGCGCTCGTCGCTCGGCGCGCTGGCGGGGGTGATCGGCGCGTCCTCGATGGTGGTCGACCAGCTCTTCAGCCGCGAGACGATCGCCCGATGGCGCCGAGCCGGGGCCGCCGAGCCGGGCGAGGCGGCCGTCGGAGCCTGACGGCGGTTGGGCTCAGCCGCGCAGGCTGCCCGCGGCCTCCTCGTCGGCGAAGACGCGCAGCGCCGGATGGCGGCGCAGGAACGAGGCCGGCACATCGGCGGTCTCCGGCCCCTCGAGCGCCCGCGCCAGGATCCCCGCCTTGCGCGCGCCCGTGACGAGCAGCCAGAGCTCCGCCGATGCCAACAGCCGCCCGAGGCCGAGCGTGATCCCCCGCCGTGGCGCCTCGGTCGCGCCGTAGCCGGCGGCCGAGACGCGGCTCTCCGGGGCCAGCTCCACGACACGCGTCGGGCTGTCCGGCCGCGACCCCGGCTCGTTGAGGCCGATGTGCCCGTTCGCTCCCAGCCCGACCAGCGTCAGGTCCAGCCCGTGGGCGGCGACCGCGTCGTGCCGGCCGGCCGCCTCGGCCGCGTCGGCGGTCAGGTCGATGTCGTGGTACGCCGCCGGCGCCTCGGGGAGCCGCTCGACCAGCTCGCGGCGGAGGCGGTCGCCGCCCCGTGCCGGGTCTCCCTCGGGCAGCCCGAGATACTCGTCGAGGAGCACGATCTCCACGCCGCCCCACGGTGCATCGGCTCGACGAACGAGCTCGTCGTAGAGCGGTGCCGGCGTGGCACCGGTCGGCAGGCACAGACGCAGCCGGGGGCGCTCGCGAAGCCGCTCGACGAGCTCGTCGGCGACGGCCGGAGCCCACGCATGGGCGGGGAGGATTCGAAGGTCGAGATTCACTCGGTGACGGAGGTCACGAGGTCGACGAAGTCGCCCGAGTCGGGATCCTTGAGGATCATCTTCTCGCGGCCGTCCGGGAGCGTCTCCCGCTTGATCACCACCTTGCCGTCGTACGTCTCGTGGGCGCCCGCGATCCGCGGAGTCGCACCGCCCCGCCACTCGAACAGCTCGACCGGCTCCCACTGCCGGCTCTTCGCGGATCGGTAGCAGGCATCCATCACGGCGTTCACCACGTAGCCGTCGTAGAACGTTTCCTGCGGCTCGCGTCCGCCGTCCATCGCGTCGAACATGTCGCTGAACATGTCGACGTAGCCGAGCTCGCTGACCTCGTCGCCGACCGGGAAGAGCCATCCCGCGCTCGTCTCGGCCTTCTCGGCGACGTAGCCTCCGGACCCGCCGGCGGTGAACATCTCGAAGCCGGTGCGCAGGAAGTGGTTGAGCCAGATCGTGCCGTGAGTGCCGGCGACCTCGTCCCGCAGGTCCATGCCGCCGCGGAAGGTCCAGCTGACCTCGAACTGGCCGATCGCTCCGGATTCGAAGCGGATGAGCGCGATCGCGTTGTCCTCGTCGGAGATCGGGTGCACGAGCGTGTCGGTGTGGCACATCACCTCGACCGGCCGGTTCCCCTTGCCCACGAAGCAGCGGATGATCTCGATGCAATGGCATCCGAGATCGATGATCGCGCCACCACCGGTCAGGCGGCCATCCCAGAACCAGGCCGAGTGCGGCCCCGGATGGGTCTCGCGCGAACGAACCCACGTGACGTCGCCGAGGGCGCCGTCGCGCACCGCCTTCACCGCCTTGAGCGACTTCGGCGTGTAGACGAGATCCTCGAGGTAGCCACCGAAGATTCCCGCGGACTCGACGGCCTCGAGCACCTGGCGCGCCTCCTCGGCGTTCCGGGCCAGCGGCTTCGTGCACAGGACGGCCTTGCCGGCCGCGGCCGCCGCCTTCACCGCATCGAGGTGCAGGTAGTTCGGCAGCCCGACGACGACGACGTCGGTGTCCGGATGATTCACCGCCGCCTCGAGATCGGTGGTGTGCTCCGGGATGCCCCACCGCTCGCTGAAAGCGCGGCCGCGCTCCTCGGTCCGCGAGTACACGACCTGGACCCGGTCCCGACCGCGCTGACCGTGCAGCGTGGCGGTATAGAAGTCGCCGATGAGCCCGGTTCCGAGCATCGTGATCTGGTGGGCACGCATTCGGTGAGAAGTCCTCCGCTATGGTCGAACCACGTCGTCAGACCGATGGTAGCCGGAGTGTGTCAACGGTCTATGACAGGTCGCGGCGGCCGGTGCGGCATGACCCGCGAGATGCCGGATCGCGC
>DATLGA010000005.1:0-2891 GCA_035540715.1 Candidatus Limnocylindrales bacterium | reverse complement strand
CGCACGACGCTGACCGGCGAGGGCCTGCAGCACGACGACGGGCAGTCGCACGTCCAGGCCAGCGTCGTCCCCAATGTCCTGGCCTACGACCCGGCCTTCGCCTACGAGCTCGCCATCATCGTGCGGGAGGGCATCGACCGCATGTACGGCGAGCGCGGCGAGGACGTCTTCTACTACGTGACCCTCTACAACGAGAACTGGCCGATGCCGCCGAAGCCCGACGCCGTCGAGGAAGGCGTCCTTCGCGGGCTCTATCGGTTCAAGCCGGCCGAGGGCGGCTCACGCCGGGTCCAGCTGCTGGCGTCAGGCCCGATCCTGCTCCAGGCGCTCGAAGCGCAGAAGGTCCTCGCCGAGAAGTACGACGTCGCGGCCGACGTGTGGAGCGCGACGAGCTTCCAGCAGCTGCGCAATGACGCCCTCGACGTCGAGCGCTGGAACCGGCTCCATCCCGACGCCGAGCCGCGCATCCCGTACGTGCGGCAGTGCCTCGACCCGACCGAAGGACCGATCATCGCCGCCACCGACTACATGAAGGCCGTGCCGGACATGGTCACGCGCTGGATCGACCGCCCCTACACCGTCCTCGGGACCGACGGCTTCGGCCGCTCGGACACGCGGGACGCGCTGCGCACCCACTTCGAGGTCAACGTGCCGCACATCGCGTACGCGGCGCTGCATGGACTCTGCCTCGACGGGCGGTCGACGCCGGACGAGCTCAAGCGAGCGATCGGCGACCTGGGAATCGATCCGGACCGCGTCAACCCGCTGCACGCCTGAGGCTGGGCCACCGCCTCAGCGCGCTGGCTGCACCAGGCTGCCGCTTCGACGAGCTCAGCCTCCGGTCAGGCGGGGCGTCCCGCAGGCGGCGCAGTACACGTCATCCGACGGGATCACCGCCCGGCAGAGCCGGCAGCGCGGCGGCACGAGCCCGGCGACGGCGGCGCGCATCCCGATCGCAGCCGCGCGCAGATACCGGCCGAGTGCGGACGGAGGTGGCGGATCGACCGGCGTGACGGGCCATGCGTCGAGCCGCCCCCGGGTCGGACGCAGGAGCTCCTCGTGGAAGCGGCGACGCTCCCGGTCGTAGCGGGCCCGCTCATCCGGATCGGTCATCACCCGACGGACCACGTTGACCACCTGCATCTCCTGCGTGGCCCGCACCGAGCCGTTTCGGTCAGGGTGGAACGTGCGTGCGAGACGACGGCAGGCAGCCTGGATCTCGTCCTCGGAGGCGGTCGCGGACACACCCAGCAGCCGGTAGACATCACGGTCGGGGGTGTAGGGCAGCAGGCTCAGGTTCATCGCTCCGCGCGCCATGGTAGCCAATTCCGAGTCGGTGCGACGGCGCACCGAGCACGGATCAATTGGCAATCGGCATTGCTATTTACACAATTGGGGTTGACAGATGCGCATAAGTTGAATACATTGCGGACAGAGACGCACTTTGGCAACTCGTTGTGACGTTCTGGTAGGAGCCGATTCCGATGTTCGCATCCGACATTTCTTTCTCACGCGCCATCATGGCTCAACGCCTCGGCGCCGGACGTCGCGACGGCGGTCCGAAGCGGGTCGTCCGGCTTCCCGCCCCCCGCGCGACCTCGCGCCAGGCGAAGGGCCGCTGAGCGATGGTTCATGACGTCATCGCCACCTGCCCGGTCTGCACGGACGAGCTCACGATCACGCGCCTCCATTGCCGCAGCTGCGGCACGGCGCTCGAGGGGGAGTTCGGCGTCGGTCGCTTCGGACGGCTCGATCGCGACCAGATGCGCCTGCTCGAGAGCTTCCTCCGCTCGCGCGGCAACCTGAAGGAGATGGAGCGCGAGCTCGGCATCAGCTACCCGACCGTCCGCGGGCGTGTCGACGGCCTCGTTCGCGCGCTCGGCCTCTCCGACGGTGCCGACGACGAGGGCGATGCAGACGACGCCGAGCTCGAGATGACCCAGACCGCCGTCGACACGGCGGCTGAGCGCCGGGACATCCTCGAGCGGCTCGCCCGCAAGGAGATCGACGCCGACGAGGCGGCGGTCAGGCTGCGTGGCCTGGCGGGGGGCCCCGGCGGATGACCGGCTTCTCCCGGACCCAGGAGATCGTCCACGACATCGGGGCGACCGGCCGCTTCGTCCTGCGTGTCACCTCCGCCGACATCGAGGTGCGGCGCACGGACGGTGATACGGTGCGCGTCGCCGTCCAGTTCGACATTCGCGCCAGCGACGAGACCGAAGCGGATCGGATCTTCGAGGAAGCGAAGTTCCGGGTCCAGGCCGCCGGCGGATCGCTCGAGATCACCGAGCCGGAGCGGGAGGAGGGAAGCGGGCTGGGTGCGCTCGCCCGCCTGCTCGGTGACCGCCGATCCCGACCGAGCGCGGAAATGGTCGTGGCCGAGGTCCCGGAGCGGGCAAACGTGACGGTGGCCGGCGTGAGCGCCGACCTGGTGGTGTCGGGACTCAGCGGCAGCCAGCACTATCGCACCGTGTCCGGCGACGCCGTCCTGAACGACGTGTCGGGCGCGATCCAGGTCGGCAGCGTGTCAGGTGAGATCTCCTTGCGCGGCGTCGGGCCGATCGTCCTGCGCGCGAACACGGTGAGCGGCGACCTCATCGCCTTTGCCTCCCGGCTCGAGCGCACGCGCGTGGTGACCGTGAGCGGGGACGTCGAGCTCGAGGGCGAGCTCGCGCCGGACGGCGAGCATCGCATCGAGACGGTCAGTGGCGACCTCGGCCTCGGCGCGGTGAACGGCATGACGCTGGAGGTCCGGGGCCTCTCGAGCAACGTCTCGATCTCGCTTCCCCATCGGTCCGAGGGCACGCGCGACCGCCGCCGGTACGTCATCGGAGACGGTGGGGCGCGCCTGCTCTTCAGCTCCATGTCGGGCGACGTGAGGGTGGGAAACG
>DATLGA010000004.1:0-37747 GCA_035540715.1 Candidatus Limnocylindrales bacterium | reverse complement strand
GATGAGGTCCATCGATCGCATCCTACCGGCACGCCGCTTGCGCAGCGGGGCCGGAGGAGGTGCACACCCACATGGATCAGAACGAGGACCGGCTGCCGCTGCCGTCCGAGGACGAGGGCAACCTGGTCGAGGAGCCGCAGGGCGGCATGACCGACGACCACATCGTCGCGGCCGAGGAGGGCGTCCCGTACGACCCGCCGACCGATCGGGTCATCGCGCAGACCGGCGAGCCGGGCGGGCCCGATGTCGCCGGTACGGACCGGACCGATGCGGGCGAGCTCGAGCGCGAGGACATGGTGCAGCCGCCTGACGGCGAGCGCCCGGCCGATGACGAGCTGCAGGCCGACGTCATCGAGCGGCTTCGAGCCTCGGACGTCCCCGCGGGAAATCGCCTCCGCGTGGCCGCCTCCGGCGGGCGGGTCCTCCTCCAGGGCGAGGTCGAGTCGATCGACATCCTGGACGAGATCCTGGGCATCGTCGGCGAGGTGCCCGGCGTGGACGAAGTCGTCGACGAGGTGGAGATTTCCGGCGTGTAAGCGGGGGCCGGGGGATGTTTGCATGTCCATGCGCAAGATGCGTATGATCATGCGTCCATGTCAGACCCCACGACCTCCCCACGCCCGCTCTGGGGCAGCCGCGTCCGGGCCCAGCTCAGCGAGGTCGGGCTCCGGCTGTCCAGCACGACCGACGTCGATCGGCCGCTAGCCCCGTACGACCTCGCCGCGTCGCGCGCGCACCTGCATGAGCTGGAGCGGCTCGGGCTGATCGACGCGGGTGGTCGCGCGCGCCTGGACGCTGCGCTGGCCCGCATCGGCGAGCAGGTGGAGAACGGCACGTTCGAGTGGTCGGAGGAGCACGAGGACGTGCACATGAACGTCGAGGCCGCGGTGCGCGACGCGGCGGGGCCGGAGCTCGCCGGCCAGCTGCAGGCCGGACGGAGCCGCAACGAGGAGGTCGTGACCGACGAGCGGCTGTGGCTGCTCGACGCGGTTCGCCGTCTGATCGGAAGCGTGCGGACCCTCCAGAGGGTGCTGCTCGACCGCGCGGAGGAGCACCTCGACACGGCAGTCCCTGCGCATACGCATACGCAGCCCGCTCAGCCGATGCTGCTCGCCCATCACCTCCTCGCCTACGTCGAGATGCTCGACCGCGACGCAGAACGCCTGGCCGATGCGGCGGGCCGCGCCGATGCCTCTCCCGCGGGTTCGGGCGCGGCTGTTGGCAGCGGGCTCCCCATCGACCGAGACGCCGTCGCCGAGCGGCTCGGCTTCGGCGCGATCACCGCCAACAGCCTCGATGCGGTCGCCGATCGCGACTACGCCATCGAGCTGACCGCGGCCTGCGCCATCGCGCTCGTCCATCTCTCACGCCTCGCCGCCGACCTGGTCAGCTGGTCGACGCCGTACTACCGGTTCGGCCGCGTGCCGGACGGGACGGCCACCGGCTCCTCGATGCTGCCTCACAAGCGCAACCCGGACGTCGCCGAGCTTGTCCGGGCGCGAGCGGCACGCGCGCAGGGCGACCTCGGAACGGTCATCGCCGCCCAGTCGGGGCTGCCGCTCGGCTACCACCGGGATCTGCAGGAGACACGCGCTCCGATGCAGCGCACCGTCGAGTCGCTCGATCTCTGTCTGGCCGCCGCGGCCGAGCTCGTGGCCGGCACGACGTTCGACGCCGACGCGATGGCGGATCGCGCCGCCACCGGCCACGCCCTGGCGACCGCGCTGGCCGAGCGGCTGCTCCGCGCCGGCGTCCCGTTCCGCGACGCCCACTGGCGGGTCGGCGAGCTCGTCGCCCGCGCGGAGGATGCCGGCTGCGACGTCGCCGATCTGCCGCGTGACGTCCTCGCGGCGGCGCTTCCCGAGCTGGCCGATCGCGACCCCATCGTCCCCACCCTGGCCGAGGCGATCGCCGCGGCCGACCTGCCCGGAGGCACCGCGCCGAGCCGCGTGCGTGCCGCCCTCGACGCCGCCCGCGAAAGGATCCGCACCGCATGACCGCACCCGAGACCGTCGTCCTTGCCTACTCCGGAGGCCTCGACACCTCCGTCGCCGTCCCGTGGCTGCGCGAGACGCGCGGCTGCGAGGTCGTCACCCTGACCGTCGACGTGGGCGGCGGGGCGGCCTCGGACCAGGTGCTGGGCCGGGCGCTGGCGGGCGGCGCACGGGAGGCGCTGGCGGTCGACGCGCGCGAGGCATTCGTGACCGATTTCGTGTGGCCGACGCTCCAGGCCGGCGCCCGCTACCAGAACGCCTATCCGCTCGCCACGGCCATCGCCCGGCCGCTCATCGCCCGCCTCCTCGTCGAGGTCGCCCACGACAGCGGCGCGACGTCGGTCGCGCACGGCTGCACGGGCAAGGGAAACGACCAGGTTCGCTTCGACGTGGCGGTGGCCGCGCTCGACCCGAAGCTCAGCGTGATCGCGCCGATGCGGGTCGGCATGGGCATGAACCGCGACGAGGAGTTGGCCTACGCCAGGGCCCATGGCATCGAGATCGACCTCGGACCGGGGTCGCCGTACAGCATCGACGTGAACCTGTGGGGCCGCTCGGTCGAGGCCGGCATCCTCGAGGATCCGTGGACCGCCCCGCCGGAGGACGCCTTCGCCTGGACCGTGGCGCCGTCCGAGGCGCCTCGGACGCCGACCGAGGTCGTCATCGGCTTCGCGGGCGGGGTGCCGGTCAGCCTCGACGGGCACAGGCTCGACGGAGTCGCGCTCATCGAGGAGCTGAACCGGCTGGCGGGCTCGTACGGGGTGGGCCGGATCGACCACGTCGAGGATCGGCTGGTCGGCATCAAGAGCCGCGAGATCTACGAGGCGCCCGCCGCCGTCGTCCTGCACGACGCGCATGACGCGCTCGAGGGACTGACGCTGAGCCGCGAGCTCCTGGCGTTCAAGCGGCAGGTCGCCGACCGCTTCGCCACGCTGGCCTACGACGGCCTGTGGTTCAGCGAGCTGGCGCGGTCGTTGCGCGCCTTCGTCGGCTGGACGCAGCAGCACGTCACCGGCGAGGTTCGGATGCGGTTCGCGGCCGGCTCCGCGACCGTCGTCGGGCGGCGCTCGCCGCACTCGCTCTACGACCTCACCCTGGCGAGCTACGGCGGCGAGGACACGTTCGACCACGAGGCGGCTGTCGGGTTCATCTCGATCTGGGGCCTGCCGGTGCGCACGCAGGCGGCGGTCCGCGGCCCGTTCGAGGACCCGGACGAGCAGCCCCTCATCGGCCGGCTCCGGACGGTGCGTCGCGAGCAGGGCAACGGCGGGCCGAAGCCCCACACGCCGGCTGGCACGCCGACGCAGCCGGCGCGGGTCGTGGCCTCTCTCACCGCCGGTGCCTCGTTCCAGCGACGCGCCCGGATCGCCGACGTCGACGCGATCCACCAGATCAACGAGCGCTACGCCCGGCGCGGCATCCTGCTGTCGCGGACGCCGGAGGAGATCGCGGAGCAGATCGGCACCTTCCGCGTCAGCGAGCTCGACGGCGAGGTCGTCGGCATCGCGGCCCTGCGGGGCTACGGCGACGGGCTGGGCGAGCTGCGCTCCCTGGCGGTCGCCGATGCGGTCCAGGGGCGCGGACTGGGCGAGATGCTGGTCCGAGCGATCGTCCGTGACGCGCGTGACGCCGGCATCGAGAAGCTCTTCGTCCTGACCGCCAACCCCGGCTACTTCGCGCTCCACGGCTTCGAGGAGATCGCCTGGGACGACGTCCCCGACGTCCTCGACGCCGATCGCGCGTCGGGAGTCGCCCGGCGCCGCTGGAACACCGCGATGGTCCTCGTCCCGTGACCGCGCCGGCCCGAGCCGGGGTGCTGGCACCGGCCCCGCGCCACCTGCTCTCGTCGCACGACGTGGACGCGGTCGAGCAGGAGCGGATCCTGGCCAGCGCAAGCGCGCTGCGCGAAGCGCGCCGGGCCGGACGGGTGCCCCAGCTGCTCGGCGGCCGGAGCGTCGCCATGCTGTTCGAGAAGCCGAGCCTGCGCACGCGCGTGACCTTCGACGTGGGCATCACCGCCCTCGGCGGCCACCCGGTGTACCTGAGCCCGGACGAGGTCGGCATCGGCCGCCGCGAGTCGGCGAGCGACGTCGGTCGCAACCTGAGCCGGTGGGTGGACGCGATCGTGTTCCGGACGTTCGGCCACGACACCCTGCTCGAGCTGGCGGCGGCCGCATCGGTGCCGGTCGTGAACGCTCTGAGCGATCGCGAGCATCCGTGCCAGGCGCTCGCCGATCTGCTGACCCTGCGCCAGCACCTCGGCACGCTCCGGGGACGCACGCTGGCGTATATCGGAGATGGGAACAACGTCTGTCACTCGCTGTTGCTGGCCGGCTCGCTCGCCGGGCTGCACGTGCGGGTCGCCACGCCTCACGGCTACGAGCCCGATCGCGAGATCGTGAACGACGCTGTGCGGACTGCACATGACCACGGCGGATCGGTCGTGCTGGGGACCGATCCGGCGACCATCGTGACCGGCGCGGATGCGATCTACACTGACGCGTGGACGAGCATGGGAGCGGAAGCGGAGGCCGATCTTCGACGGCTGCGGTTCGCCGGATACCGCGTCGACGCCGATCTCCTGGCCCATGCGCCGAGCGCGCTGGTCATGCACTGCCTGCCGGCCCACCGCGGGGAGGAGATCACCGACGAGGCCCTCGACGGCCCGACCTCGGTCGTGCTCGACCAGGCGGAGAACCGCCTCTACGTCCAGCAGGCGCTCATCGCCGATCTCATCGCCGCACCACGACACTGACGAGGGACCGATGACCACGACGCGGACCACGGACGCCGACGCGTCGGGCGCGGTCGTCGGCGCCGCCACCGATCACGAGGAGCTGGCGGCGCTGCGCGAGATCGTCCAGCTCGGCACGACCGCCCCGACCTGGGACGAGCTCATGCAGCTCATCGTCGACCGCAGCACCGTGGCCATGGGCGCCGAGGTGTGCTCGCTCTACCTCGTCGATCGTGACGGCGAGGGCATGACGCTGGCCGCCACGAACGGCGTCGACCGCCAGCACGTGGGCGTCGCCCGGCTCGCGGTCGGCCAGGGGATCAGCGGGCTCGCCGCCGAGACGCGCGCGCCGGTCCTCAGCACGGACCTCGCCAACGATCCGCGGTGCGCATGGATTCGCGGCGTCGACCACGAGCGCTTCACCTCGATCCTGGCCGTGCCCCTCATCGCCCGCGATCGGGTCATCGGCGCGCTGAACGTGAAGACCGAGGCACGCCGGGAGTTTTCGCCAGCCGAGATCCGGCGCCTGTCGACCATCGCGAGCCTGCTCGCCGGCGTGGTCGAGCGGCGCCGGCTGCACCTCGAAACCGAGGCGCAGCTCGATGCCCTGCGCAGCATCGACCAGGCACGGGCCGAGCTCATCGCCGTGGTAACGCACCAGCTCCGAACGCCGCTTGCCGTCGTGCGCGCCTACCTCGACCTTCTCGCGGAGTCGGCGGCGGCCGACGGCAACGCGGAGGTGCGTGCCTGGCACGACGCCGCGACCGGCCAGGTCGCCCGCCTCGACGAGCTCGTGAGTGCGATCCTCGACACCGTCCGAGCCGACCGGCTGCTGACCGTCGAGGCCCGGCCGTTCGAGGTCGGCGCCGTGATCGACGAGGTGCTGACCCGCCTGGCTCCACTGCTGCGGCGACATCGGCTGGAGCGCTACACGGACGGACCGCGTGAGGCGATCGGCGACCCGGCGCGGATGGCGCAGGTGCTCGAGCTGCTGCTCGACAACGCGGGCAAGTACGCGCCGCCCGGCGCGACGATCGTGGTCGCGGACTGGACCGAGAGGGGCGAGGTCCACGTGGCCGTCGGCGACGACGGGCCCGGCATCCCGCCGGAGGTTCGCGAGAGCGTCTTCGAGCCGTTCGTGCGCCTCGGCGACACCGGCCGGCCGGGTGCGGGGGTCGGGCTCTTCGCCGCGCGGCGTCTGGCCGGTGCGATGGGCGGGCGGCTGTGGATCGAGGACAAGCCGGCCGGCGGCAGCCAGTTCGTCACGGCCTTGCCGGGGGTTGCGGGAGACGGCTCGTGAGCGAGGCGCTCCGCATCCTCGTCGTCGACGACGAGCCGGCCATGGTCGGTGCGGTGGCCGCGCTCGTCGGCAGCGAGGGACACCGGGTCACCGCCGCCTACGACGGGCCCGAGGGCCTTCGCCACTACGACGCCGATCCGCCCGACATCGTGATCCTCGATCTCGCGATGCCCGGCATGGACGGCCTCCGCGTGTGCTCCGAGATCCGGCGCCGCGGAGCGACGCCGATCATCGTCCTGTCCGGCGAAGTCCAGGAGGCGGCAAAGGTGGAGGCTCTCGACGCAGGCGCGGACGACTACGTCACGAAGCCGTTCGGCAAGAGCGAGCTGCTGGCTCGCATCCGGGCCGTCATGCGCCGCCGTCGCGCCGAGCCCGCCGCGTCCGCCGTCCCTGGCTCGGTCCGGATCGATCGCCGCCGACACGAGGCCTGGGCCGGCGACCGGCTCCTGCAGCTCACCCCGATCGAGTTCGCCCTGCTCGACCAGCTCGTCGCCGCGCGCGGCGACCTCGTTCCGCACGCCGAGCTGCTCGCTGCCGGCTGGCCGGGCGAGCCGGATCCCGATCCGCTGTGGGTGAAGCCGCACCTCGCCAGGCTTCGCGCCAAGCTGCGGGCGGCGGGAGCCGCGGAGCCGACGCCGGTGCGTGCCGTGGGGTATCGGCTCAGCGAGCCAGCGCCACCGGTTCCGGCGCGGCCGGCAGGCTGACCTCCAGCTCTGCCCGCGGCACGACGACGAGGAAGCTCTCCGCCCGCCAATCGCGGAGCAGGCGGGCGGCGGCGGAGCTGCCCTCGGCCGAGTGCGCCGCGAGAAGCTCGCGCAGCGTCCGCAGCTCCTCCTCGTCGGCGGCGCGGGCCGCCACGCTGGCGTCGTGCAACCGCTCGCGGGTGCCCGGCAGGTCGAGCAGGAACGCTCTGCCGCCGGTCATTCCGGCGCCAAAGCTCGACCCGATCGCGCCAAGAACGACGACGGTCCCGCCGGTCATGTACTCGCAGCCGTGGGCTCCGACCCCCTCCACGACGGCCCGCGCGCCGCTGTTGCGGACGGCGAAGCGCATGCCTGCCCGTCCGACGACGTGGAGCGCACCGCCGGTCGCCCCGAACAGGCACACGTTGCCGGCCAGCGCGTGTGCCGCGGACCCAGCGCCGGAGCCGTCCGGCGGCCGCACCACCACCGTCCCGCCGGAGAGGCCCTTGGCGACGTAGTCGTTCGCCTCCCCGCTGACGGTGATGCGCATGCCCGCCACCGCGAAGGCGCCGAGCGACTGACCGGCCGATCCGGTCAGGTCGTACCGCACATGCGGCAGGTGGCGCGGCTCAGGCCGCCGGGAGAGGATCCCCGCCAAACGTGCGCCGATGCTCCGGTCTGAGGACGTCACCGTCCGCCGGACCGTCACGCGCCGGCCGTCCTCGACCTGCGCGGCGATCCCGTCCGCGAGCTCCGCCTCGAACCCTCCGCCCGGACGCGGACCCCACAGGGGCCGATCCTTCGGCGGGGTCGCGGAGGCGGGGCGCCAGCGCGGAGCGCGGGCCAGGACGGTCAGATCGACGGCGGCTCCGGCCGGTGGCTCGATCAGGTCGCTGCGGCCGACGAGATCGTCGATGGAACGAACGCCCAGGCCCGCCAGCTCGTGGCGGACGTCCTCGGCAATCGCCGTGAAGAACGCCACCACCTGCTCCGGCGTGCCGGCGAACTTCGCGCGCAGATCCTCGCGCTGGGTGGCGATGCCGGTCGGGCACGTGTCGAGGTGACACTGCCGCGCCATGTCGCACCCGATCGCGACGAGCGCTGCCGTCCCGAAGCCGAACTCCTCGGCACCGAGCAGCGCGGCGACGACGACGTCGCGACCGGTCTGCAGCCCGCCGTCGGTCCGGAGCGCAACGCGGTCGCGCAGCCGGTTCCGGACAAGGACCTGGTGAACCTCGGCCAGCCCGAGCTCCCACGGCAGTCCGGCGTGCTTGATGGACGACAGCGGCGAAGCCCCGGTGCCGCCGGCGTGGCCGGACACCATGACATAGTCGGCGTGCGCCTTCGCCACTCCCGCCGCGATCGTGCCGATCCCCGCTCCGGCCACCAGCTTCACGCCGATACGGGCGGCAGGGTTGACGGCGCGCAGGTCGGCAATGAGCTGCGCAAGGTCCTCGATCGAGTAGATGTCGTGATGTGGCGGCGGGCTGATCATCGTCATGCCGGGCTGGCCGCGACGCAGCGCGGCGATGAAGGCGGTGGCCTTCCTGCCGGGCAGCTGCCCACCCTCGCCGGGCTTCGAGCCCTGGGCGATCTTGATCTCGAGCTGCTCCGCCCGCGCGAGGTACTCGGCGGTGACGCCGAACCGAGCGGAGGCGACCTGCTTGATCGCCGCGTCACGCCGGTCGCCGTCCGACGAAGGCGCGTACCAGGCCGGATCCTCGCCGCCCTCCCCCGAGTTCGCGCTGCCGCCGAGCCGGGCCATGCCGATGCTGATCGCCTGGTGGGCCTCGGGCGACAGCGCGCCGAGGCTCATGGCCGAGCTGACGAAGCGGCGCGCGATCTGCGACGCCGGCTCGACCTCATCGAGCGCGACCGGCGGGCCGGCCGGGCGAATCGAGAGCAGGTCGCGCGGCTGCCGGGCCGGACCGTCGGTGACCGTGGCGCGGTAGTCCGCCCTCGCCACCCGCTCGTCATGGGTCGCGGCAAGCGCCTGTGTCGCCTTCACGACCTTCGGCGCGAAGGCGTGTGCCTCGCCGCTGGCACGGAAGCGCACCAGCCCGGGGTCGTCGAGAACCGGGGTCTCGCCGTCCCAGGCTCGCCGGTGACGGCCGACGAGCCAGCGTCCGATCTCGGCGGCATCGACCGCGCCCGGCCAGCCGCTCGCGGCGGGGAAGCATCGGCTCGTCAGCTCTTCGTCGAGACCGAGCACGTCGAACAGCTGCCCACCGCGGTACGAGGCGAGGGTCGAGATTCCCATGCGCGCGAGCACCTTGCGAAGCCCCGTCTCGAGCGCCGCGACCGCATTGGCGCGCGCGTGCTCCGGGGCCAGGTCCTCGTGGCCCCGCGCGCCCGCATGCTCCGCCGCCAGCTCGAGCAGGAGCCACGGATGGATGGCCGATGCGCCCGCGGCAAGCAGCATCGCGACGTCGTGGATGTCGAAGCACTCGCCGCACTCGACCACGAGATCGGTCCGCGACCGGCGGCCGGCCGCCAGCAGCTCGGCGTGCACCATGCCGACCGCGAGCACCGGCGGAATGGTCGCGCGGGTACGACCGAGCGCGCGATCGGACACGACGATGAGCGGCGCGCCGCGGCGGGCGGCGGACCGGGCCTGGCGGCCGATGCGCGCCAGCGCCCGAACGAGTCCACGCGCTCCACGGCCCACCGGCCACGTGCCGTCGAGGATCGCCGTTCGGCCCTCGAACCGGCCGAGCAGATCCGACCACTGCTCGTCATCGAGAACCGGGCCGTCGATCACGACGACGTCCGGCTCGCTCGTGCCGAGCAGGCCCGGCTGGCGACCGACGGCCATCCGCAGCGACATGACGGCCCGCTCGCGCTCGGGGTCGATGGCAGGGTTCGTCACCTGGGCGAACGACTGGCGCAGGAAGGCGCTGACCCGTCGCGGCCGGCTCGCGAGTGCGGCGATCGGCGTGTCGTCACCCATGCTCCAGATCGGCTCGTGCGCGGCAGTCGCCATCGGCTTCACGATCTGGCGGAGGATCTCGGCGTCCAGGCCCAGGGCGACGCGCTCGCGCGGGCCGGTTGGTGGCCGGGGCACCCCCGGCCGGGAGGGCGGCACCTGCACCGGAACGGACAGCGGCTGAGCGCCGGCCGTTCGCGTGCCGGTCGTCGGGCCGTGAATCGCGCCGGCCTCCGTGTCGACGACGACCATCTCGCCCGGACCGAACCGATGCCGCTCGAGGACGCGCTCGGGCAGCAGCGGTACCGCCCCGGCCTCCGAGGCGACGACGACGAGCCCGTCACGGGTGCGCGCCATGGCCAGCGGCCGGAGGCCGTTGCGGTCCAGGACCGCGCCGACGCGCCGGCCGTCGCCGAAGGCGATCGCCGCTGGACCGTCCCACGGCTCGGTGCGTCGCGGCATCGGCTCCGGCGGTCCGCCGAGGCCCTCGGCCGCCGGGAGCAGCGTCCGAAGCGCATCGTCGACCGGCATGCCGGCCAGGACGAGGAGCTCGACCGCGTCGTCGAGCGATTGCGAATCGGAGCCGTCGACGCTGACGATCGGGCCGGCGGTGACGAGCCGCCGCGCCCAGGCGACTCCGCCGAGGTCGGCGCGCCTGCCGCGCATCTGCTCGCGGTTCGAGCGCACGGTGTTGATCTCGCCGTTGTGGGCCAGGTACGCGAAGGGCTGCGCGAGACGCCACGACGGGAACGTGTTCGTGGAGTACCGCTGGTGGAAGATCGCGTAGCGCGCCTCGAGGTCCTCGGAGCCCAGGTCGGCGTAGAAGCGCCCGAGCTCGGCTCCGACGAAGAGCCCCTTGTACACGATCGTTCGATCGGACAGCGACGCCAGGGCGAGCGCCTCGTAGCCCGGCCGGGCGGCCGCTGCCGCGGCGACGAGCCGCCGCAGGTGCGCCAGCGCCCGCCCGAAGCGGGGGCCCTCGATCGGCCGCTGGCCGATCACGACCGCCTGCCGCACGACCGGCGTCTCGCCGATGCGACGCCCGACCACGATCGAGCGGTCGACCGGCACGTCGCGCCAGCCCGCCACTCGCAGGCCTGCGCGGCCCGCCAGGCTCTCAACGACTCCGGCCGCGTCGTCGGCACGCGTCGACGGGAGGAAGCACATCCCGATGGCCACCCGGCGGCGAGGCGCCAGCGCCACGCCCGCGTCGGCCAGCACCCGACGGCGGAATCGAGCCGAGAGCGGGATCGAGATGCCGGCACCATCGCCGGTCCGGTCGTCGGCGCCGAACGCGCCGCGGTGCGCCAGGGCGGCCAGCGCCTCGACCGCAAGCTCGACGACTCGGGGAGCGTGACGGCCGTCGGTGTCGGCGACGAACCCGACACCGCAGGCATCGTGCTCGTGCCGCGGGTCGTAGAGCGGCGCGGGAATCGGCTCCAGGCGTTCGTCCATCATCGGGCCGGCTCGACTCCTCTGTGCGAGACGGCCCCATGGTCGGACGCGCCGGCCGGCCTGTCGGCAACGAACCGGTTCTCGATGCGGTGCGTCTCGGAAGCGATTCCCGGCGCTCCACCGCAACCAATCGGCAATCGTTGACAGCCCTGATAGGGTCGGAGGCCAGATGTATCCCGATCACCACGTCCCGCACTACACCACCATGTGTATGCCCTGGCGGCCCCGCCGCCTGGAGGACTGCGCCTGAGCGCCAGCTGACGACGTGACAGCACCCGCTCGGCACTGATCGGGGCCGCACCTTTCTCCGGAGGAGAATCGGTGCGGCCTTTTCGTTTGCCTTCGGCGACGCGGACCAGCCGCATCCCCACCCACTCGGGGCCGCGTCGCATCTCGACCACCACGTCGTGGCCCCTCGACTCCGTGGTGGTCGACGACGAAGGACCGATACGACCATGAGCGACACCAACGGCAACGGCGCCGGCGCCAACGGACACGCGCCCGAGCGCCCGCTCCAGACCGAGACTCTCGCCCTCCACGCCGGCCAGCAGCCGGATCCGACCACCGGCTCCCGGGCGGTGCCGATCTATGCCACGAGCTCCTACAACTTCCACGACGCCGAGCACGCCGCCCGGCTCTTCGCGCTGCAGGAGTTCGGCAACATCTACACCCGCATCATGAACCCGACGACCGACGTGTTCGAGCAGCGCATCGCGGCGCTCGAGGGCGGTGTCGGGGCACTGGCCCTGGCCTCCGGCCAGGCGGCCGAGACGCTGACGATCCTCAACCTGGCGAGCGCCGGCGACAACATCGTCAGCTCGACCAGCCTGTACGGCGGCACGTACAACCTGTTCTTCTATACCCTGCCGAAGCTCGGCATCGAGGTCCGCTGGGTCGAGGGCAACGCGCCCGAGGACTTCGTGGCCGCGACCGACGAGCGCACGAAGGCGTACTTCATCGAGACGATCGGCAATCCACGCCTCGACGTGCCCGACATCGCGGCGATCGCCGATGTGGCGCACGCGAACGGCCTGCCGCTCGTCATCGACAACACCTTCGCGCCGATCCTGGCGAAGCCGATCGAGCATGGGGCCGACATCGTCATCCACTCGGCCACGAAGTGGATCGGCGGGCACGGCACGAGCATCGGCGGGGTCGTCGTCGACGGCGGACGGTTCGACTGGGCGGCAAGCCCGCGCTTCCGCGACTTCGTGGAGCCGGATCCGTCGTACCACGGGGTTTCCTACACCGGCGCATTCGGGCCGCTCGCCTTCATCATCAAGCTGCGGGTACAGCTGCTCCGCGACATCGGTCCGGCGCTGTCGCCGTTCAACTCCTGGCTCTTCATCCAGGGGCTGGAGACGCTGCCGCTGCTCATCGAGCGGCACAGCGCCAACGCGCTCGCCGTGGCCAGGTGGCTCGAGGCTGATCCGCGGGTGGCCTGGGTCAGCTATCCCGGCCTGCCATCGCACCCGACCCACTCGAACGCGCAGCGCTACCTCGGCGGGGGTGCCGGCGGCATCGTGACATTCGGGCTCAAGGGCGGCGCCGAGGCGGGCCGGGCGCTGATCAACAACGTGAAGCTGTTCAGCCTGCTCGCGAACGTGGGCGACGCGAAGTCGCTCATCATCCACCCCGCCTCCACGACCCACCAGCAGCTGGACGCGGAGGGCCAGCGCAAGTCGGGCGTCACGCCGGACCTCGTGCGACTCAGTGTCGGGATCGAGGCGATCGACGACATCGTCGCCGACCTCGACCAGGCGCTGGCCGCCGCCGCCAGGGAGGAGGTCGCCGCGTGACCCTCCTCCCGCTGAGCCCAGGGGAGCCGCCGCTGCGCCTCGGTCCGTTTCGGACCGAGGCCGGCGTCACCCTGCCCGGGCTGCGCGTCGCGTACCGCCGGGACGGGCCTCCCACGTCCCAGGCGGTGCTCGTCGTCCACGCGCTCACCGGCTCGGCCGACGCCGCCGGCGACTGGTGGAAGCCGCTCATCGGTCCGGGGAAGGCGCTCGACACGGACACGACCCAGGTCGTGTGCCTGAACCTGCTCGGCTCGTGCTACGGCACGACCGGGCCGCGGGAGTTCCACCCCTTCCCGCCGATCACGCCGCGCGACATGGCCCGCGCGCAGTGGGCCGCCCTCGATGCCCTCGGCATCGAGGCGCTGTCGCTCGTCGTCGGCGGCTCGCTCGGGGGAATGGTCGCGCTCGAAGTGGCGCTCGAGCGGCCCGAGGCGGTCGAGGCGGTCATGCCGATCGCCGCCCCGGCGCGGATCGGCAACCTGGCGGCGGCGTGGAACCACATCCAGCTCCAGCTGCTCGAGCTGAACCGGGACCGTGGCCTCGAGCTGGCGCGGCAGCTGGCGATGACCACGTATCGGTCCGAGGAGGACTTCGACACGCGCGACGGCATCGGCTCGTACCTCGAGCACCAGGGTTTGAAGCTGCGGCACCGGTTCCATGCCGGCTCGTACGCGGCGCTGGCGGGCGCCATGAACGCTCACGACGTCGGACGCGAACGTGGCGGCCTCGTCGGCGCGCTGGCCGAGCTCGCCCACGCCGGCGTGCGCCTGACCGGGGTCGGCATCACCGGCGACATCCTCTACGGGCCGCGGCAGGTCCGAGCGCTCGTCGATGCGGGTCGTGCGGCGGGCGTCGCGGCCGCGTACCGCGAGATCAGCTCCGACAAGGGTCACGACGCCTTCCTGGTCGAGTGGGACCAGCTCACGGCGATCATCGGCGAGACGCTCGCGGCGCGTCCGGAGGAGCCGATCACGGTCAGCGCCTAGGCGTCTCCGGCGAGTAGCCTTGCCGGCATGAGAATCACACGATCGACCGACGCGCCGAGCGGTGCGCTCGACCTGTCTCACTTCCACGGCGCCGTGTCGAGCCGAGACTACGGGCCGCTGGAGGCGCCGCGTGGGACCGCGCTGATCGTCAGCTTCCCGGCGGGCGCTCGCACGCACTGGCATCGGCATCCCGGCGGGCAGGTGCTGTTCGTGACCGACGGCAGCGGACGCGTCGGCACCCGCGACGACGGGCCCGAAGCGCTCCGACCCGGCGACCTCGTCTACGCACCGCCGAACGAGGAGCACTGGCACGGCGCCTCGGAGCCGGAAGGTGTCAGTCACCTCGCCCTGTCGTTCGGCGACACCGAGTGGCTCGAGCCGGTCGAGGAGTAGGTCAGATCGCTACGATCCGCCCATGAGCACCGGGCCGCGCGTCGTCGTCGGGATCGACAACGGCGGGACGAAGAACAACGCGACGATCCTCGACGCGACGGGCGGGTTCCTCGTCGACCGCATGCACGAGGTCCCCAGCCGCGTCACCGAAGGGCCCGACGCGGCGATCGAGGCGATGGTGCAGGCCATGGAGGTCGTCCTCGAGGCGACCGGCGTGAGCCGTGAGCAGGTTGCGGCGGTCGGGCTCGACACGCCCGGACCGGCGAGCGCCGACGGCGTCATCAGCTCGAAGGGTGCCACGAACTTCCAGCAGCCGGGCTGGTGGGGATTCGACGTCCGTGAAGCGCTCGAGAAGCGAATCGGCCTGCCGGTCGTCTACAACAACGACGGCAACGCGGCCGCGCTGTACGCCCACCACGTCCACTTCGGGGACCGCGCCAGAGAGGCGTCATCGGTGTCGGCCATCGTCGGCACCGGGCTCGGCGGCGGTGTCGTCGAGGCGGGGCAGGTCATCCGCGGCGCCTCCGGCCAGGCCGGCGAGCTCGGGCACATCGTCATTCACATGGACGGGATCCTCGCCGAGGACCAGCCGATGCCCCGATGCAACTGCGGCAACGCCGGGGACGTGGAGAGCATCGCCTCCCTGACCGGGATCGCGCAGAACCTCCTCCCCCACTGGCTGAGGCGATATCCGGATCACCCGCTGGCGGCGATGCCGCTCCCCGATGCGGCCAGGGCGGCGCGCCGATACGGCGAGTCCGGGGACGAGATGGCCACCGCCCTCTTCGAGCAGCAGGCGATGGCGTTGGGCCGGCTGTTCACGATCGCGGCGAACTTCACCGATCCGACCGCGTACTTCGTGGGTGGCGGCGTGGTGGAGGCCGAACCGCGCTTCCGCGACTGGTTCCTCGAGCGCGTCCGGGCCCACACGTCGCTCCGCGTCGAGCAGGCTGCGGTGGCGGAGTTCGCGCTCGTGCCGGATCTCGACATGGCCGGCGCGCGCGGCTCCGCATTCGCGGCGCTCGACGCGCTGGCCGAGTGATACATTCCGCGCCATGACGACGCCCACGACGCTCGCGGCACCCCGCCGCGTGCTCGCCGATCTCGTCCCCGGCGGCCTGGCTCGCGACGTGGCGCTGGTGGCCGCGGCCGCTGCCTTCACCGGCCTGGCCGCGCAGGTGGCGATTCCGCTGCCGTTCACGCCGGTGCCGCTGAGCCTCCAGACCTTCGCCGTCCTGCTCTCGGCGGCGGCGCTGGGGCCGTACCGCGCCGGCGCGGCGATGCTCCTCTACCTCGCCGCAGGCGTCGGCGGCGTCCCGTGGTTCGCCGAGCAGCGCGCCGGCGTCGGCTTTCCGTCGTTCGGCTACATCGTCGGGTTCGTCCTGGCGGCAGCGCTCGTGGGCTGGCTGGCGCGGCGCGGCGCGGATCGATCGGTGGTCGGAACAGCCGGGATCATGGTGATCGGCAACCTCGCGATCTACGCGATCGGCGTTCCGTACCTGGCGTTCGCCATCGGCGTGGGACTGCCTGAGGCCGTCATGCTGGGCGCCGTGCCGTTCCTCGCCGGCGACGCGCTGAAGATCTTGCTGGCGGCCGGCCTCCTCCCGACCGCGTGGTGGCTGGCCGGAACGCGACGCTGACGCCTCAGGAGCGCGCGGCCGTCGCGCGATCGGTTCCGCCGGAGAGGTCGCTGACGAGGCGGCGGACGCCCTCCGGCCCACCGGCCTCGAGTGCCGAGACGACCGCCGATCCCACGATCACGCCGTCGGCGTGACCCCCGAGCTCTCGGACGTGGTCGGGACGCGAGACACCGAAGCCGACGGCGACCGGCACGCGGCCGCGTGCCGCGTGGCGGATGGCGTCGAGCAGAGGGCCCGCCGATGCGGCGACCTCGTCGCGGGCGCCGGTGACCCCGTACAGCGGGACGACGTACAGGAACCCGCTCGAGGCACCGATGGCACGCTCCATTCGGTCGGGCGACGTGTTCGGCGTGACCAGGAAGCACATGGCGAGTCCGGCGGCCGCCGCGTCCCGCTCCAGCTGGCGGTCCTCGCCCGCGGGGAGATCGGGCACGATCAGGCCGTCGATGCCTGCCTCGGCGAGCTCCCGCAGCGTGCGGGCTCGGCCGCGCGCGACGATCGGGTTCAGGTAGCCCATCGCCAGCAGCGGCTGGCGATGGCCGCGATCCCGCAGGCCCGCCGCGAGCCGAAGCGCGCTCTCGACGCCGCCGCCAGCCGCCACGGCGGCATGGCCCGCCGCGGCGATCACCGGGCCGTCGGCCACCGGGTCGCTGAACGGGACCCCGATCTCGAGCAGGTCGGCGCCGGCCTGGAGCGCCGCCTCGGCGGCTCCGAGGCTGGCATCGGCATCGGGATGGCCGGCCACCAGGTACGCGACCAGCGCCGTGCGGCCGTCCGCGGCCGTCCGTGCGAACGCCGCCCGGATGCGGCGGGCGCCGGCCGCGACGGTCACGCCCCCTCCCCGAAGCGCGCGACGATGTCGAGGTCCTTGTCTCCCCTCCCGGAGAGGTTGACGACGATCACGCCGCCGGGCGCGAGCTCGTCCATCAGCCGCGCGGCCGCCACGAGCGCGTGCGACGACTCGAGCGCCGGCAGGATTCCGGCGCGGCGGGTGAGCCGATGCAGCGCGCCGACCGCATCGGCGTCCGAGGCCCGCGTCACCGCCAGGCGACCGGATGCGGCCAAGGCGGCGAGCTGCGGTCCGACGCCGGGGTAGTCCAGGCCCGCGGACACCGAGTGCGGCTCGACGACCTGGCCCTCGTCGGTCTGGGTCAGCATCGTGAAGGCGCCGTGCAGGACCCCCGGCCGGCCGAGGCCGAGCGATGCCGCGTTGTCACCCAGGCCGTCGCCCCGACCGCCGGCCTCCACGCCCACCAGGCGGGTCCGCGCGTCGAGGAACGGTCGGAACAGGCCGATCGCGTTGCTGCCGCCGCCGACCGACGCGACCGCTGCGTCGGGCAGCCGCCCGACCCGGTCGAGCACCTGCGCCCGAGCTTCCCGCCCGATCACCGACTGGAGCTCGGCAACCATGTCCGGGTACGGATGGGGACCCGCCGCGGAGCCGAGGATGTACGCGGTGTCGCTCACGTTCGCCACCCAGTCGCGGAGCGCCTCGTTGAGGGCGTCGCGGAGCGTCCCGTGCCCGGTCGACACGGGCCGGACCTCGGCACCGAGCAGGTGCATGCGCCGCACGTTCGGCGCCTGCCGCTCGATGTCGGTGCTGCCCATGTAGACGACGCACCGGAGGCCGATGAGGGCGCACGTCGCCGCCGTCGCCACGCCGTGCTGACCGGCACCGGTCTCGGCCACGATCCGGGTCTTTCCCATGCGCCGGGCCAGCAGCGCCTGGCCGAGGGCGTTGTTGATCTTGTGCGCGCCGGTGTGAGCGAGATCCTCGCGCTTGAGGAAGACCCGGACGCCGGCGGGCGGGTCATCGCGGAGGGCGAGCGGCGCCACCTCGTACAGCGGCGTCGGGCGGCCGATGAAGTCGCGCTGGAGGCGCTTCAGCTCGCGTCGGTAGGCCGGATCCCGCCTCGCCGCGCGCCACGCCTCTTCGAGCTCCTCGAGCGGCGGGACGAGCGTCTCGGGCACGAACCGGCCCCCGAACGCGCCGAATCGTCCGCGGCTCGATACGCGGTGCGCTCCGGTCGGATCGATGCGCGAGGCGCGCACGAAGGCGCCGATCCGCCCCGGGTCGGATCGTCCGCCACGTTCGAGCCCGGACGCCGCGTCGACGAGCGCGGGGCGGGCCTCCCGCACGGCGGCCGCGACGTTCGGCGGGCCCAGGCCGCCGGCCACCCCGGCGGGCAGGATCCGGTTCAGTCGACGCGCGATCTCGAGCGGCGCGCCGGCCCCCGTGCCGCCACCTCGCTCGATCGATCCGCCTTCGAGGAGCACATGCGTGGCTCCCGATGCGTACCAGGCCTCGGCGCGGCACACGGCCTCCCGCACGGAGGCCGGCCTGTGCACCACGCCGATCACGGTCCGCAGCGGCGCAGCACGCTGGGCGAGCCAGGATGGCGGCGCGTCGAAGCCCGACAGCTGGACCCCGTCGAGGCCGCTCGCGTCGAGCGCCCGATCCACCTCCTCACGCGACGCTGCCCGCACGACGACCACCGGCGCGACGGTGCCGAGGCCGCGCGCCAGCGCGCCGGCCTCGGACGGGTCGATCCTCCGGGGGCTGTCCGGCGCGACCACGAACCCGGCGAGGTCGGCGTCGGCGGCGACCGCGGCGCGGACGCCGGCGGGATCCCGCAGGCCGCAGGTCTTGACGAGCGACCGCGGAGGATGGGGAGGGACGCGTACCGGCTGACGCCCCGGAGCGGCCGCGACCAGGCCGCGCAGTGCCTCGGCCGGATCGGCCGCGCGGAGCAGGGACGTTCCCACGAGCACCCCGTGAGCGCCCGCACCGGCGGCTGCAGCGACGTGCTCAGCCGTCTCGAGGCCGCTCTCCGCCACGAGCGTCGCGCCGCTGTCGCGCGCGGTCGCCAGGAGCCGGAGCGCCCGCTCGCGGTCGATCTCGAGGCTCGCGAGGTCGCGGGCGTTCACGCCGATGAGCGTCGCGTCGAGCGAGAGCGCGCGCTCGAGGTCGGCCTCGTGATGGACCTCGACGAGCGCGTCCAGGCCCGCCTCGGACGCGGTCGCGAGGAGGCGCCGGAGCGTGTCGTCGTCGAGCGCGCGGACGATGAGCAGGACCGCCCCGGCGCCGTGGGCGCGCGCCTGCCAGACCTGGTACGGGTCGGCCGTGAAGTCCTTGCGCAGGACGGGAATGCCGGCGCGGACCGCATCGGCGAGGTCGTCGTCGGAGCCGCCGAAGCGGGTCGGCTCGGTGAGGATCGACAGGGCCGTCGCGCCGGCGGTGCGGTATGCCGAGGCCAGGGCGCCCACGTCGTCGACGCCCGCGAAGCGCCCGGCGGATGGCGAGGAGCGCTTGGCTTCGGCGATGACCGCGGTCCGCGAGGCGTAACGCAGCGCGGCCTCGAAGCGCGGGGCCGGCGGCATGGCAGCGACCTGGCGGCGCAGCTCGGCAAGCGGCGTCCGGCGGGCATCGCGGCGAGCCCGGCGTCGAGAGGCGTCGAGCAGCTCGGCGAGCACCGTCACGAGCCGGCCACCCGCGCCGCGGCGGTGACGACGTCCGCGCCGCGACCGCTGTCGATCGCCTCGGCGGCCAGCACCACGCCCTCGCGCACGTCGGTCGCGCGACCGGCGACGAAGAGGGCCGCGCCCGCGTTCAGGAGGATCACGTCTCGCGCCGGCCCGGGCTCGCCGCCGAGCACCGACAGCGCGATGGCGGAGTTGAGCTGCGCATCGCCCCCCGCGATCGCGTCGAGCGGAGCACGGCGCAATCCCAGCTCCATGCCATCGATGGTCACCTCGCGCATGGCGCCGTCCTCGACCAGCAGGGCGGAGTTCGGGCCGGAGAGCGAGAGCTCGTCGCTGCCGTCCGCGCCATGGACGACCAGAGCCCGGACCGCGTCGAGCCGCGACAGCGCCCCGGCGATGAGCGGCACCAGCCGAGCATCGGCGACCCCCAGCAGCTGGCGCCGCACCCGCGCCGGCGAGCTCAGCGGTCCGAGCACGTTGAAGATCGTGCGGATCGGCAGCTCACGCCTGATCGGCATGGCGTGCTTCATGGCCGGGTGGTAGGCAGGGGCGAACATGAACCCGAAGCCCGTCTCGCGGATCGACCGGGCCACGGCCTCGGGGCCGGGGTCGAGCGGGATGCCGAGCGCCTCCACGAGGTCCGCGGAGCCGGAGCGCGACGTGATGGCCCGGTTGCCGTGCTTGGCGACCGGCGCCCCGGCGCCGGCCACGACGAACGCAGCGAGCGTCGAGATGTTGAACGTGTGAAGCCCGTCGGCACCCGTGCCGCACAGGTCGACGGCGTCCTCGGGAGCGTCCACCGGTACGGCACGGGCACGCATGACGCGCGCGAACGCGGCCACCTCCTCCGCCGTCTCGCCGCGGAGTCGAAGCATCGCCAGCAGGGCCGCCACCTGGGCCGGCGGCGCGGCGCCGTCCATCAGCTCCTCCATCGCCGCCTCGGCCAGTGGCGCGGGAAGCGTCCCACCGCCGGCGACGAGCTCGACAGCGGCGGCCACGGCAGGTCGCATCGGCGTCCCGTCCTCGGTCATACCGCCTCCGCCGCCTCCGCCGTGACGACCTGCGCGAGGAACGAGCGGACGAGGGCCTCGCCGTCATCGGTCAGGATCGACTCGGGATGGAACTGGACGCCCTCGACCGGATGAGTCCGATGCCGCAGCCCCATGATCACGTCGTCGTCGGACCAGGCCGTCACGGCCAGGTCGGCGGGCAGTGACTCACGCGACACGGCGAGGGAGTGGTAGCGGGCCGCGGTCAGCGGCGACGGCAGCCCCTCGAATACGCCCTTCCCCACGTGGTGAACCGGCCGTGCCTTTCCGTGCACCGGCGGGACGCGGACCACCTCCGCCCCGTAGGCGGCACCGATCGCCTGGTGCCCGAGGCACACCCCCAGCGTCGGCACCGTCGGGCCGAGCGCGCGGATGAGCTCGATGCTGATCCCGGCCTTCTCCGGCCGCGATGGGCCGGGCGACACGACGATGGCGTGCGGCGCCAGGTCCGCGACCTCGGCCACGCCTACCTCGTCGTTGCGGGCGACGGTCACCTCGGCGCCGGTACGGCCGAGCAGCTGGACGAGGTTCCAGGTGAACGAGTCGTAGTTGTCGAGCACGAAGACCCGCAGGCTCATGCGGCGCCCTCCCCGCCGATGGCGGCGAGCATGCTCGCCGCCTTGGCCGAGACCTCGGCGGCCTCGCGGATCGGCATCGAGTCGGCCACCACGCCGGCTCCCGCATGGACGGTCGCGACGCCGCCACGCACGACCGCCGATCGGATCGTGATCGCGCACTCGACGTCATGCGGGCTGAAGTAGCCGACGGCTCCGCCGTACGGCCCGCGGCGCTCTCGCTCCAGCTCGGCGATCGCGTCCATGGCGCGGACCTTCGGCGCTCCGGAGACCGTGCCGGCCGGGAAGACGGCGCGCACCGCGTCGAACGCGTCGAGATCGCCGCGCAGGGTCCCGCGGACCTCCGACACGAGGTGCATGACGTGCCGGTAGCGCTCGACGGCGCGGAGCGTGGTCACCTCGACGCTGGCGGGCGTCGCGACCCGGCCCACGTCGTTGCGCGCCAGGTCGACGAGCATCGCGTGCTCGGCGAGCTCCTTGGGATCGTTTCGCAGGTCCTCCTCGAGCGCCGCGTCCTCGACGGGGTCCTCGTCGCGGGGCCGCGTTCCGGCGATCGGACGGGTGACCACCTCGTCGCCGCGAACCCGGACGAGGAGCTCCGGGGATGCCCCGACCAGCGCGGCGCCGTCCTCCACGCCCCCGAGATCGAGGTAGAACAGGTACGGCGACGGGTTGATGCGCCGCAGTGACCGGTAGATCTCGATCGGGGTGCGCGCGGTCGGAACGCTGAAGCGCCGGGCGAGCACGCACTGCAGCATCTCGCCGGCGTGGATCTCCTCGACGAGGCGGGCGACGCCGGCTTCGTATCGGGCCCGCGCATCCGGTTCGGACTCGGCCGGGACGATGCCACGCGCCACGCGCGCGGGGAGCTCGGCCGTCGCCGGAGTCTCGAGCGCGTCGACGACGGCGGCGAGGCGCGCGTCCGCCCCGCCGTCGCGGAGGGTCGACACGCGGGCCACCTGCTCGAGGTGGTCGAAGACGATGACGACCGAGGGGAGGTGAAAGACCGCCTCGGGCAGGCCGAGCGGATCCGCCTCCGAGAGCGCGACACGCTCCCATCGCGCCGCCGCCTCGTACGCGAGGTAGCCGACGCCGGACGAGAGCGTGAACGCCGGATCGCCGACTGCCGGGGAGCGATGCGGCAGGATCCGGCGCAATGCTTCGAGCGGATCGGTCGCCTCGTACACGTCGGTCGACGAGCCGTCGGTCACGGCGGCGCGACCGTCCCGGACGGACAGCGTCCGCCCGTGGACGCCGACCAGCGAGTACCGGCCGTAGCGAGCTCCCTCCTCGACCGACTCGAGCAAGAAGGCGCAGCGGGGCCCGAGACGCAGGGCGGCCGCGACCGGCGACAGGGTGTCGGCCGCCAGCTCGAGGCTGCGGACCGGCGCGAGGGGTGGAACTGCGGTGGTCATTCGATCCTGTGCTTTCGAGGACAACAGCAACGCCTCCATCCTTCGAGGGACGGAGGCGTTCTTCCGCGGTGCCACCCTTGGTTCGGACCGATGCGGTCCGCGCTCTGCTCGCACGGGCCAGATCACCGCCTGACCGATGCGCCGGCCCGAGGTAACGGGGGCCTCCCGTCGCCGCCTACCGGAGCGGCTGGTGCCACTCCATCGGAGCGAGGCTCGCGGGTCCATTCGCCCGTCCCGTGCCACGCCGGCTCCCACCATCCCGGCTCGCTGCGGTGGCCGTGCGACGAGGTACTCGTCCCGGTCGACGCCGTGTTCGGTTGGAGGCGCATCCTAGGCGTGCCGGCCGGCGCGGTCAAGGCCGCAACCCGAACGCAACCGAAGCATGACCGATGCGCCGCTGACCCCGGCGCCGCCGCACTCTACGCTCGGCCCCATGGAACCGATCGCGGTCGAACGTGACCTCAGCGCCTTCTCCGTCCGGGATGGCCGGCTCGCGCCGGTCACCTGCGTCGCCTGCGGATGCCGCCTGGAACGGCGCGCCGACGGCACCTGGTGGCACTTCGCCGGGCGCGAGAACCGGGACGCGCGGGGCTGTATCGTGGAGTGCGCCGCACGGCCGCACTATGCGCCCGGAGGCATCGCCGCCAGCCTCGCCTGACCGGGAGACCCGCCACACGCCGTCGTCCGCCCTCGAGACCGCCAGACGCGCCGAGCCGAAGGGCATCGGCAGCGCCGCGGCGCGCGATCCGCTCGCCCGCGAGGTCAAGCTCGTCGGCGCCCTGCTGGGCCAGGTCATCGTCGAGCAGGAGGGGCCCGAGCTGTTCGAGCTCGTCGAGAGCCTGCGCCGCACCGCCATCCGCCGCCGCCGCGACGCGTCCGACACCCTCCTGGGCGATCTGCGCGACCTCCTCCAGGCGAGGCCGCTGGCCGAGCTCCTGGCCGTCGCCCGGGCCTTCACCGCGTACTTCCTGCTCATCAACCTCGCCGAGGAGAAGCACCGCGTTCGCACGCTCCGCCGACGGGAGCGCGCCGGCACCCTCCCCGAGAGCATCGCCGACGCCGTCGGCCAGCTCGCGCGGGCCCGCGTGCCGAATGCCGACGTTCGGACGCTGCTGGATCGGCTTCTCCTGCGGCCGGTCCTGACGGCTCATCCCACCGAGGCTCGCCGGCGGACGGTGCTCGTGGCGCAGCGGCGGCTGTATCGGCTCCTGGATCGCTTCGACGATCCGCGCCTGACCCGACGCCAGGACCGCGACCTGCGACGGCGGCTGCGCGAGGAGATCAGCGTCCTGTGGCAGACCAGCCAGGCGCGGCGCGAGCGGCCGAGCCCGCTCGACGAGGTGCGCGCCGCGATGGTGTTCTTCGACCAGACCTTGTTCCGCGTCACGCCGCAGCTCTACCGCGCACTCGACACCGCGCTGCTCGATCGCGGACGCGCCGAGGACCGCAGCGGATCCCGGGAGCCGGTGGCGCGCGCCTTCCTCGAGTGGGGATCCTGGATCGGCGGTGACCGCGACGGCCATCCGGGCGTGACCGCCGACGTCACGCGGGCGACGCTGCGCATCCAGGCCGATCACGTCCTGCACGGCTATCGAAACGTCGCGGACCGGCTCCAGCAGACGATCGCCATCTCCGACGATCGGGCCTCCGTGCCCGAGGATCTCCCGAGCCGGGTGGCGGCGTGGCTGAAGCCGTTTCCCGAGCTGCACGCGGACCTCGAGCGCCGGTTCCCGGGCCAGCCGTACCGGCAGGCGTTCGGTGCCATCGCGGCCCGGCTCGAGCGCACGCGGCTGCGCCTCGTCGGCGCGGGGGGTCCACGCCATGGGGCCTACGCCGGGCCCGACGAGCTGCTCGCCGATCTCCGCCAGCTCCAGGCGTCGCTCCGGGAGCACCGGGCACACCGCGTCGCGTGGGGCGAGGTCCAGGATTTGGTCTGGCAGGTCGAGACGTTCGGCTTCCACCTTGCCTCGCTCGAGCTTCGCCAGCACGCCGACCGTCATGCGGAGGTGCTCGAGGGGATCGAGCGCGGCGAGGACACTCCCGAGGCGCGCGAGGCACTCGCCACGATGCGCCTCATCCGCGACGCGCACGCCGCCTTCGGCCCGGCGGTGCTGCCCCGGTACGTCGTGAGCTTCACCCGCTCGCCGGCCGATGTGACCGCGCTCCTCGAGCTCGACGGCATCGCGTCGCCGGGCGCCGGTCCGCTCGAGATCGACCTCGTCCCCCTCCTCGAGAGCCGGGATGCCCTGGGCGCCGCCGGCGCGCTGCTGCGGGGCCTTCTCGCCGATCCCGCCTACCGGCTGCACCTCGAGCGCCGCGGCTCGAGGCAGGAGGTCATGCTCGGCTACTCCGACTCGAACAAGGAGGTCGGCTACCTCGCCGCGGCATGGAGCCTGTACCGCGCGCAGGAGGAGCTCGTGGCGGTCGCGCGCGAGGCGGGGGTGGAGCTGACCCTGTTCCATGGACGCGGCGGCACCATCGGACGCGGTGGCGGTCCCGCCAACCGTGCCGTGCTGGCGCAGGCGGCCGGGTCGGTGAACGCGCGACTGGCGCTCACCGAGCAGGGGGAGGTGATCGCCGAGCGCTACCCCAGCCCCACGATCGCCCTCCGCCACCTCGAGCAGCTCACCAGTGCCGTGCTGCTCTCCAGCCGCCCCGGCCATGCGGACGAGACGGCATCGCAGGCCGCTCGCTGGCGACCGATGATGGACGAGCTCGCCGGCCTGGCGGAGACCGCGTACCGGTCGCTCGTGTGGGAGGACCCCGACTTCGAGCCGTTCTTCAGCCGCGCCACGCCGATCGAGGAGATCAGCCGCCTCGAGCTCGGCTCGCGGCCATCGCGCCGGGCCGGTCCCGCGGCCACGTCCATCGCGTCGCTGCGTGCCATTCCGTGGGTCTTCGCCTGGTCGCAGGGCCGCACCAACCTGCCGGCCTGGTACGGCGTCGGTGCTGCGCTCGACGCGTACACCCGCCGCTATCGCCGCGACGGACGCGCACGGCTGCGCGACGCGTACCGCGACTGGGCGTTCTTCCGGTCGGTCGTCGACAACGTCGAGCTCGGGCTCGCCATCGCGGACCCCCTGACGGCGGCGGCGTACGCCGAGCTCGCCGGGCCGGCCGGCGAGATGCGCCGGATCGCTCGCGCGATCGAGGAGGAACGGAGGCGGACCGAAGAGGCACTCGCCGCCATCACCGGCCACGACCGGCCGCTGGCCGGCAGCGAGCGGCTGCGCCGGAGCATCGACCTTCGTACCCCGTACGTCGACGTGCTCACCGCCCTGCAGCTCATCGCCCTCGAGCGCAGCCGGACGGAGCTTCCCGATGTCGAGCGGCGCGACGCGGAGCGGCTGCTCCAGCTCACGATCGGTGGCGTCGCGGCCGGCCTGCAGCACACCGGCTGACTGTCATGCACCGATTGCATAGTCATGCATCCTTCATGCATCATTGACCGATGTCGTCCCCCGTCTCGGTCGCCATCGTCGGAGCTTCCGGCTACGCGGGCGCCGAGCTCGTCCGCCTTCTCGCCGCCCACCCCCACGCGCGGATCCGCGCCCTCCACGCGCGGAACCGCGACGGACGCCCGTTGGCCGACGAGTTCAGGCACCTCGCCCCACTCGGACTCGAGCTGTCGGACGGCGAGCCCGAGCCGGGCAGCGTCGACGTCGCGTTCCTCGCCCTGCCGCACGGGGCATCGGCCGACCTGGCCGTGCGCCTCGCCGGCGGAGGCACGACCGTGGTCGACATCGGGAGTGACCTCCGGCTGCGGGCCGCATCGGCCTATCCGGAGTGGTACGGCTTCGATCACCCGGCGCCGCACGCATTGGCCGATGCGGTCTACGGCCTGACCGAGTTCGTCCGCGAGCGGCTGCCCGGCACGCGGCTGGTCGCCAACCCGGGCTGCTATCCGACCGCGACGCTGCTGGCCCTGGCGCCGTTTGCCCGCGCGGGCGTACTGACCGGCGAGGTGATCGTGGACGCCAAGTCCGGCGTGTCGGGTGCCGGTCGCGGCGCCGGATCGGACTTCCTCTACACCGAGCTGGAGGGCGGCACCAAGGCGTACGGTGTCCCCCGCCACCGGCATGCCCCCGAGATCGCGCAGGGGCTGGCCGACGCGGGCGCGGTGGACGTGGCCGTGACGTTCGTGCCGCACCTCGTGCCCCAGGTCCGAGGCCTGCTCTCGACCTGCTACGTGAGCCTGGTGGACGACCTCGATGACGCGAAGCTTGCCGGAATCCTCCGCGAGGCCTATACCGGTGAGCCGTTCGTCCACCCGGTGCCCAGCCCGCCCTCGACGAAGCTGGCATGGGGCTCCAACCACGCCTTCGTCTTCGTCGCCCGGACGGCACCGCGGCGAGCGGTCGTGATCGCCGCCATCGACAACCTCGGCAAAGGGGCGGCGGGCCAGGCGATCCAGAACATGAACGTGGCGCTGGGCCTCGGGGAGACCGCCGGGCTGGAAGCCGCCGGCGTGTACCCGTGACGGTCCGGCCGATCGCCGGGGGTATCACGGCGGCGCGGGGCTTCGCCGCCTCCTCGGCGCGGGCGGGCCTGCGGTCAGGTCCCGGCCACGACGTCGTCCTCATCGCCAGCGAGGCCGGCCCGGTGCCCGCGGCCGCAACGTTCACCACGAACCGGCTCCAAGCCGCGCCGGTGACCGTGTCGAAGCACGCCCTGCGGACGAGCCGCGGCCGCGCGGCGGCGGTGATCGCCAACGCCGGCTGTGCGAACGCCGGGACCGGGGCCGCCGGCATCGAGGACGCCCGTCGGACCCGCGCCCTGGTGGCCCAGCGGGCAGGCATCGCCGAGCGCCACGTGCTCGTCGCCTCCACCGGGCTCATCGGCTCACGGCTCGATGTCGATCGCATCGCGTCGGTGCTGCCGGAGCTGCGACCGCGATCCGGTCGCGAGGCCGGCACGGCGGCGGCGAAGGCGATCATGACCACCGACACGCGTCCGAAGGAGGCGGCCGTCGAGATCGACCTCGGCCGCGGACGGACCGCGAGGATCGGCGGCATGGCGAAGGGCGCCGGAATGATCCACCCCCAGATGGCGACGATGCTGGCGTTCCTCACGACCGATGCGCCGCTGGAGCCCCCCGCGCTGGCGGCGGCGCTGCGCGCGATCGTGGACCGCACCTTCAACCAGGTCAGCGTCGACGGCGACCCATCCACGAACGACACCGTCTTCCTCCTCGCCGGCGGCGCCGCCGGAGGCACGTCGCTCGCCGGCCGCAGGCTCGATGCCTTCGTCGAGGGCCTCGAGACGGTCTGCCGCTCGCTCGCCCAGCAGATCGCCGCCGACGGCGAGGGAGCCCGGCACCGGATCGACGTGACCGTCACCGGTGCGCGCACCGACGCAGAGGCCCGACGGATCGCCCGGGCGGTCGCCTCGTCGAACCTCGTGAAGTCGGCGGTCCACGGCGGCGACCCGAACTGGGGCCGCATCGCGGCCGCGGCCGGACGAGCTGGCGCGGCACTCGAGCCCGATCGGCTTCGGGTGCGCATCGGCGAGATCGAGGTCTACGCCGGCGAACCGGTCGCGTTCGACGAGCGTGCCGCCAGCCGTGCGCTGCAGGGCCGCGTGGTGGAGATCGGCCTGGAGCTCGGCATCGGCTCGGGGACCGGCGCAGCGTGGGGCTGCGACCTGTCCGCCGAGTACGTGACCATCAACAGCGAGTACCGCACGTGACCGGGGCGATCACGATCAAGCTCGGCGGCATGGCGGGGGCGCACGCCGCGAGCGTCGAGGCGGTCGCGCGGAGCGCACCCGCCCGGACCGTGGTCGTGCACGGCGGGGGCAACGAGGTCGCGCGCTGGAGCCAGCGCCTGGGCATCGAGCCGCGCACCCGTGACGGGCTCCGCGTGACCGACCCCGCGACCCTCGAGGTCGTCGTCGCGATCCTGGGCGGGCTGGTGAACACCCGCCTGGTTGCGGCGTTCGCCACGGCGGGGCGCTCGGCGATCGGCCTCACCGGCGTCGACGGGGGTCTCCTCCGCCTGCGGCGTCGCGAGCCGGCGCTCGGCGAGGTGGGCGAGGTCCTGCACGCCGATCCGCGCGTGCTCGACGCCGTGCTGGACCGCGGCGATCTCCCGGTGGTGGCGTCGATCGGGATGGACGACGCGGGGTCGCTGCTGAACGTGAACGCCGACGAAGCCGCCGGAGCCATCGCGGCGGCCCGGGGCGGCCGGCTGCTCCTGTGCACCGACGTGCCGGGCGTGCTGCGCGACGATCGGCTGGTGGAGCAGCTCGATCCGGACACGGCGCAGCGGATGCTCGACGACGGCACCGCGTCGTCCGGCATGCGGCCGAAGGTGCGGGCGGCGCTCGTCGCCGCCCAGAACGGGTGCACGGTGCGAATCATCGATGGACGGGACGCGGCCGTGGTGGCCGAGGCGCTGACAGGAGGCAACGTGGGGACCGAGGTGACCGCCGCATGACGGCGACCGATCTGAACAAGCCGATCGCGCGGCGCCAGCTGATCCGGCGGCTCATCGCCACCGGCGAGATCCACTCGCAGGAGCAGGTGGTCGAGGAGCTGGCGCGCCGCGGCGTGAACGTCACGCAGGCGACCGTGAGCCGCGATTTCGCGGAGCTCGGGATCGTGCGTGGAGTTCGCGGGGGCGCTCCGGTCTACCTCTCGTCGGACGACCTGCCGACCGCGCGCGATCCGGGCGCCGCCGATCGGCTGCGCCGGCTGCTGCTCGACCTGCCGCTGACGATCGACGAGGCGCCGCCGCTGCTCGTCCTGCGGACGTCGCCCGGGGCGGCCAACGCGATCGCCCGGGCCGTCGACCTGCTGCCGCTCGACGGCGTGGTCGGCACGCTGGCCGGCGACGATACGATCTTCATCGCGTGCCGCGATCGGGATACGATCCGGCGGCTGCGCACCCAGTTCGAGGCCTTCCGCGCCGGAGAGGATGGGTAGGGTGGCCGTGGGCGCTAGCGTATATCCGGTAGTTACGATCGGACCGACCAGGTGACCGACCCCGCCGTCAGCAACACGATCGAGCGTGAGGCCCGTGTCCACCTTCCCGTCTACGCGCGCCAGCCGCTCGTCATCACCCGCGGCGAGGGATGCTGGGTCTGGGACGACACCGGCCGGCGCTACCTGGACCTCGTGGCGGGCATCGCCGTCAACGTGCTCGGCCATGCCCACCCCGCGGTGGCCGATGCGCTGGCGGCCCAGGCCCGCACGCTCCTGACGACCTCGAACCTGTACTACACCGTCCCGCAGCTCGAGCTGGCGGAGGCGCTGCTGGCCCGTTCGCCCTTCGACCGCGCCTTCTTCACCAACTCCGGCACCGAGGCCAACGAGGCGGCCATCAAGCTCGCCCGCCGCCACGGCCTCGAACGCGGCGCCTACGGCATCGTGTCACTGTCGGGGTCGTTCCACGGCCGCACGTTCGGCTCGCTGGCCGCCACCGGGCAGCCGAAGTACCAGGCGCCGTTCGCGCCGCTGCCGGAAGGGTTCTTCCAGGTCCCGATCAACGACGTGGACGCCCTGCGCACCGCGGTCACCGATCGCACCGCGGCCATCCTCCTGGAGCCGATCCAGGGTGAGAGCGGCATCCACCCGCTGAGCGACGAGTTCCTGCTGGCCGCGCGCGAGGCAGCCGATGCGGCCGGCGCCCTCCTGGTCCTCGACGAGATCCAGACCGGGATCGGCCGGACCGGCACCTTCTTCGCGTTCGAGCAGACACCGGTCATCCCCGACGTGGCGACGATCGCGAAGGGGCTCGGCGGCGGCGTGCCGATCGGCGCGATGCTGGTTCGCGAGCCGGCCTCGGCCTTCCATCCCGGCGACCACGGGACGACGCTCGGCGGCAACCCGCTCACCGCCGCGGCAGCGCTGGCGACGCTCCGTGTGATCGACGAGGCACGGCTGATGGACAACGCGCGGGACATGGGCCGGCGCTTCGTCGACGGCCTGTCCGCCCTGGTGGCCGATGGCCTGGCGTCGGACGTGCGCGGGCGTGGCCTGATGATCGGCCTCGAGACCGCCGGACCGTTCGCACGCGCGGCCATGGCGATCGCCCGGGACGAGGAGGCGCTGCTCGTCAACGCCACGGGCGACACGACGCTGCGCCTGGTCCCGCCGCTGACGATCGGCCCCGACGAAGTCGATGAGGGAGTCCGCCGGCTTCGCGCCGCGCTCGAGCGAGCGGGGGTCGAATGAGCGCCCGCGCGGCCATCGTCACCGGCGCCGCCGCGGGCATCGGTCGGGCGACCGCGGAGCGGCTGGGCCGCGACGAATGGCGGGTGGTGGGAATCGATCGGTCCCGGGCGACCGTCGAGGGCGTGGGCATGCTGGCCGGCGATGCCGGCGACGCATCGGTCCTCGAGACGGCCGTGGCGATGTGCGAGGGCCGGCTCGACGCGCTCGTCTGCTCGGCCGGGGTGCCGCCGTCGGGCCCGTGGGACAGCAGCGAGCACTGGGACGAGGTCATCGCCGTCGACCTCAGCGCGGCGTACGAGGCACTTCGCGTCTGCTGGCCGGCGCTCGTGGCCGCGCGCGGCTCGGCGGTCCTGGTGGGTAGCATCGTGGGCGCGGTGGAGGGGTCGCTGCGCTCCCCCGCCTACGCCGCCGCGAAGGCGGGCCTCGAGGGGCTCGCGCGCTCCTTCGCCGTCATCGGCGCACCCGACGGCGTGCGAGTGAACGTCGTGGCGCCGGGCGCGATCGACACCGACTTCGACGAGCGCCTCCTCCCGGCGGACGAGCGCACCGACGTGCCGCTCGGGCGCATGGGGACCGCCGACGAGGTGGCGGCGGTCATCGGCTTCCTGGTCGGTCGTGATGCGAGCTACGTGACCGGGGCGGTCTGGACCGTGGACGGAGGCCGGACGATCCTCTCGGGAGCCGACGTCAACCGTCGCTGACGGGCGCCGGCTCGACGTTGCCCGTCGCGCCGTCGACGAGGACGCACATCCCGTCCCGCAGCCGAGCCGTCGCGTCGCCGCAACCGACGACGGCGGGGATCCCGTACTCGCGGGCGATGATCGACGCATGGGACGCGACGCTGCCCACGTCGGTGACCACCGCCGCGGCTCGGGTGAAGAGCGGCGTCCAGGCCGGCGCGGTGAGCGGCGCGACCAGGACCTCGCCGTCGCGCAGGGAACCGAAGTCGTTCGGGCCGCGCACGACACGCACGAGGCCCGAGACTCGTCCGGCCGAAGCGGGCGTCCCGGTGACGAGGGCGCGCTCCGAGCGGACGCCGCCAACCACACCCGGCGCACCCTCCCATGCCTTCCTCAGGAGCGGGTTGATCCGGCCGATCAGCATCGGCGGTGTCAGCCGCGCATTTCGCTCGCGCTCGGCTCGCCGCTCGGCGGTGACGGCGGCGGTGACCTGTCCCTCACCGGCCAGCGACGCCTCGAGCTCGTCCCGCCTCAGGAAGAAGACGTCGTCGGAACGCTCCAGCAAGCCGCGTTCGACCAGCGCCTCACCGATCCGGAGCACCGCACGTCGCATGGTCGGCCATGCCAGGGTCAGCTCGCGCACGTGCTCCTCCCGCAGGGGCACCATCCGCTGCGCCCGCTCGAGAAGCTGGCGGAAGGAGCGCAGGCGGCGAGGGGACGCGCCGAGCGCGGCTTCGGCAGCGTCCTCGGCTGCCCGCCGAGCGTCGGCGAGCCGCTCGTGTCCGGAGCCGTCGCGGGACGGAGCCGCCGTCGGGATCGGCTCCGCGTACCAGTCGAGGTTCGCGACGGCATGGGCGCCCGGATCGAGCGGTGGAGCGAGCCCCGACAGGAGCGTGAGGTGACTGCCGCCGACGGACGGGGCCAGGTGGCGGGCATAGAAGCGCGCGAGCGGGATCTCGGCCTTGTACGCGGCGCCGACGAACGCGGCCACCGAGCCGAAGTAGTCGCCCGCGCGCTCCGCAAGCGCATCGATCAGCGCGGGCAGCTCGGCCGGCGCCAGGCTCTCGACCTGGGCTTCGGCCTCGGCGACCGCCGCACGGTAGCGGGGCAGCAGCTCCTCGCGCCAGTCGCGCTCGTAGACGGGGATGCTGTGGTGCAGCAGCGGCGGCACGAGGCCGACGACGCGCCGCGGCGTGCGGACGAGGCGCGACAGCAGGTGAGGCATGGTGCGGCCGAGGGCCCGCGCCGAGAGGAAATTGATGGAGTAGAAGTACCAGCCGTTGACCACGACGTGGTACGGCCTTGGCGCGACCTGACCGATCCACTCGCGCAGCCGATCGTGCAGCCGCTCTTCCAACGTCGAGAGCAGCCACGACTCGAAGAGCGGCGTCACCGGCTCGCCGATCCACTCGCCCAGGCGAATGGCGCGCGTATACGCGCCCGGCACCGGCGGATCCCAGGAGACCTCGGGCGGCAGCGCGGTCATCGGCCGTGCCTGGAGGACCCACAGCTCGTCGTCCGCGTCGATCGCCCACTCGACGTCCTGCGGCACGCCCCGGGCGTCCGCGATGGCTCGCGCCTCGTCGGCGATCTGCCGAGCCTGCCGTGCCGAGATCGCACGCTCGGGCTGGCGGCCGGCGGTCGCGGAGCGTCCGCGAACGGACCACGCGTCGCCGAGGGCCTCGCCGGAGACGAGACGGTCGCCGAGGCCGCGGACCGCGCTCACGACACAGGTCGAGCGTTCGCCGGAGACCGGATCGGCGGTGAGGGCGACGCCCGCCGCCGCCGCCCGCACCATGGCCTGGACGATGACGCCGATGCGCCGATCGGTCTGGCTCGCGTACGCGGCGACACGGTCGGCGCCCGCGCTCGCGATCACGCGCTCCACGGCGGCCGGTACCTCGTCCACGGGGACGTCGAGCTCCGTGCTGAACATCCCCGCGAACGATTGATCGGTGCCGTCCTCGCCGATCGCGCTCGAGCGGACCGCGAATGGGCCCGGACCGAGCGCCCGGCATGCCGCGAGGACGGCCTCGGCCCCGACGTCGCCGTCGGCCGCGATCACGAAGCCATCGGGGACGCGGCGACCGGCCGCAAGGAGCTCGCCAAGACTGGCCGCCTTGCCGCCGACGACGCCGGCATCGGACGCGCGCACGTCCAGGAGCGGGCGGATCATCGGCTCGGCCTTCGACCGGCTGCCACCGCGACGGTGCGCACGAACCAGTCGATGTCGTCCGCCGCTTCCTCGACGGTGGCGCCGAGATGGTCGCGCCAGACCCGAAGCGAGGAGGAGGTGATGAGGACGACGAGAAGCCGCGCCACGCGGTCCCGATCGGGCCGGGACAGCGGGGGTCGGATCGACTCGGCCAGGCGGCGACCGTACGCCAGCCGATCCGGCATGCTCAGCCGCCGCGCCTCCTCGGCGGCCGGACTGGCCATCGCGGCACGAGCGAGGTCGTCGAATGCGTCGATCCGCTCGAAGATGGCCCGGAGGCCGTCGCGCAGCTCGTCGACCGAGGTGGGCACGTGGCGTTCGCCGAGCCCGGCCCGGCGCTCGGCGTGTGGATAGAGCCCGGCGAGGAGATCGGCCTTCGTTTTGAAGTGGCGATAGACCGTCGGTACCGACACCCCGGCCTCGCGGGCGACCGCGGGAACCGAGAGGCTCGCCATCCCATCGGCCATGAGCCGAATGGTCGCGTCCAGGATTCGAGAGCGCGTCTCCTCGGCCTGCTGCTCGCGGACGGGGCTTCGGTACGGTGCCATTCAACAACTTCGCGATATGATTCCTATCGCGAATATAGCCGCCGTGTCAAGCGGCCCGGAGGCGTTCCTTCCATGGACGCAACGGGACGCCTGTGACCGGCGTCTCCATCCTGATGCGCCGGATCGCCGTGCTTGCAGCCATCGGCCTCGTCGTCGTCTTCACCTTCGGCGTCCTGGCCGCGGAGACGGACGACGCCGACGCGCCGGATTGGCTGCATCCGCTGATCGACGACGGGCGTGCCAGCCTGCTCGAGCACCTCGATCTCGTCGAGCCCGGAAGCCCACTCCGCTTCACCGATGCCCGCTGCCGGTCCGACGGGACGGTGGCGCTCTTCTACGAGGCACGCTGGCTCTGGGTCGTGAAGCTCCGCGCGTACGCGCAGGCGTCGCCGCCGTACGGCGGTTCGTCGGGGTTCTCGGGTGGCTTCCTGCAGGGCTCCGTCGAGGAGGATCTCGAGCTGCGCGACGCGGTGTGGCTCGCCGAGCACGTCCAGGTGAGCTGCGACCGGCCGGTGATCGGCACGGCGCCCTGCCGCGGCGACG
Organism: Candidatus Limnocylindrales bacterium; assembly: GCA_035540715.1. Classification (GTDB taxonomy): domain Bacteria; phylum Chloroflexota; class Limnocylindria; order QHBO01; family QHBO01; genus JACDBZ01. The sequence continues at coordinate 3,153 of DATLGA010000004.1, read as the reverse complement.
GCTACGTCGTCACCGCGCCCAGCGGATGGTGGATCCACCCGCCCGACGCATCCCGCTCCATCGGACCGTGCTCGCTGTTCGCACAGGAGGCCTTCCTCGCGGGGCCGGCAGGTGAGGGCGCGCAGATCCGTCTCTGGGCCGGGGAGGGGTGCCGGGGCTCGTTCGACCGGGTCGTCGCGCAGCATCCGATCGAGATCGACGGATTCCCCGCCGTTCGGGCGGAAGTCGTCGATGGGCATGGCGGGATGCATCCCGCCACCGTCTACGACGTCACGCTGAGCGCAACGCTCCCGTGCGAGACATCCCGCTGGCTGTCGGCGCGGACCGAAGCCGACGACCCCGGCTCGTACGAGGAGAACCAGCGCCTGCTCGACGAGGTGATGCAGTCGCTCCGGTTCGACCGCTGATGGCGGAACGGTTGACAGCGCCGATGCATCGGCCTAGAGTCCGCCCACCAATGTTCCAGACGTGGTTTTACGGCTAGCGGGTACGAGGCAGGCGAGTAGATCTCGCCGGCGCAGGCACTCGTGCCCGCAGACGCAGGAAGCGAAAGCTCCTGCGTTTTTTGTTTCCCCGAAGCCGATGGGTTCCGGGGCGGGACGACGAAAGGCGCGGCAATCGAAATGATCGTGGTGATGCGTCCATCGGCGACGCAGGCAGAGATCGACGGGGTCAAACGCAGCATCGAGGATCACGGGCTCGAGGCGTTCCTCAGCGAGGGCGAGGAGCGCACCGTCATCGGCGTCGTGGGCGACGTCGAGCGGATCAGCCACCTCGGCACGTTGCCCGGCGTCGACCAGGTCATCCGGGTGAGCTCGCCGTACAAGCTGGCGAGCATCCAGGAGCCGGGTGAGCGGACGCGGATCCGCATCGGCGAGGTGGAGATCGGCCTGGGGAGCGAGCTCGTCATCATGGCGGGCCCCTGCGCCGTGGAGTCGCGCGAGCAGCTGCTCGAGACCGCCCGTTGCGTGCAGCGCGAAGGCGCGCGGATCATGCGCGGCGGTGCCTGGAAGCCGCGCACGTCGCCCTACTCCTTCCAGGGTCTCGGGGTCCCGGCGCTCCTCCTCCTCGCCGAGGCGCGCGACGTGACCGGCCTGCCGGTCATCAGCGAGGTCGTCGACCCCGCCGACGTCGAGGTGTTCGACCGGCACGTCGACGTCCTCCAGGTCGGCGCGCGCAACATGCAGAACTTCGCGCTGCTCAAGGCGGTGGGCCAGAGCCGTCGCCCGGTGCTCCTCAAGCGGGGCCTCTCCGCCACGATCGAGGAATGGCTGCTCGCCGCCGAGTACATCCTCGCCGCTGGCAACCCGAACGTGATCCTCTGCGAGCGCGGCATCCGAACGTTCGAGACGGCCACGCGGAACACGCTCGACCTGTCAGCCGTGCCGGTGCTGCGCCAGAAGACGCACCTGCCGGTCGTCATCGACCCGAGCCACGGCACGGGCGCGCGGGCACTGGTCGGACCGATGGCGCTCGCCGGCGCGGCCGTGGGCGCCGATGGCCTCCTGATCGAGGTGCATCCCGACCCCGCGAACGCCCGCTCCGACGGAGACCAGAGCCTCAGCTTCGAGGAGTTCGGGGCGCTCATGGACGAGCTGCGACGCCTCCAGTTCGTGCGGACCTCGGCCGGCGATCGTGCGCCGTTGCCCGAGGAGCGGCCGGTGGTCGCGAGCGGCATCGACGAGCTGCGCGACCGGATCGACGACATGGACAGCCGGCTCGCCGATCTCATCCAGGAGCGAGCCACCCTGGCGCTCGAGGTCCAGCGGCGCCGCGACCCGCACGTGCACGGCCACGACGTGCGTCGCGAACGCGCGCTGCTCGAACGTGCCGCCAGCGGGACCACCGGACCGATGACCCCGGTCGAGCTCACGATGATCTTCGACGCCGTCCTCCGCGCGTCCCGCTCCGTGCAGCGCCGCCACGCGCAGTCGGTCGTGCTCGCGGAGGATGCCGCGGCCGGAAACGACCGTTGACCACGTCGACGGCCCCGCGGGCCGTCCTTCCCGCGTCCCGGCTTCGAGGCCGCCTCGAAGTGCCCGGCGACAAGTCGATCGCCCATCGGGCGCTCATCGTGAACGCGCTGTCCGGCGGGCCGGCGACCGTCACCGTCCGCTCGCCCGGCCGGGACGTGCTGAGCACGGCCGCCTGCCTACGCGAGCTCGGCGTCTCGGTCGTCGAAGAAGCCGACGGGGCGCTCACGCGCTTCACGGTCTCGGGGCGGCCGTACCGCGACGCGACGCTCGACTGCGGGAACTCCGGCACGACGATGCGGCTCCTGGCCGGCGCGATCGCCGGCCTGCCGATCCGGGCAACGCTCGTCGGTGACGCATCCCTCTCCGTCCGGCCGATGGAGCGAGTGGCGGCGCTTCTGCGAGCCGCCGGTGCCGAGGTGACGACCCGCGACGGTCGTGCTCCGGTCACGATCGCCGGCCGGGAGCGAACGAGCGCGGCCACGCATCGGCTGCCGGTGGCCAGCGCCCAGCTGCTCGGAGCCGCGGCGCTGGCCGGGCTGAGCGCCGAGGGCGAGACGCGGATCGAGTCGCCGGGCCCGACCCGGGACCACACCGAGCGGATGCTGGGCGCGGCGGGCGTCGCGATCCGTCGCGACTCGTTGACGACCGTGGTGGTCGGCCCCGCCGTGCCCGGGCCGATCGACGTCGTCGTACCGGGCGACATCTCTTCCGCGGCCCCGTGGCTCGTCGCCGGCGCACTGCATCCCGACGCAGACCTCACCCTGGCCGGCGTGGGGCTGAATCCGAGCCGCACGCGCATGATCGACGTGCTGCGCCGGATGGGGGCGAACGTCGAGGCGCGCATCACCGACGGCGATGGCCCCGAGCCGCTCGGCGACCTGCGGGTGCGCGGCGGATCGGCGCTGACGGCGATCAGCGTCGGCGGCGACGAGGTGGCGGCGCTCGTCGACGAGCTGCCCCTGCTCGGAGTCGCGATGGCGGCCGCGGACGGCGGCGTGAGCGAGCTGCGCGACGCGGCCGAGCTGCGCGTGAAGGAGTCGGATCGGATTGCGGCGGTCGTGGCCGGGCTGCGGGCCATCGGCGCGTCGGTCGAGGAGCTGCCCGACGGCTGGCGCGTTCGCCGTGGATCGCCGAAGGAGGCGCGCGTCACGACCCGAGGCGACCATCGAATCGCGGT
>DATLGA010000003.1:0-20407 GCA_035540715.1 Candidatus Limnocylindrales bacterium | reverse complement strand
CGCCGCCGAGATGCCGAGCGCGAGCACGCGACGCGTGTCCATCGGGTCGATCACGCCGTCGTCCCACAGCCGGGCCGTCGAGTGGTACGGCGAGCCCTCGCGCTCGTACTTCGCGAGGATCGGCGCCTCGAACGCGTCGCGCTCCGCATCGGTCGCGAAGCCGCCCCGAACGGTCGACAGCACGCGGGCCGCCTGCTGGCCGCCCATGACGCTGATCCGCGCGTTTGGCCACATCCAGAGCTGGCGCGGCCCGTAGGCACGCCCGGCCATGCCGTAGTTTCCCGCGCCGAAGCTGCCGCCGATGATGACGGTGAACTTCGGCACGTTCGTCGTCGCCACCGCCGTGACGAGCTTCGCGCCGTCCCGAGCGATCCCGCCGGCCTCGTACTCCCTGCCGACCATGAAGCCGGTGATGTTCTGGAGGAAGACGAGTGGGATGCGGCGCTGAGAGGCCAGCTCGATGAAGTGCGCGCCCTTTGAACTCGAGCTGCTGAACAGGATGCCGTTGTTGGCGATGATCCCGACCGGATGTCCCCAGATCCGGGCGAACCCGCAGACGAGCGTCTCGCCGTATCGTTCCTTGAACTCGTGGAAGTCGCTGCCGTCGACGATCCGGGCGATCACCTCGCGCACGTCGTAGCTCTGTCGCGCATCGGCCGGGATGACCCCGTAGAGATCGTCGGCCGGGACCGATGGCTCCGCGGGCTCGACGACCTCCCACGGCGGATCGGGCTTGCGCCACGCGAGGTTGCGCACGATCTGGCGCCCGATGGCGAGCGCATGCTCGTCGTCGAGTGCGTAGTGGTCGGCAACGCCGGACTGGACCGTGTGAACCTCGGCCCCGCCGAGCTCCTCTGCGCTGACGATCTCGCCGGTGGCGGCCTGAACCAGCGGCGGGCCGCCGAGGAAGATCGTGCCGGTGCCCTTCACGATGACCGTCTCGTCGCTCATGGCCGGGACGTAGGCGCCGCCGGCCGTGCACGAGCCCATGACGAGCGCGATCTGCGGGATCCGACGGGCGGACAGCTGCGCCTGGTTGTAGAAGATGCGGCCGAAGTGCTCCCGATCGGGGAAGACCTCGTCCTGGAGCGGCAGGAAGGCGCCGCCGGAGTCGACGAGATAGATGCACGGCAGCCGGTTCTCGAGGGCGATCTCCTGGGCGCGCAAGTGCTTCTTCACCGTCATCGGGTAGTACGTCCCACCCTTGACCGTGGCGTCGTTCGCGACGACCACGCACTCGACGTTCTCGACGCGACCGATGCCGGTGACGATGCCCGCGCCGGGCGCGTCGCCGTCGTACAGGTCGCTCGCCGCCAGGGCCGACAGCTCCAGGAAGGCGGCCCCCGGATCGAGGAGCCGATCGATCCGCTCGCGAACCGGCAGCTTGCCGCGCTCGCGATGACGCGCGATGGAACGGTCGTCGCCGCCGGCGCCGCGCTCACTGAGCGCGGCCGTCCTCGCGCGAAGGTCGGCGACGAGGGCCGCCATGGCCGTCGCGTTGCCGGCCGCCGTCGGGGAGGCCGGATCGTGGGCGCTGCGGAGGAGGGCCATCGCGGCCAATTATGGCCGCGGGGGCTCAGGCCAGGGTGACGAGCGGGACGATCTGGGAGACGTGCGCGGTGTTGACGATCACCACGCTCACCACGTGCTCGAACGGCGGCTCACCGGTGTGGAGGAGGTAGGCGTCGGTGAGCGGCAGGAACGCGCGGTTGCGCGCGAGGTGCAGGCCCACCTCGACGCCGGGGTGGAGATGGACGTTGCCCGTCACGCTGAACGGGCCGGCGGCCACGGCAGCGCGCCGGAGGCGCCGATGCAGCCGCAGCTGACGGCTCGCGCGCCACTCCGGTGGCATGGCCAGGATGATCCGCGCGGTGGCCAGGCTCTCCCACTCGCCGCTCTCGTCGGCAACGTCCGCGCCCGGCACAGTGCGATCGTCGAGGGCGCCGGGGCTCGGTCGCCACAGCCGGAGCTCGTCGCGGCTGTTGAGCAGGTCGGTCACGCGCTGGCCGTCGGGCGCCACCCAGCCGACGATGCGGGATTCGGCGGTGTACAGCTCGATCGGCGCAAGCTCGGGCGAGGCAGCGATCGCGGTCGAGCCGTGCGTCGGTGTCGAGCCGCGGCGCCAGTTCCAGAACGTCACGTTCCCTCCTGCGGGTGGAGGCCGCGCTCGAAAGGCGGTGCGCGGCCGTGGCGCAACCGTACGCAGTGCCCGTCGACGCACCAACGGGTCGAAAGTCCTACCTGGGGCCGGTGCGCCGCCGCACCGGGTCCTGCTGCTATCGTGCGCCGATGATCGACTTCGACGACTTCCTGCGTGTCGACATGCGGGTCGGTCGCGTCGTCGGTGCGGAGCCGTTCCCGGAGGCGCGCAAGCCCTCGTACAAGCTCCGCATCGACTTCGGCCCGGAGATCGGCCAGCGGGTGAGCTCGGCCCAGCTGACGGTGACCTACCCGGACCCGGTCGCGCTCATCGGCCGCCAGGTGGTCGGAGTCGTCAACCTCCCACCGCGGCGGATCGCCGGCTTCAAGAGCGAGGTGCTCGTCCTCGGTGCCATGGGCGACGGCGGCGAGGTGCATCTCCTCGCTCCCGAGCCCGCCGCGATCGAGGGCCAGCGGATCGGCTGAAGTCGTGCGCCGGCGAGGGCGCGCCAGGCGGTCGGACCACGCGATGATCCATCACGCTGGTGCGGCGTTTGCCCGGTCGCGCCCCGCGCGGGATACTCGGTGGCGATGACCAGCGCTCCATCCCCGCTCGTCGGCAGCGTCCCCGACGGGATGCCTGACCCGACGCTCGCGCCGCCGCAGATCGCTCGGAGCGGAGACCCGTTCGCCGCGCTGCGGATCGTCCACTTCCTCTCCCGCCTCCGGCGGAACGAGACGCTCCAGCTGCGCGATGTCGTCAACGCGCTGAACGCCACGTTCCTCGACTGGTACTTCAGCGAGAAGGTCGTCCTCGCCGAGCTCGTGCAGCTCCAGGCGAACTGGGCCATCAGCTTCCACGGCGACGACCGGATCGTCCTCGATCGGAACGAGCGGGGACACACGCTCCTGATCACCGACTCGACGAAGATGAGCTCCTTTCTCGTGAACGAGGGGCGGCGGCTCAGCGAGGCCTGCCAGGAGGAGCTGCGGCGGTTCACGCTCGGCGACGGCGTGTCCCCGGACAACTAGGACTGCCGACGCGGCATCAGCCCCGGAGCTGATCGAGCTTGTCGTCGCGGCCGATGAGGATGAGCTCGTCGTCCTCGCCGAGTCGCTCTTCTTTCGCGGGGTTCACGAACACCTGGTTGCCCCGTCGGAGGGCGATCGGCGTCAGCCCGAGCCGCGCCTTGAGGTCGAGCTCGCCGAGCGACTTGCCCACGAACGTGCGCGGCGGCCGTATCTTCTCGATCCCGAAGGCCGGCGCGACGTCGAGGTAGTCGATCACGTTCGGCACGTTGAACGAGTGCGCGAGTCGCAGCCCGGTCTCGCGCTCCGGAAAGACGACCCGGTCGGCGCCGACCCGGTGGAGAATTTCGCCGTGGAGCAGGCTGCCCGCCTTGGCGATGACATTGCGCACCCCCAGGCGCTTCAGCACCATCGTCGCGAAAATCGACGGCTCGGCGTCGCTGCTGATGGCGACGATCGCGGTCGCGAAATCCGCGGCCCCGGCTGACCGGAGCGCGTCCTCGTCTGCCGCATCGAGCTGGAGGGCGTGGGTGACGTCAGGCGCGATGTCGTTGACGAGCGCCTCGCTCTGGTCGATCGCGAGCACCTGGTGGCCGAGGCGCTCCAGCTCCCGCGCGACCGCCGAGCCGAATCGGCCCAGCCCGATCACCATCACCTGTTCTCCGGCCATCCGAGCCTCCTCGTGGGGTGTGCGTGAGCCTAGCCGATCCGGACCGTCTCGACGGCCGGACGATACGCCACCGGATGCGCGCGCGCGGCCAGCGCCAACACCAACGTCAGCGGTCCGAGCCGCCCGACGAACATCGCGACCGTCGTGATCACCCGTGCGGGGTCCGAAAGGTCCGGCGTGATGCCGGTGCTCGCGCCGACCGTCCCGAAGGCGGAGACGGCCTCGAAGAGCGTGTCGACGAAGGCCGCGTTCGTCGTGAGCGTCAGCCCCACCCCGGTGAGGAACACGAAGCCGATGGAAAGCAGCGCCACGGCCAGCGCCCGGTACACGATCGCGTGCTGGATGCGACGACCGAACGCGGTCGCCGACGGGTCACCCTTCACGGTCGAGATGATCGCGATGAGGAGCACACTGAAGGTGTTGACCTTGATCCCACCGGCCGTCGAGCCGGATGCGCCGCCGATGAACATGAGGGCCATCACGATGAACAGCGTCGAGTCGAGAAGGGCCCCGGTATCGATCGCGCTGAAGCCGGCGGTCCGAAGCGTGGCCGACTCGAAGAGCGCGTTGAGGATGCGCTGTGCCTCCGGGAGCGCCCCGAGGGTCGCGGGGTTCGTCCACTCGGTCAGCGCGATGAAGATCGCGCCGCCGACGAGAAGAGCGGCCGTCGTCGAGAGCACCAGTTTCGTCTCGAGCGCCATGCGGTGCCATCGGCGCTTCCATAGGGCGTCCCCGACGATCGCGAAGCCGAGGCCCCCGAGGATGAGGAGGATCCCGTGGGTGCCGAGGACGACCCAGTCGTCGATGAACGGCTCCAGCGACCGGAAGTCGCCGGTGAGGTCGAACCCGGCGTTGTTGAACGCCGAAATCGAATGGAAGATGCCCCACCACACGCCGAGCGTGTCCCCGGGCGGGCCGGCCTCTCCGCCGATCGTGAAGCTGACCCCGAGGACGACCGCGCCGATGACCTCGCACACGATCGTGAAGATCGCGATGCGCTTGACGAGCGTCGTGACGGTGCCGAGCTGGAGGCCGCCGAGGGACTCCTGGACCACGACCCGGTCGCGCAGCGTCGTCCGGCGCCGGAGGAAGAGGAACAGCAGCAGCGTCGAGCCGGCCATGATCCCGAACCCGCCGAGCTGGATGAGCGCCAGGATCACGATGTGGCCGAAGGTGCTCCAGTACGTCCCGGTGTCGAACACCACGAGACCGGTGACGCAGACCGCACTGGTCGCCGTGAACAGGGCGTCCACGAAGCGGGTCGGCTCGCCGCTGGCCGTCGCGAACGGCAGCATGAGGAGCCCGGTCCCGATGGCGATGAGGACGACGAAGACGACGAGCAGCGAGACGGCCGGTGGCGGCGCCTTGCGGAGCGGCCGCGGCGCCCGGACGGTGAACTCCTCCGGCTGCGTTCGTTGGACCCGCACGCGGCGGTCGCCGGGCCGACGACCCTCGAGGGTCATGTCGTGGTCAGGCTCGATTGCACGCGTGGAGCGTAGCGCGCGTCAGACGCGGTCGGAGTCTCCTGCCTGCCCCACCTGCGCCCCCACCGGCTCGGGGTGTGACGGACGCACGTCGCCATCGGCCACCGGGAGCGGGACGCGCCGCGGCTTCGGGCGGAATGGGCTCGTCTCCGGCACGACCGGCCCATCGGTCTCGGCGAGCTCGCCCGCCCGGTAGGCGTCCCAGACGGCCATGACGGTGTCGCGGTGGGGCTTGATGCGGCAGTGCTCGTCGCGGTTGCCCATCTCGTCGCAGTAGCCGAGCGGGACGCATTTCGGCACGAGGAAGCTTCCGAAGAACGGCGACACGCGGAAGATCTCGTGGCGGATCTGCTTGAACAGCTGACGGATCTCCCACTGCGCCATCGTGCACAGGCGCAAACCGCTCATGTGGATGAGCTGCCGCAGGTTGACCGTCATGATGAGGTTCGTCTGCATGGCGTTCGGGAAGATGAATCGGGCGTCCTCGGCCGGGACCTCGGCCTGGAGCAGCTGGCCGTAGAGGTCGAGGTTGTCGTCGATCGCCTGCTGGAACCGGCCCGCGAGGTCATCGGGCAGGTCTCCCTTCGCGATCGAGTCCGGCACCGTGTAGTTGTCGCGCTTCTTGAAGCTGACGTACCGCTGCGACTGCTGGTCGAACGCCGTCCCCGCCCGGTGCCGCACGAGCTGGTGCGAAAGCGTGCGCGTGACGCCGCTGATCGCGAACGTGAAGTTCACGTGCTCGATCGTCGAGCCGTGCCCCGACTCCATGACCTTGCGGACTAGGCTCTGCTGCTTCTCGTCGGCCGTTTCGCGGCTCACCGCCTTGTCCCAGATCCTGTCGGGCACCATCTCGGAATAGCAGGTCCGGCAGGCCGTGTAGATGATCGGGAGGTAGTACTCCTCGACGATCTCCCGGGTCGGGAAGATGAGCTTGGCGGAGAGGGCGGTGGAGGTGGCTGGCATCGGCGCCGAGTCTACCAGCCGGCCACCGGTCTCGCGCGTTCTTATCCACAACATGTAGCGGTGTGGATAAGTCAGCGGCCGCTATCTTGTGCCTTTCGGCCCTCCTCGGAGACGTCCGGGCGTCGCCGGTCCTCGAGGCGAGCGAGCCCGTGGAGCCGGTCCAGGGCGATCCGGTCACCGCCCGCGCGGCGGGCGCTGTCGAGTGCCTCCGTGGCACGCGTCAGAACCCCGTCGAGGTCGAGATCCTCGCCGGGACGCATGACCGCCACGCCGATGCTCGCCGTCACGGTGAGCAGCTCCTCGTCGAGCAGCACCGGGCGCTGACTGATGCGGTGTCGCAGCGCGCTGGCGAAGGTGGCAGCCCCCTCCTCGTCGGTGTGCGGGAGCACAGCCAGGAAGCCATCGCTGCCGGCCCGCCCGAGCGCATCGGCCTCCCGGATGCGAAGGCGCAGACGCAGCGCGACCTCCCGCAGCAGCGCGTCACCGCCGGCGACTCCGTGGCGCCGGTTGATGTCGACGAAGCGATCGACGTCCATGAGGACGGCCGCCACGGGGTGCTGGTAGCGACGGGCCTGGGCGATCTCGGTTCGAAGGCGATCCAGGATCGCACCGCGGCTCAGGACGCCGGTGAGGAGATCCACGGTCGCCGATCGCTCCAGCTCTTCGCGCTGCAGCTCGATCGTCCGCCGGGCGCGAAGCAGCTCCTCGAGCGTGCCGCGAAGCTCCCGCGCGAGCCGATCGGCGTCGGCGTCACCGCGGCCATCTCGGATCACGGCGGTCACGCCGTCACCCGAGCGGTGCAGGCCGATCTGGATCCCGCCCACGCCGGACGCCGTGGTTGCCGATCCGTCGCGAGCCGGCAGCTCGGTGATCGACAGGCCGAGAAGGTCCTCGAGCCGCCCGCCGCGCGATGCCTCGTCGAGGCCGAGCAGCGATCCCGCGGTCGGGTTCCAGTCCCTGAGCTGCAGCCGGCCGTCGAACTGGAGCACCGCATCGGCGAGATGGGCCGCGAGCTCGGGGAGCCGCGCGCCGTCGTCGCCGGCCGGTTCGTGGTCGGGCCGCGCCGTCGTCGAGCGGAGGGCTTCGAGATGAGCCGCCGTGATCGCGGTGACGCCGATGAGCAGCTCCAGTGCCGGCCCGCGCGCGAGGAGCACGGCCGCCACGCCGATGGCGGCGAGAACGCCGCTGACCGCGAGCCGGCGGCTCAGCAGGGCGCCGGCGAGCGCCATGGCGGTTGCTGCGCCGAGCAGCGCGAACGTGGCCGGCTCGAGCACCTGCCGGGTCAGCGGGACCGTACCGGCGAGCGCGCCGGCCTCGGCGGCGGCGAGCCCTGCTGCAGCGATCCCGAGCCGTGCGGCCCGACCGGCGACGAGCGTCCGCGTCCGGTCCGCGGCGGCCGCGGCGGCGAACAGCAGCCCCCCCACCGGCAGCGCGCCGATGAAGCCACTGCCGCCCGCGAGCTGCACGACCGCGCCGCCGGCGACCGCGCCCGCGGCTCCCGCACCCATCAGGGCGGCGAGCGTCCCCCCGCGCAGGCCGGCGACCAGGCACACGAGCGCGGTCGCGGTGGCGGTGAACGTGAGGACCCCGAGGAGCGAGGGCGGCATCCAGTTCAGGCCGGCGCGCGGAAGATCGGCCGGTGGAACGAGACGCACGGTGGCGAGAAGGGCGACGACCAGCGTCGCGCCGAGCAGCAGGAGGCCGGCGCGGGCGAGCTCGCGAGCCCGGGATCGCTCCATGCGGCCGAGTCTCCGTGGAGCGTCGGTGCCCGGCAATGGTACGAACGCCGCGGCCGGCGCAGCCCTCCCTATACTCGGCGGCGCAGTGAACGAGCGTCGTGTCGTCATGTCGCGAGCCGCCTTTCTGGAGGCGACCGACGAGCTGATCGCCACCGGGGAACGGCTCATCGAGAATCCCGAATGGGAGTCCTTCAGGGGCTGGCTGATCGACTCGGACCGGCTGCTCGAGCGCGTGTGGGGTCGGATGGACCGCTATCACCTGGCCTGGCTCAACGTCGGACGGGGAAGCGCCCCGCCGGGCTCGGCGCTCGACGAGGCCGCGACGCGGCGCTTCATTGCGGACGTCGCCAGCGGCAAGCTGGCTGTCCTGCGTACGATGAGGACCGCCGTGGAGCGACGAGGCTCGACGGCGCTCTCCGACGACGACGATCCCGGTCGTGTACCGCATCCAGGACAGGAGGATCGGTGACCTACTCGATCGCCCCGGGCGGCCTGGCGGCCGTCCTCGCGCATCCCGACGACGAGAGCTTCGGCTGTGCCGGCGCGCTGGCCCTGGCCCACGAAGAGGGTCGGACGACGCGTCTGCTCGTCGTGACGCGCGGGGAGGCCGGATCCGCGGACGGCGAGCGCGACCCGGCCGTCGGCGACGTACGCGAGGCGGAGCTCATCTGCGCCGCGCGCGCCATCGGCCTCGACGAGGTGTCGCTGCTCGACGGTTATCCGGATGGCGGCGTGGCCGACGAGCCGTTCGAGCGCCTCGTGGACGAGATCGCGGCGTGGCTTGCGGACCGCCGTCCGCAGGCGGTCATCACGTTCGGACCGCACGGTGTGACCGGGCACCCCGATCACATCGTGGTCGGAAACGCCACGCGCTGGGCGGTCGAGCAGCTGGCCGAGGCAGGGATCGCGCCGAACGCCGTCTACGTGATCTCACCGATCTTCGACCCGGGCGGGAACCGGTTCGACCTCTCGCCGGAGGAGCAGGCCGCCACGCATCGCATCGAGATCACCGGCGTCGCCGGAAGGAAGCTCGACGCGCTCGGCTGCCACGCCAGCCAGACCGACACGGCCGATGTCGTGGCGGCGCTGAAGGACGCCATCGCCGGGGATCGGCCGATCTACGAGGGCTACCAGCGCGTGCGTCCGCTCGTCCCGGCGCCCCACCCGAACTTCGACGCCCGCCTCCTCTAGTCGTCGGAACCACAGCGGTCGGATCCGGTTCGGGCGCTCGATCGCGGCGAGGCGTATCCTGTAGGCATGACGATCGATTCGAACCTCGGCAAGGTGGACGAGGTGATGACCGCGCTCTACGACATCCACGATCCGGAGATCGGGATGAGCATCGTCGATCTCGATCTCATCAAGGCCGTCGAGATCGGCGCCGATGGGGCTCCCACCGAGATCAAGATGGTCCTCACCACGCCGTTCTGCCCGTGGGCCGGTGAGCTGATCCAGAGCGTGAAGACCAAGGCCGAGGAGGTCGTCGGGCCGCCGGTCAAGGTGACCCTTCTGGCCGAGCGCTGGGAGCCGCCGCCCGGCCTCTTCTAGGCCTGCCCACGTGCGTCGCCGCCGGCGTCCGCGTCAGCAGCGTTGTGCTCGCGCAGGGCGTCCACGGCCCCTCGAGCCGAACGCCCGCCGCCTCGCCTGCTGCCGAGGGCCTTCATGACGGCCTCCTCGAGCTGGTCGAGGTTGAAGGGCTTGACGACGATCACCACGCCGTGCTCGGTGAGATACCCCTCGAGCTCGGAGAGCATCCGGATCGCGGCGCTGCAGACGATGACCGGCACCTGCTCGAGCGTGCGATCCATCTTCAGCTTCTGGAGCAGCTGCCAGCCCATCAGCTCCTTCTCGCCGAACACGAAGTCGAGGATGATGAGGTCGGGATCGACGGCGCGAACGCGGTTGAGCTCCCGTGGCGCATAGCTCATCGCGACCGATTCGAGGCCCATCTCGCCGAGGAGGTCGGTAAAGAGCTCGAGGATCTCCTGCGTGTCGTTCACGACGAGCACGCGCTTGCCGCGGAGCTCCGGTCGCTCCGTGCGCTCCATGACGCGGGGTACCATGCAGAGCGGGTGCCAGCCGGCGCCTCGAGCCCGCAACGGAGTGCTGACCCCCGCATGCGCATCTACACCCGCAAGGGCGACACCGGCACGACCGGCCTCCTCTTCGGCGGTGATCGCGTCAGCAAGGCGGACCTTCGCACGGAGGCCTACGGCACCACGGACGAGGCGGTCTCGGCGCTCGGCGTCGCGCGGGCGTCCATCGGTTCGGAGACCGATCGGACGGAGGCTCGCCTGGCCACCCTGCTCATGCGTCTGCAGCGCGAGCTGTTCGTCGTCGGCGCGGAGCTGGCGACGCACGTCGAGCGGCGCGACCGCCTGACCGATGGGAGCACGCGAGTGACCGATGCGATGGTCGCCGTCCTCGAGCGAGAGATCGACGACCTCGAGCAGCTGGTCGAGCAGCCCAGGGAGTTCGTCATCCCCGGCGAGTCGGTGACCGGTGCCGCGCTCGACGTGGCGCGTACCACCGTTCGCCGGGCCGAGCGGCGTGCGGTCGCCCTGGCCGAGGCCGGCGGGTTGCCGGACTCCCACGTCATTCCCTACCTCAACCGGCTCGCCGATCTCCTGTTCGTGATGGCCCGTGCCGCGGACGGCGGCTTTCGTCCGGTCCGCGGGTGACCGATTCCGCACCGGAATGGCCTTCGAGGTAGTGGAATCCGACGACCGGCAGAGTAGAATCACGGTGTATCGGTAGCGGGCACCGCCCGACCGGACCGTTCCGCAGCCACCTGTTTCGTTCGAGGTCCGATGCAACCATGACCCTCACCGCGCCCCGCCAGCAACTGTTCATCAACGGCGACTGGGTCGACGCCGCGAGTGGCGAGACGACCGACATCATCAATCCGGCCACCGAAGAGGTCATCGCACAGGTACCCCAGGCGACGGCGGAGGACGCCGATCGGGCCGTGGACGCCGCAGCCGCGGCCTTCGAGTCCTGGTCGTTGACGCCGCCGAAGACGCGGTCGGAGATGCTCCACAAGCTCGCCGATGCGTTCGAGGCCGATGCGGAGACGCTGTCGCGGCTCGAGCAGGCGAACGTCGGCAAGCCGAAGGGCACCGCCGACTTCGACGTCGAATTCACGATCGACAACCTGCGCTTCTACGCCGGCGCCGCGCGAGTCGTGGAGGGTGCCGCGGCCGGCGAGTACGTCGACACGCACACGAGCATGATCCGACGCGACCCGGTCGGCGTCGTCGCGCAGGTGGCCCCCTGGAACTACCCGCTCATGATGGCCATCTGGAAGATCGGCCCCGCGCTCGCCGCGGGTTGCACCGTCGTGCTCAAGCCGAGCTCCCTGACGCCCCTCTCGTCGCTGCGCATCGCCGAGCTGGCGGCGGACATCTTCCCCAAGGGAGTCCTCAACGTCATCACCGGTCCGGGAAGCGTGGTGGGCGAGCGCCTGGCGACGCACCCGAAGGTCGACATGATCTCGATCACCGGCGACACCGCGACGGGCAAGCGCATCGCGGCGGCGGCGAGCGACACCGTGAAGCGGGTGCACCTCGAGCTGGGCGGCAAGGCGCCGGTTCTCGTCTTCGACGATGCCGACCTCGACGCGCTCGCCGAGTCGGTGAAGGCCGCCGGGTTCTTCAACTCCGGCCAGGACTGCACGGCGGCGACGCGCGTCATCGTGCAGAAGGCCGGGTACGACCGCGCCATGGACGCGCTGGTCCCGGCGGTCGGCTCGATCACCGTGGGGGATCCGGCGTCCGATCCGGATCTCGAGATGGGCCCGCTCGTGAGCAAGGGCCAGCAGGAGCGGGTGATCGGCTTCGTGGACCGGGCGCGGGGCTATGGCGCCGAGGTCGCGGCCGGTGGCGAGACGAACGGCACGAAGGGGTTCTTCTACAAGCCGACGCTCGTCACGAACGTGGCGCAGGACTCCGAGATCGTGCAGAGCGAGGTCTTCGGGCCGGTCGTCACGGTCCAGCACTTCTCCGACGAGGACGAAGGTGTGCGCTGGGCGAACGGCGTCCCGTACGGCCTCGCCGCGTCCGTCTGGACGCGTGACGTCAAGAAGGCGCTGCGGGCGGCGCGCGCGCTCCGCTTCGGCACCGTGTGGATCAACGATCACCTGACGATCGCGTCCGAGATGCCGCATGGTGGGTTCAAGCAGTCCGGCTACGGCAAGGACATGAGCAAGTACTCGATCGAGGACTACACGATCGTGAAGCACGTCATGGCGAAGATCGTGGACTGAGGCGCGCCCGCGCGGGATTCCTGACGTCGTCCGAGAACATCGACGACCGCGCGCCGTATCGGCCTGCCTGATCCTCAGCCCAGCTCGAGCACCAGCCCCTCGTCGGCGCGCAGCTCGAGGCTGGGCCCGACCGTCTCTCCCTCGCGCTCGCGATGCGTGGCCGCGATGACGGTCCCGGCCCAGTCGCCGGGCAGCCGGCGCGCCTCGGAGGTGACGTTCAGTGCGACGAGCGCCGAGCCGGCATTGGTGACGCGCCGGAAGGCGACGACTCCCTCCGGAACATCGTCCATCGGCTCGAAAGCGCCGTCACGCAGGATCGGATGCTCGCGTCGCAGGCGGAGGAGCCGCCGCGTCAGGCACAGCATCGAGTCCGGATCGTCCCGCTGGGCCGACACGTTGACCCGGTCCGCGTCGCGGCCCAGCGGCAGCCACGGCTCGACGCCTGGCGGCGCGAACCCGGCGTTGGGGGACGCGTCCCACGCCATCGGGGCACGTTCGGGGTCGCGACTCTGGGAAGGCTCGCGAATGCCCCACGGATCCTGCGTGCGCTCCGGCGCCACCACGGCGTTCTCCATGCCGATCTCCTCCCCGTAGTACAAGGTCGGCGCACCGCGCAAGGTGAGGAGCATCAGCATCGCGATGCGGGCCTGCGACCGGCCGATGCGGGAGGCGATCCGCGGCTGATCGTGGTTGCCGAGGACCCAGTTGGCGTACGCGCCCTCCGGCAGGGCCCGGCAGACCGAGGCGATGACGGCCGCAAGGGACGTCGAGTCCCACGGGGCGTGGAGGAGGTGGAAGTTGAAGGGCAGGTGGATCTCGTCGAGCTCTTCGCCGTAGAAGCCGGCCCAGATCTCGAAGTCGGGATGATGGAGCTCACCGATGATGACCCGGTCGCCCGGGTAGGAATCCACGAGGCGCCGGATCTCGCGGTAGATGTCGTGGAGGTCCGGATGTCCGTGGTCGTAGAGGTGGAGCTGGTGCCGCCATTCGCCAAGGTGGGCGAGTCGCTGTGGCTCCGGGTTCGGCGGGTTGTCGCGCAGCTCGGGATCCTTCGCGACGAACTGGGCAACGTCGATCCGGAACCCGTTCACGCCCCGGTCGAGCCAGAACCGCAGCACGTCGAGCATCGCCGCTCGCGCTTCCGGGTGGCGCCAGTTCAGATCCGGCTGCTCCTTCAGGAACGAGTGGAGGTAGTACTGGCCGCTCGCCTCGTCCAGCTCCCATGCCGGTCCGCCGAACATGCTGATCCAGTTGTTCGGTGGCCCGCCGTCGGGCTTCGGATCACGCCACACGTACCAGTCGCGCTTCGGATGGTGGGGGGAGCTGCGCGACTCGAGGAACCACGGGTGACGGTCGCTCGTGTGGTTCGGGACGTAGTCGATGATCACCCGGATCCCGAGCCGATGCGCCTCCGCCAGGAGGGCGTCGAAGTCGTCGAGCGTGCCGAACATCGGATCGACGCCGGTGTGGTCGGCCACGTCGTAGCCGAAGTCGGCCATGGGCGACGGGTAGAAGGGAGCGATCCAGACCGCGTCGACCCCGAGCCAGGCGACGTGGTGGAGACGGGCGAGGATGCCTCGGAGGTCGCCGATGCCATCGCCGTCCGCATCGGCGAACGAGCGCGGATAGATCTCGTAGACGACGCCGGTCTGCCACCAGCGAGGGTGCTCCATGGGCGCAGCCTACCGGAAGCGGCCGAACGCGAGCGCCTCGCCCGCCCCGCCGGGCACGGCCGGTCGGCGAGACGCAGCCTGCTACGATCGGGCCGATGACCGACACGCCCGCGCCGTCCGCGCGCACGGATCCATCGAGTCCGGGGGACCTGCCGCCGGGCCGGACGCCGCCGCTCGATCCGGCCGAGGCCGACCGGCTCTTTCGGCGGGGCGTGGCCCTGTTCAACGGGGTCCGCTACTGGCACGCGCACGAAGCGTGGGAGACGTTGTGGCGAGCCGCTCCGGAGGAGGAGCGCCCGTTCTTCCAGGGCCTGATCCAGGTTGCCGCGGGGCTCCTGCACCTGCAGCGGCGCAATGGGCGCGGCGCCCGCAACAAGCTCGCCGAGGGCCTGGAGAAGCTTCGCCCGTTCGAGCCGGTGCACCGAGGGGTCCTGGTGACCGAGCTGATGGGCAAGGGCCGTCGCCTGCTCGCCGACCTGGAGGATGGGCAGCTTCCGTACCTCATTCCGCCGGTGATTCGCTTCGTCGACACCGAGACGCCCGACTTCAGTCGATGACCGGCGGGGGCGAGCGGACCGAGCGCGACTCGATGGGCGAGGTGCGCGTCCCCGCGCACGCGAAGTGGCGGGCGCAGACCCAGCGAGCGGTGGAGAACTTTCCGATCTCGGGCGGGCGCCTCGAACGCTCGCAGATCGAGGCGCTGGCGCGCATCAAGGCGGCGGTTGCATCGGTCAAGCAGGAGATGGAGCTCATCGACGGCGATCTCGCCAGCGCGATCGTCGGTGCCGCCGACGAAGTGGCCCGGGGGGAGCACGACGACCAGTTCCCCATCGACGTGTTCCAGACCGGGTCCGGCACGAGCAGCAACATGAACATGAACGAGGTGCTCGCCACGCTGGCCGCGGAGCGTCTCGGGCGGCCGGTCCACCCGAACGACGACGTGAATCACCCGATGTCGTCGAACGACCTGTTTCCCGCTTCCATCCACGTCGCAGCGACCGCAGGCGTCGTCCGCGACCTCGTGCCCGCGCTGGAGCACCTGGCGGTGGCCCTGGAGCGCAAGGCCGAGGAATTCGCCGCTGTCGTGAAGTCCGGCCGAACGCATCTCATGGACGCGACGCCGGTCACGCTGGGCCAGGAGTTCGGGGGCTACGCGATGCAGATGCGCATCGGGATCGAGCGGCTCCATGCGACCCTGCCGCGCGTTGCCGAGCTTCCGCTCGGCGGCACGGCGGTCGGCACGGGCATCAACGCGCCACCGGGCTTTGGAGGCCGCGTCATCGCCGAGGTCGCGTCACGCACGGGCCTGCCACTGACCGAGGCTCGGGACCACTTCGAGGCCCAGGGCGCGCGCGACGGGCTCGTCGAGCTCTCGGGCCAGCTTCGGACGATCGCGGTCAGCCTGACGAAGATCGCCAATGATCTGCGCTGGATGGGCTCCGGCCCCCGAGCCGGTCTTGCCGAGATCAACCTGCCCGACCTCCAACCCGGCAGCAGCATCATGCCCGGCAAGGTGAACCCGGTCATCCCCGAGGCCACGCTCATGGTGTGCGCCCAGGTGGTGGGAAACGACGCCGCGATCGCCTGGGGCGGCGCCGCGGGCAACTTCGAGCTCAACGTCATGCTCCCGGTGCTGGGCCGAAACGTGCTCGAGTCGATTCGTCTCCTCGCCAGCGTCTCGCGACTCCTTGCTGATCGGTGCGTCGACGGGATCACGGCCAACGAGGACCGATTGCGCGAGTACGCCGAGAGCTCGCCTGCGATCGTGACGCCGCTGAACCGATACCTCGGCTACGAAGAGGCGGCTTCGATTGCCAAGCAGGCGCTCGCCGACCGGAAGACGATCCGGCAGGTCGTGATCGAGCGGGGTCATCTCGACGCCGGCCGCCTCACCGAGCAGCAGCTCGACGAGGCGCTCGACGTCATGCGCATGACGCGCCCGTAGGTCCGGGCGGCTCAGCGCCTCAGGTCACCGGCGTCCGGGAGGAAGGCGTAGCGCAGCTCGGCGACGTCGCCCGGACCGCTTCCGACGACCCGCATCCAGACGAGGAGATCCCACGCGAGGTGCGGCCGAAGCAGGCTCGTCTCCCTGCCGCTGCCGGTTCGCTCGATCAGCCGGTTTTCGCCCAGGAGGTGGTCGTAGACGCCGAGCGCGAAGCTGTTCGCGCCGCGCCACGCGACGAAGCGGCTGCCGCCGGATGGGTAGTTCACGTACTCCTGCGGCGATGTGCCGACCCGCGACACGGCGTTGGTCTCGAGGTCGAAGCGGAACATCCGGCCCCAGTTGAACATGTTGAAGCCGGCGTCGGCCTCCTTCCAGAGGACAGCGTCGGGGACCAGGACCGGCATCGTCGCGCGGCCCGAGGTGTCGAGCCGCCGGCGACCGTCCGGATCATGGACGTTCATGAGGTACACGTGTCGCTCGTCGGTCGCCCGATCCGCGGCATACCGCACCTCGGTGAATGCCAGCCGGTTGCCGTACAGCGACGGTAGCCACAGCTCCGCTTCGGCCGCCGGCTGCTCGAGCAGAACGCGCGGCTCCCAGTCCGGTGCCTCCGCCATCAGGAGCTGGGAGACCGGCCCCGCCGCGCCCCGGTCGAAGGCGGTCCACGCAATCCGATCCTCCCAGATGCTGAAGCTCGGAACGAGGCTCGGCACGTCCTCGTCGCCGGGATGCTCGTCGAGGCGAAGCGCCGTCGTGTGGTGCCGCGGAAGGAACCACAGCGTCCATGCCTGATCACCGGTCAACGGGACATCCACGAAGGCGTACGCGCCGAGGTCGCCGCCGATCTTCACCAGCGAGTTGCCGCGGGCGGGATTGCGCCACACCAGCTCGGGCACCGCCGACGGGCCCGGGACGAGGCGCCACAGGTCGGGTGCCGCGTCGCCCCGGGAGACGTCCGGTGCGATGCCCGAGGAGAAGATCACGCTGCTGCCGTCGCTCGCATACTCCAGCATCGCCTCGGCGTGCTCGCCGCGGAGCGTGCCGATGGTGAGCTCGGTGCCGAGGTCCACGAGGGTGGAGAGATCCGGCTCGCGCGACGACGCCGGCGGCGGATCTGCTCGCGACGGCCGCCGCGTCGCCGGGGCTGCGGGAGCCTCATGGGACGCCGGTGCGACCCCGGACGCGGAAGGAGCCGGCGTCGCCGAGGGGCCGGTGGTGCCGCACGCGGCAAGGAGAGGGATGATGAGGGCGGCCGCGAGCAGCCTCGCGGCCGGCCGGTGCAGTCGGGTCACCAGACGAACCGCTGCGTGTGTTCCATGATCAGCGCCGCGATCGTGCGCGTCGGATCCCAGAACTTGCCCGTCGACCCGCCTTCGTCCTTCGAGGAGTCCGTGTAGTAGATACGCGGCGTGTCGTTGTTGGTCCAGGTCGCGTACCACCCGTATGCCGCGATCCAGTGTCCGACCGAGCTGACCGGCTTGGCCCAGCTCGAGAGGTGGTACTTCGAGTTGCGGTCATAGGGCTTGACGGCGAAGGCGAGCGGCATCTTCGAGCCGCTCACGTTCCAGCGCACGTAGTCGTGGAGCTGGTCGCCGACGACGCCGTCGCTGTCCGTGTCGGTGAGATAGGTGATGACCCACTTCCAGTTGGACGGCAGGCGCGGGGCGCTGGCCGTCGCCTTCGTGAGCCCGTCCCGCAGCTCGGGTGCGTTGGTGTACCCCTTCGCATCGGTCTGCATCCAGGTCGCGATCGTCGACTGCGAGTACTTGTTCTTGCCGCTGGCCATCATCCAGGTGTAGTTGGCGATGACCTGACCGACCGCCGGCCCGCAATAGTGGCTCTTGGTCTGGTCGCGCGCTTCGACGCTCAGCGCGCCGGACGGCGTCGTGCACCCGGACTCGACCGAGGCGTCATCGGTCGATTCGCCGCCCTGGGGCGTGATGCACGACAACGTCGCGAGGTCCGTGCCGTCGTCGGCGAGAGCGACGGCGTACTCCTCGGCGGCGGCGACCTTGAGGTCGGACTCCGCGAGCTCCTCCTCGGTCAGCGGCCGTTCCTCGGCCGGCGCCGCAGGCTGCGGCCGCTTTGCGGCCGCCGAGCCGGTGGTGAGCGAGCTCAGCATGAGCGCCGCGAGCAGCGCCAGCGTGAGCCGTCGGGTTGACATGGGGGCAGCCTCCTGTCAGGTGGAGGCGAGCCGGCGTGCAAGGCGTCGATCGGAGTTCGGACCATCATGGCCGACAGTGTCTTCGCCGCCGCTTACCAGCGGCTTATCGAACCTTGGCCTCGGCACCTGCGCAACGCAACGACGCCGGTCCGTTGCCGGACCGGCGTCATCGCTGAGCCGTCGTACCGGGGTGCCACTACTTCAGCCCCGTTATCGTTGGATACAGGAACCCGACACGACGGTTCTTCAGTTGTGGGCCCATGATGGGCGGCGGAACGCCGATCTCACAGGGTCGGATGTCCCGGCCGGCTCGGGATTCTCTAGCGACCCGCCCAGCCCGTGGCCCCGCCCTCAGGCGCGTCGTGCCCTTCTCCGGCCTCTTCGCGAACGACGATTGCGTCGGGGCCGACGGAGACGACTCGGTCCGCCGCAAGCGCGTCCTCCGAGCTGAGAAGGCCCCCGCCGATCGTCAGCCCGGCCACGCGAGCGGCGTGCTCGTCGACGTAGTAGTCGCTCACCGTGCCGAGGAGCGTTCCTCCTTCGGTCATCACCTTGTTGCCCACGAGATGCTTCCGCGCCTCCCACGCCTCACGCGTCGCCTCGTCGAGGTCGGCCTCGTCGTGGAGGACGTCGCCGCTGGCGACCGTGACCGCATCGGTGCCGATCGAGCGGATGTCGCCGGCGGCGACGTACCCGCGGCGGCCGCCGGACCCGCCCTTGACCATCACGCCGACGATCCGCCCGTCGCTGAGCGAGACGATCGGCTCGTCGACGCTCCCGAGCTTCGTGCCCGTGCCGATGTCGACGACCGCCAGCCCCTGCAGCTCCTTGCCTTTGCGCATCGATCTCCTCCTCTTCGTCCGACACCGTGCAAGGCTCGTTCCGCGACCTGCGACGTACAATCGGTGCTCCCTCTGCGAAGGCCAGCCTCGCACGGTGTCGTGCGACGAAGGAGACACGTCCGTGACCAAGACCTACCGCAACCTCATCGGCGGCGATTGGAAGAGCGCCGCATCGGGCGCGACCTTCACCAGCGTCAGTCCGGCGAACCACGAGACCGTCATCGGCGAGTTCCCGGCCTCGGGCCCGGGCGACGTCGACGCCGCCGTGGAAGCGGCGAAGCGCGCGTATCCGGCCTGGAGCTCCATGCCGGCGCCCAAGCGCGGCGAGATCCTATTCCGCATCGCGCGCCTGCTCGCCGAGCACAAGGAGGAGCTCTCGGAGCTCATGACCCGCGAGATGGGCAAGGTCCTGCCCGAGGCGCGGGGTGACGTTCAGGAAGCGATCGACGTCGCCTACTACATGGCCGGGGAGGGCCGGCGACTCTTCGGCCAGACCGTGCCGTCGGAGATGCCGGATAAGTTTGCGATGGCCATCCGGCGGCCGATCGGGGTCGTCGGCATCATCACGCCGTGGAACTTCCCGGTGGCAATCCCCGCCTGGAAGCTGTTCCCGGCGCTCATCTGTGGGAACACGGCCGTCATGAAGCCTGCGTCGGACACGCCGGCCTGCATGGTCCGCTTCGTTGAGCTCCTGAACGAGGGCGGCCTGCCGGAAGGCGTCGTCAATGTCGTCACCGGCTCTGGCGCCGAGGTCGGGAACGCCATCGTCGATCACCCCGACGTCCGCGTCATCAGCTTCACCGGCCACACCGACACCGGCGTCGAAATCAGCACGCGGGCCGCCAAGACGCTCAAGCGGGTCTCTCTCGAGCTCGGCGGCAAGAACCCAATCGTGATCTGGGAGGACGCCGATCTCGACCTCGCCCTCGACTCGGTCGTCTGGTCCGCCTTCGGCACATCGGGTCAGCGCTGCACCGCGGCGTCGCGGCTGATCGTCCATCGGACCGTGCACGATGAGTTCATCCATCGGCTCCGCCAGCGCGTCGCCCGGCTCGTGCTCGGCGACGGCCTCGACGAGAAGACCGATGTTGGCCCGGTCATCAACGAGCGGGCCGTCGAGCGCATCGAGTCGTACGCGGCGATCGGCCGCGACGAGGCCGATCTCGTCATCGGCGGGGAGCCGGCCCGCGACGGCGACCTGGCCAAGGGATCCTTCTTCCAGCCGACGATCTTCACCGAGGTGAAGCCCGATGCCCGGATCGCCCAGGAGGAGATCTTCGGGCCGGTCACCTCCGTCATTCCGGTCACCGATTGGGACGAGACCGTGCGGATCGTGAACGGCGTGAAGTACGGCCTGTCGACCTCGCTCTTCACGCGCGACGTCAATCTCGCCTTCCGGTCGATTCGCGACTTCGAGTCAGGCCTCGGGTACGTGAACCACGGCACCATCGGCGCCGAGGCGCATCTGCCCTTCGGCGGGACGAAGGCGACCGGC
>DATLGA010000002.1:0-4864 GCA_035540715.1 Candidatus Limnocylindrales bacterium | reverse complement strand
GGGAGGAGCTCCCCGCCGAGGAACCCGAGGAAGAATGACCGACGCCGACGCGAACGCCGGCGCACCGATCCCCGAGGAGGTTTCGCTCCGACGCCGCATCCTGAACGTCAGGACGATCGGGTCGCTGCTCTTCGGCATGCTGCTGATCTTCCTCCTCGTTCGCCTCGTCTTCGGAGAAGGGTTCGACTGGGGCGAGGTGCTGCGGCTCATCGGCCAGGCGGACCCGGGCTTCCTGCTCCTCGCCTTCATCGCCTACTACGCCACCTTCCCGATCCGGGGCTTCCGGTGGCGGTACGTGCTGGCCCGCAGCGGCATGCGCGTCCGCTTCCGGGACGCCACCGAGATCCTGTTCCTGTCGTGGTTCGTGAACTGCCTGGTGCCGGCCAAGCTCGGGGACCTGTATCGGGCCTACCTGCTGCGCGGCAACTACGGCGCGTCGATCTCGCGGACGGTCGGATCGGTCTTCATCGAGCGGATCGCCGACATCATCATCATCGCTGCGCTGGCCCTCTCGGCCGGGTTCTGGTCCTTCCGCGGCCGGTCGCGTCCCGAAATCGACGCCCTGTTCCTCATCGGCTTCGTCATCTCCATCGGCCTCGTCGTGCTCATCGTGGCGCTGCGCTTCTTCGGCGCCCACCTGAACCGGTGGCTGCCCGAGCGCATCGGCGAGCTCTGGGACCGCTTCCGCGAGGGCAGCACGGGCGCGCTCGGCGTGCGCAGCGTCCCGGTCATCCTGTTCCTGACCACGGTGATCTGGCTGCTCGAGGGCGCCCGGTTGTACTTCGTCATCCGTGCGCTGGCGCTGCCGGAGGTGGGCCTGGGGATCAGCGCCTCGGTCTTCGTGGCGCTTGCGGCCGCGCTGTTGACGGCCATCCCGCTCACGCCGGCCGGATTCGGCTTCGTCGAGGCCGGGATCATCGGCGTGCTGTTCCTCTACGGCGTCGCCCAGGAGCCGGCCGCCGCGGTGGCGCTCGTCGACCGCGGGCTCACCATCATCACCGTGATCATCCTGGGCGGCATCCTCTACGCCTTCAGCCGCAAGATTCGCCGCGCTCACGGGGTGCGTGGATAGCGTCCGGGACCGCCGCGTATATACCGTATATACGACTCGCCGAGCGGCTACTCGGTACCTTCCTCCTATTGAGAGGCCCCGCCCCCGGGGCGATGCTGCGGTTGCTCGTACGCACCACCGGCGCACCCGCACCGATGCCGTACAGCGCACGAAGGTCGCAGATGACGCTGCAGACACCGCGCTCCTTCAATGCCTGGCTCCGAGGCCAGCTGAAGGAGAAGAAGATGAGCCAGCGGCAGCTCGCGCTGCAGTCAGGGGTCGATCACTCCACGATCTCGCGGCTGATCAAGGGCGATCGCATGCCTTCCCTCGGCACGGCCACGAAGCTCGCTCGCGGGCTGCGCGAGATCCACGACGAAGCCGATGGGCCGGCCTATTTCGCGTCGTTGAACTCGCGCAGCGTACTGCCGACCAGCCGCGTCGAGTACGCGCTCCGCGGGGATGACACGCTGACCGAGGGTGACGTGCGCGAGCTCATGCAGGCCTACATCGCCGTCCGTCAGCGCCGCCTTCGCGACAACGGCAGCGACATCAACGGCGGGAACGGTGGCTACGGCAACCCGAATGGGTACGCGCACGACCGCTGAGCCGACTTTCTGTTTGCTCCCAACGCATTCGGCCATGTGCACGCATGCGGTGCAGATGACGAAACCGATACCCCCGTTCTGACATCTGCACCCTCCGCACGCATTAGCCGGCCGATGGCGGCCCTAACGTGCCGCGCTGAGCGTGAATCAGCCCCGCTCGATCGCTCCTTCCCGTTACTGCACGCATGCGGTGCAGCTGACCCAACCACTGCACCGTACTCCCGCCTGGGGCCGATAGATCGGCCACTCAGGGGCACGACCCCCGCTCGCGCCGGGTTTCGATCTATCGGCCCGCCCCCGAGGAACGAGCGCGAGCTGATCAGCCCCCGGGTGTTCCCGGCGGCGGTCCGGTGGCCGGCGGCGTGGGCATCGGGCTGGGAGGCCCGACCGACGGGGCCGGCGGGGCCGGCGTACCGTCATCATCCGGAGTCGGGTCCGGAGCGGCGGGCCCGGCAGGCGCAGTGCTCGGGGCCGTGGCCGGCGACGGCTCTGCCACCCCACTCGCCGGAGCGGCCGAGGGCGAGGGCGTCGCGGCCTCTGACGGCAGCTCGCCGCGCGTCGGCATGGCCGGATCCTCGTTGAGCGGCAGCTGAGGCACCGACGGATCTGCCGTGCCGTCGGGGCCCGCCGCATCGGGCGAGGCAGGGGTCCGGTCGAGCTGATCGACGACCCAGGATCCGACCGCTGGCCCGCCCACGCCCACGAGCAGCGCCAGCAGCAGCACGCCCCCCGCCAGGGCCAACGGCACCAGGCCGGGAACGGCCCACCGGCCGGTGCCCATGTCGTCGAGCAGCGCCTGGCGGATCTCCTCGGCGCGTCGCGGCGGCGGCGCCTCGTGTGCAGCGGCCTCGAGAACGCGCGCGACGTCGTCGATCGCCTCCTCCGGCGTGTGGTGGGAGACGGTCGGGCGCAGCCACCTCATCGGCCGGCCCTCCGGCGCAGGGAGGCCAGGGCCCGGAACTGGAGCTGCTTGACGGCGCCCTCGGAACGGCCGAGAAGCTCGCCGGTCTCACGGATCGACCGCCCGGCGAAGAATCGGAGCATCACCACGTCGCGCTGGTCCCGTGGGAGCCGCTCGATCGCCGCGACGAGCTCGCGGCGAACCTCGCGGAGAGCCACCACGCGTTCGGGCTCGACCTGCGGATCGGTCCGGTCATCGGCCACCACGTCGCCGCCCGAGCGGACGCGCGAGCGGTGCCGGGCGATGTCGACGACCTTCGACATCGCGATGCGGAAGAGCCATGCCTCGAACGGGATGCCGCGCCATCGAAAGCGGGGCAGCGAGCGGACCATCGCGGTGAAGGTCTCGGCGGCAGCATCCTCGGCATCGGCGACGTTCCCGAGCCGCGCGAAGGCGTATCGGTAGATCGCGTCGTAGTAGCGGTCGAAGAGGCGCGCGACGGCATCGCGGTCGCGCTCCCGCGCCGCGCCGACGAGCCGTTCGAGCTCCTCCGCTTCATCCATCCACCTCACCGATCCGAGCGTACCCGTACAACGGACCCCTGTGGAAAAGGTTACGTTCGTCTGAAGCGTTCGCCGTAACCTCGCCGGCCCGTCCTCGTTGTACCGTTGTCACACAATCCAGCGAGGACCCCGTACCGATGCGACTCCGCTCCCTGCGCGCGCCGATCGCCATCCTGGCCACGCTCGGCCTGCTGGCGGCGATGACCGCGGTTCCCGCGACGGCGCAGAGCGACACGCCGACCTGCGAGGCCGTGGGCGCGAGCACCGGCCAGGTCGCCGACGGCGCGCTCCTGAGCTACGACTCCAGCTTCGCCTGCACCGATGCGGCCGCATCGGGCACGTGGTCGATCACCGTGTCGGTCGCCAACCTGGCGGAGAGCACGACCGGCGTCGAGCTGACCGAGCTGACCCTGTGGCGCACGTCTCCCCAGCCGGGCGGCGTCGGCCCCGATGCGTCGCTGGCCTCCGACACGCTGCCGCTGGTCCTGTCGGTCGACGCGAACGGCACCTTCGACGCCAGCGGCGCGTACGAGCTCGCCACCACCGACGACGGCGACAAGGCGACGCTGCATCTCCGCCTGGCCGGCGTGACCGATGACGACGAGCCGTTCCAGCTCGGCATCAACGTCCAGGTTCTCGGCCCGGGGCTCGAGCCCGAGCTCGGCGATGACAACGACGAAAACGGTGAGAACGGCGGGAACGGCGATGCCGAAGGCCGCCCGGAGTGGGTGCCCGGCCCGCCGCCGTGGGTGATCGAGATGCTTCGCTCGATCTTCACCACCGGCTTCCCGTGGGGCACCGACGACTTCCCGCCGCGCCTGGGCCCGGAGAACGGTGAGAACGGCAATGCGGAGGGTCGTCCGACCTGGGTGCCCGGCCCGCCGCCGTGGGCTCCGGTCCCGGCGCATGCCGGCGCCGGCAACGGCGGCGACGGTGGCGACGCCGACGAGTCGGAGGAGGATGCCGGCCCGCCGGACTTCGTCCGACCTGGCGGCCCGCCGCACGACATCCCCGGTCAGCGCCGTCCGTGATCTAGGGAGACGTTCCCCGGGTCCAGTTGAACAGGGCCCGGCGCTCGTACCGCTGCTCGGGGCGGTGATGGGCGCCGGGTCCGCTGTTTCCCGGATCTCGGTGCTCCTCCCCGGATGGAGGCGGTTGGCGTCCGGTCATCTGCACGCCCAAGACGCACATGACAGGACCGCGCACCTGCTCTTGACATGTGTGCCCTTCTCGAGCATTAGCCGGCCGAGGCGGCGTTCCGGGGGCATCCCGGAGCGTGAATCCCCTCCGCGAGTCCACTAATGGCCGGCTACTGCGCGCCCACGGAGCAGATGACGAGAAAAGCGCCGCGCCGCGCGACCGCCGCACAACCGCTTCACGATCGCTACACGCCAACCGGACCTACCGCTTCGGCGCCATCCGCGTCGACCGGCGATTCGTCCGGAAGGCCTTCGGTGGCAGGATCGGCAGCTCATCGGCCCCGTTCCACAGCAGCCACGCGCGCCGGAGGTTCACCGCGTCCCAACCCTCGTCGGCTCCGGGCGTCTCCATGATGAAGGTCGTCTCGCGCAGCCGGGGATCCCGGAGCAGAGCCCCCAGGCCCACCGGCCCGATCCGCCCGGCGCCCACGTGCTCGTGCCGGTCCGACCGCGAGCCCAGCTCCGAGCGCGAGTCGTTGAGGTGGATCATCGGCAGCCGGTCCAGCCCGATCAGCTCCTCGAACCGGTCGACGACCGCCCGC
>DATLGA010000001.1:0-2511 GCA_035540715.1 Candidatus Limnocylindrales bacterium | reverse complement strand
CGCACTGCTCGAGGACCGCGACCCCGCGGACGTGGGCGACTGACGATGTTCCGCTGGTTCGACGAACGACTCGGGCTCGCCGGCTGGACGCGAACCGGCCTGCGCAAGGTGTTCCCCGATCATTGGACCTTCCTGTTCGGCGAGCTGGCGCTGTTCTGCCTGGTCGTCCTCGTCGCCACCGGGGTCTTCCTGACCCTGTTCTACGTCCCGGACGCGACGCCGGTCGTGTACGAAGGCTCGTACCTGCCGCTCCACGGGCAGACGCTGTCGGCGGCGTACGTCTCGACGCTCGACATCAGCTTCGACGTGCGCGCCGGGCTGGTCATGCGGCAGATCCACCACTGGGCCGCCCTGGTCTTCGTGGCGGCGATCGTCATCCACCAGCTGCGGGTCTTCTTCACCGGCGCGTACCGCAAGCCGCGCGAGATCAACTGGCTGATCGGGATCGGGCTGCTCGTCTTCGCGCTGGCGATGGGGATCACCGGATACTCGCTGCCCGACGATCTCCTCTCGGGAACCGGCCTGCGAATCATCTACTCGGCGATCCTGTCGATTCCGTTCGTCGGGCCGTGGATGGGATTCCTGCTCTTCGGCGGCGAGTTTCCGGGGCACGCGATCGTGAGCCGGCTGTTCGTGTTCCACATCATGCTGCTGCCGGCGCTGCTCATCGGGCTGATCGCCCTGCACCTGGCGGTCCTCTGGAGGCAGAAGCACACCCAGTTCCGCGGCGGCCGCGCGACCGAGGACAACGTCGTCGGCAAGGCCTTCTGGCCCACGCAGGTCTTCAAGTCGACGGGGCTCTTCCTGCTCACCGCCGCCGTGCTGGCGCTCATGGGCGGGCTCATCCAGATCAACCCGGTCTGGATCTACGGCCCGTTCGACCCGACGCGCGTCAGCGCACCGGCGCAGCCGGACTGGTACGTCGGCTGGCTCGACGGTGCGCTGCGCCTCTTCCCGCCGATCGAGTTCACGGTCCTCGGCGTGACGATCCCGTCGCCGTTCATCCCCGGCATCCTCCTGCCGGGCATCGCCTTCGGGATCATGACGCTGTGGCCCTTCATCGAGGCGCGCCTGACCGGCGACACGCGTGAGCATCACCTCCTCGACCGCCCGCGCGACGCCCCGGTGCGGACCGGGATCGGCGTGGCGGCGCTCAGCGTGTTCGTGATCCTGACCCTCTCGGCCGGCAACGACGTCGCGGCCGTCATCCTCAACCTGCCCCTCGAGGCGACGACGAACCTGCTCCGCATCGCCGTGCTGGTCGTGCCGGTCATCGCGGGGCTCATCGCGTATCGCGTCTGCGTCGAGCTGCGCGACCGCGAGTCCGCGACCCCAGGCGGCGAACGGCCGATCGCCGTCCGCCTTCGCCGCACGCCCGAGGGCGGATTCGAAGAGACCGAGCGATAGCGTGAGCCCTCGCGACGCGACCGCATCGGCGGAGACCGCCGACCGGGTGGCCCGGCGCGAGCTCGGGCTGAAGCGGCTGCACCCTCACCAGCGCGAGGCGGTCGACGCCGTCACCGCGGGGCGCGACACGCTCGCCGTGCTGCCCACCGGCTCCGGCAAGTCGGCGATCTACCAGGTCGCCGGCTTCCTGATCCCGGGGCCGACCGTCGTCATCTCGCCCCTGCTCGCGCTCCAGCGTGACCAGGTCGACGACCTCGCCGAGCGCGGGGCCACCGCGGCGGCGCTGAACTCGCGGATCGGAGCGAGACGGCGTCGCGAGATCCTCGACGCCTTCGCCGATGACGAGCTCGAGTTCCTCCTCCTGGCCCCGGAGCAGCTCGACAACCCCGAGGTCGCCGCCGGCCTTCGGCGAGCTCGCCCATCGCTGTTCGTCGTCGACGAGGCGCATTGCGTGACCGAGTGGGGCCACGACTTCCGGCCGGCGTACCTCGGACTCGGGCGGATGCGCGAGGAGCTCGGGCGGCCGCGGCTCCTCGCGCTCACGGCGACCGCCTCGCCGCCGGTGCGGGACGAGATCCTCGAGCGCCTCGCCATGCGCGACGCCGCCGTCGTGTCGCGCGGCTTCGACCGGCCGAACCTCGAGCTTCGTGTCGAGTCCGCCGGCGAGGCGCGCGCCAAGCTCGATCGCCTCGTCGAGCTCGTCCGCGAGCTGCCCGATCCCGGCATCGTGTACGCGCCGACGCGGCGTCGAGCCGAGGACGTTGCCGACGCGCTCGTCTCCGCCGGCGTGAAGGCGGAGGCGTATCACGGGGGCATACCGGCCGCCCGGCGGACCGGGATCGAGGAGCGGTTCCTCGACGGCATTGACGGGGTCATGGTCGCCACCACGGCCTTCGGCATGGGCGTCGACAAGCCGGACGTGCGCTTCGTGATCCACGACGCTCCGAGCCAGTCGGTGGACGCGTACTACCAGGAGATCGGGCGCGCCGGGCGGGACGCCGCGCTGGGAGGCGAAGAAGCTGCGCAGGGACAGGTCCTCCGGCCGATAGAGGAGGATGATCGTGGCCGGCGCGTCGTCCCGCCCGGCACGCCCGATCTCCTGGT